>CADCUR010000063.1 GCA_902805935.1 uncultured Pyrinomonadaceae bacterium
GAAATCAATTCGTCTGAGATCAAAATCGAAATCAAGCGCGATGGTTCTTCGACAGGCTGTATCGGTTGCACGGCTGAATACTCAGCGGCAATTGACGGAAACGGAATTGTTAATTATGAAGGTTATTCGGGCGTTAGATTAAAAGAAAAACACACGTTTTCAATTTCAATTGAACAAGTAAAGGATTTGATCGGCGATTTTAAGAAAATAAATTTTTTCGCGCTTGAAGATAAATACACGGAAAAAAAATTGCCCAACGGAGTGACGCAGGTTGTTGACCACGCGATAAAAACCACGATGACTTTAACCGTCGGGAACAAAACTAAAAGCGTCTTTAATTTTTACGGCGCGCCGAAAGAATTGGACGAATTACAGGAAAAGATTCACGCGATTATTATCAAGTTACAGGAAAATGACTGAAAACAATTTTTTAAGTCTAATAATTTTCGCACCGCTTGTCGGCGCGATTATCAATGGGCTGTTCGGGAAAAAAGCAAACAGCGAACTTTTCAGCGGCGTGGTCGCCTGCACGACTATCGGGGTTTCGACCGTCGTCGCGTTTATGATTGCGTTCGGCATCGGCACGCCGCACGAAGGCGCGCTCGTCGGCACTCGCCCCGTTCTCGACCATATTTGGACGTGGATTCAGGTCGGCGATTTTCGCGCCGATTTCGGTTTGGGCGTTGACCGGCTTTCGGGAATTTACGTTTGTTTCGTGACGTTTGTCGGCTTGCTGATTCATATTTTTGCGACGGGTTATATGCACGGCGATAAAAGTTTTTATCGCTTTTTCGCTTATCTCAATCTGTTTATGTTCTCGATGTTGACGCTCATTCTGGCGGATAATTTTCTGCTGATGTTCGTCGGCTGGGAAGGCGTTGGGTTGTGTTCTTACTTGCTCATCGGCTATTACATCAAGCGCGACGAAGCGAGACGCGCGGCGAAAAAAGCGTTTGTGATGAACCGCATCGGCGATTGGGGCGTTTTGATGGGCGTCTTTTTAATCTTTTCGATGACCGGCTCGATTTCGTTTTACGACAAAACCGTTGACGGCGTAAATGTCCCAAGCGCGATAAATACTTTGTCGGCGATGGCATCTGACCCATTCACTTGGGGCGCTTTGTTCGCAGGCGGAATGACCTCGATTGCAATTCTTTTATTTATCGGCGCGACGGGAAAATCGGCGCAGATTCCGCTGTTCACCTGGCTGCCCGACGCGATGGCGGGTCCGACTCCGGTTTCGGCTTTGATTCACGCGGCGACGATGGTTACGGCGGGCGTTTATCTCGTCGTGCGCTGCAACGGGATTTATCAGAACGCGCCGACGGCGATGTTTATTGTCGCAATCGTCGGCGCGGCGACGGCGATTTTTGCGGCAACGATTGGCTTGGCGCAAAACGACATCAAAAAAGTTCTCGCTTATTCGACCGTCTCGCAGCTCGGTTATATGTTTCTCGCCTGCGGCGTCGGCGCGTTCGTCGCGGCGATTTTTCACGTGATGACGCACGCCTTTTTCAAAGCGCTTTTATTTTTGGGTTCGGGTTCGGTCATTCACGGAATGCATCACGAGCAGGATATGCGGCGGATGGGAAATTTGAAAAAGTTTATGCCGATCACGTTCGTCACGATGATGGCTGGCTGGCTGGCGATTTGCGGCATTCCGATTTGGGCGGGCTTTTTCTCGAAAGACGAAATTCTTTACCGCACGTTTCACACTATTTCGCCGACGAACGCGGCGCATACAGCGACGCTTCTCGGCATTCACGTCAACACGATTTTGTGGGTAATCGGTTTGATAACGGCAGTCTTGACCGCCGTTTATATGACCAGAATGATGTGGATGACGTTTTTCGGCGCATCGCGTTTTGATTTGGCTTTGCCCGACGGCAATCATCCGCACGATGCGGCGCACGCCGAAGAAAACGCTTTCTCACACGGCGACGCGCACGACGCAACGACGCATCACGGACATGCGCACGACGATACGCACGGACACGACGCGCATTTGGACGCGGCGCACGATGACGATGATGACGAGCATCACGAACACTTGACTGCCGATTACAAACCGCACGAATCGCCTTGGATGATGACCGTGCCGCTCGTTGTTTTGGCGATTCTTTCGACGCTCGGCGGTTTAATCGGCGTTCCATACGCGATGAGTTCGATTTTCGGCGCGGGCGATGTCAATGTGTTTGAACACACGCTTGCGCCCGTGATTTACGCGAAGAAAGAAGGCGATTCGCATTCGCTCGCCGCGCCGCATTCAGACGCAAAAAAAGAAGTCAAACATTTTTACGCCGCTGCGCCTGCTCCGAATGCGACCGGCGACCACGCCGAAGGACACGCGGCGCATTCGCCCGAAGAAATTCGCACCGAAAGAATTTTAGCGGGCTTGTCGGTGCTTCTGGCACTATCGGGAATCGGTATCGGCATTGCGATGTTCGGCAAAACGCCTTTGCGAGCAATGCCGAAAATTCTTGAGAATAAATGGCGCATTGACGAAATTTACAACGGCTACATCGTTGACCCGCTGACCAGACTTTCGCGCAACGGTTTGTGGAAAGGTTTCGATGTCGGATTTATTGACGGCATCGTCAACGGCGTCGGTCATTTTGTGACCGCGCTCGGCTCGGCGGCGCGCGGCGTGCAAGTCGGATTCGTGCGCAGTTACGCGGCGTTTATTTTGTTCGGCGCGTTAGTTGTCATCGGGTATTTTATTTATTATGGACTCAAGTTGGTTGGCTAAAGGAACGCCAGCATCTTGCCAGCAAAGATTGCGATAGCAATCTAATCTAGGTTACGCAGAAGTTCTTTAAACGCTTGCGCGTTTATTGCCAGCAAGATGCTGGCGTTCCAAAAAAAATGGATTTTATTACGGAAAATTTATTGACGATTTTAATTCTGCTGCCCGTCGTCGGCGCATTGCTGACGCTCGGACACGCGCTGTTTTGGAGACAGGAAGGCGGTTTGAAATGGATTACGCTCGGCTTTACCGTTCTGAACTTTTTGCTGTCGTTGTTTCTGATTTTGGACAAAGGCGCGTCAACGGCTTCCGGCTTTTTCTTTGAAAAAAATGTTCCTTGGATTCGCGCGATAAACACGAATTACCACGTCGGCGTTGACGGAATTTCGCTGTGGCTCGTCGTTTTGACGACGTTTATAATGCCGATCGCCGTCCTCTCGACCTGGCACGCCATCGAAAAGCGTCCGACCGCTTTCTATGTTTTTCTGCTGCTGCTCGAAAGCGCGATGCTCGGCGTTTTTGTTTCTTTGGATTTGCTAGTCTTTTATCTTTTCTTTGAAGCCTCGCTCGTGCCGATGTTTTTCCTGATTGGAATTTGGGGCGGCGAAAACCGCGTTTACGCGGCGGTTAAATTTTTTATTTATACGGCGCTCGGCAGTTTGCTGATGCTGGCGGCGATCATCGGTTTATATTACCTGCACGCGACGGCGACAGGCGTTGGAACTTTCGATTACGTTACGTTGTTGAATACGATGCAGGCGGGCGCGTTGAATTTTCCTGCCGGATCACTAACTGGAACGCTTTTGTTTTTCGCCTTCGCGCTCGCGTTCGCCATCAAAGTTCCGCTTTTTCCGTTTCACACCTGGCTGCCCGACGCGCATACAGAAGCGCCGACTGCCGGTTCGGTCGTTCTCGCCGCCGTGATGTTAAAAATGGGAACTTACGGTTTGATGCGCTTTAATTTCACGCTCTTCCCAGAAGCCTCGCGCGAATTCGCTTATCTGTTTATCATTTTGGCAATCATCGGGATTATCTACGGCGCGCTCGTGGCGATGGTTCAGCCGGATGTCAAAAGACTCGTCGCATATTCGTCGGTTTCGCATATGGGTTTTGTCATTCTGGGAATGTTTTCTTTCACCGAACTCGGAATGCAGGGCGCGCTTTATCAAATGCTCAATCACGGCGTTTCGACGGGAGCCTTGTTTTTGCTTGTCGGCTACATTTATGAACGGCGGCACACGCGGGCGATTTCCGACTTCGGCGGTTTATCGAGCGTGATGCCGATTTACGCAACGCTTTTCGTTTTCACCTCAATGTCGTCAATCGGACTTCCCTTTTTGAACGGCTTTGTCGGCGAGTTTTTGATTATGCTCGGAATGTGGAATTCGAGCGCGCTTCCAATTACAAGTCAGGTTAATTGGAACTACGTGGCGACGATGTTCGCCGGAACGGGCGTGATTTTCGCGGCGGTCTATTTGCTGTGGATGATTCAGCGAGTCTTTTTCGGCAAGATTACAAACCAGAGAAATCGTGATTTGACCGATTTAAACTGGCGCGAAATCGGTTTGATTGCGCCGCTGCTTTTTCTGATGGTTTATATGGGCGTTTACCCGCGTCCGTTTCTTGACGCTTCCAAACAGAGCGTTTTAGCCGTGCAGCAAAGAGTCACCGAACGGCAGGCGGGCGGCACGATTGAACAGGCGGAAATAAAATCCGAAGCCACACATTAGCAGAATAAATCAAAAGAAAGGCTTTTTAAATTTCAAATTGTTTCAGATATGTTTTTACAAAGCGGATTAGCAAATCCAAATACAAATGTTTCGATAATTCTGCCGGAAGTCATTGTCGCCGTCGCCGGAATCGTCGTAATGCTTTACGACACTTTTTTTCCGAAACAACGCGCCGTTACCGGCATTATTTCCATCGTCGGACTCGTTTTGTCCGCCATCGTTTTGTTAATGATGTGGTCGGACGGCGCGAGCGCAGCAACAGCTTGGGGCGGAATGATTGCCAACGATAATTTGCGGCTCAGTTTTTCGCTCGTCTTTCTTCTCGTGACGGCGATGACCGTTCTGATTTCCGTCGTTTGGACGGAGCGCGAAGACGTTCCCATCGGCGAATATCATTCGCTGCTGATGTTCGCCACGGTCGGAATGCTGTTTATGGCTTCGGGCAATGATTTGGTGATTTTGTTTTTGGGGCTGGAAACTTCCTCGCTCGCCACATACGTGATGGCGGGTTTGCGCCGAACGGATTTGCGCTCGAACGAATCGGCGATGAAGTATTTTATTCTGGGTTCGTTCGCTTCCGCGTTTTTGCTTTACGGAATGGCTTTGATTTACGGCGCGACCGGCACAACGAACATTTCGGAAATCGCCGCCCGTGTCGCCGACCCGAATTTTCCCGCGCTTTTACTTGTCGGCGGCGCGATGCTGATCATCGGTTTCGGCTTTAAAGTCGCCACCGTTCCGTTTCACGTTTGGACGCCCGACGTTTATGAAGGCGCGCCGACGCCGGTTACGGCGTTTATGGCTTCGGGACCGAAAACGGCGGCGTTCGCCGCGTTCGTGCGCGTGTTCGTTCTCGGCTTTCCGCTCGTCGCGGGCGCGTCCGTGTCGGGTTATCTGCACGAATCCTGGATAAACGCCCTCACGATTATGGCGATGCTGACGATGACCGTCGGGAACATCGCGGCGATTGTGCAGAACAACGTCAAACGAATGCTGGCGTATTCGTCAATCGCGCACGCCGGTTACGCGCTAGTCGGATTCGTCGGCGCGGGAATGGCGACGACCGTCGAAAAACGCGATGCGGCAATCGCGTCGGTGGCGTTTTATATGCTGACCTACGCGATTACAAATTTGGGAGCGTTCGCCATCGTCAATTTGCTCGCTCAGAGAAATGACCGCCGCACGGAATTTGAAGATTACAACGGCATCGGATTTAAAACGCCGGTTCTGGCGTTTTCTTTGTCGCTGTTTATGCTCTCGCTTTTGGGCTTGCCTTTGACCGCCGGATTTATGGGCAAAGTTCTGGTTTTCCGCCCCGCGCTCGAAGCCGGAAATTTGATGCTCACGCTGCTGGTCATCGTCGCGGTCGTCAATACAGCGATTTCCGCTTATTATTATTTGCGCCTGATTGTCGTGATGTTCTTCCGCGAGCGCACCGACGAATGGATTGCTCCGCGCATTCCGGCGGCTCTGGCGGTAGTTTTAGTAATCACCGTCCTGGGCGTTTTTTATTTCGGCATTCTCAGCGACAACGTGATTGAAAAGTTCTCGCGCTCGCCGGCAGCAGCGGCGATACGGGCGGAAAGATAGCTGCCTGCAAATGCAAAACACAAAAACACTTTTAGGCGGAGTATTGAGTTTATTAGAAATTTCTCGCAATGTGTTTTTAGGTTTCGTGTTTTTGTTGCGGCGGTTTATGGAGATTGCGACCGACATCAAAGAAAAGATAAACTACGACGAGTGGTTGCCTCACATTTACCGCGCCAAAGTGCGTTCGCAGCGGACGCGCGCTCACCGGCTTGAGATTCCCGAACGAGAAAATCGCGCTCTTATTCAGCACACGCTTCTTGGAGTCGAATTAAAAGTCGGCAGCCGACGTTTTTCGTGTCCTGATTTATCAACCGCCAGGTATTTGCAGGTTTTCGCGCGGCTCGGCTGCCAGGAGGTCGCCGTGCCGTATGACATCACAAAAATTTCGACGCTCGCCGACGAACTCGAATCTGCTTGGCAGAAGATTCTGCTCATTTTTGAAAATGCGGCAACGGGTAAAACCGCTTCTGTGAAAGGTCGGATGCGTTCGAGTTTGATAAAGGAAATCCGAGGCGAGATCGGCGAAATCGGCGCCGGTTCGCTGATGCCCGAATTCAAACAAAGCACGAAACAGAGAAAGTGAAGAGGCGAGAAAGCGGAAAAAGCGGAAAAGCATTGTTTGACGGCTAACAGAACTTTTCGCATTTACCGTTTACGCTTTTTTTATTACAACTTTCAAAAGTGGTAATATAATCCAAAACTTATGTTAGATTCGACGCCATCAGCCATTTTACAATCGGAGACGCTGCCGTTTCCTTTCAACAACCGACCGTTCTGCCGTTACGAGCCGATAGAAAAGCGTATCGTTCACGCGAAAGTTTTAATCGTTAACAATTTACTGCGTTACGAAGACGACATTTCGGATTTGGCGCGCGCCGAGTGGAACGGCACGAAAGAAGCAAAACTGCGTTTCGAGCGGAAAATTTCGGCGATGGCATGCGATAATATCGCCAAAAACGTTTTGCGGCTCGTCCAGAATCCGAAAACCCTGACCGTGCATCTGTCAGAAGTCGGCGAAGCGGCGAAACAGTTCAAACCCGACGCGATTGTGATGAGCGGAACGCTTTCGGATTTTGATTATTACAATCCGGCGCATCTCGAAAAGTTTGAACGATTTATCAAAGAGACAAAGATTCCCGTGCTGGCAATCTGCGGCGCGCACCAGCTCGTTGCGATGAGCTTTGGCGGCAAATTGACGACGCTCGACCATCTCGAACCGTCGGCGAAACGCACCGAGCGCGTCGTCGAATATCAATACCGCTTTATTAAAATCACCGATCGCACTGACCCGATTTTTGAAGGCGCGGCAGATGTCGAAAGCGGCATCTGGCAGGACTATACGCTCGAAGACGACATCTTGAGAGTCTGGCAAAATCACGGGCTGCAAGTCGAAGGCATACCGGACGGCTTTAAACTGCTGGCGACTTCGTATCTTTGTAAAAATCAAATGATGGTCAGGCACTCAGGCGGTCAGATGATTTACTCAGTTCAATTTCACCTCGAAAAATCGTTTGAAGACTGGTCAAAAAACCCGACGCGTTGGGAACACCCAAACGAATCCCGCGACGGACGGATTTTATTCGAGAATTTTCTGAAGCTGGCTCTACGGCACAATTAGAGGCTTCCGGGGGAAATAATTAACTCAAAATCCAAATTCTCAATGACCAACCGCAAAACCTTGATAGGCGCTAACCCACATCGTAAAGCGAATCGG
>CADCUR010000064.1 GCA_902805935.1 uncultured Pyrinomonadaceae bacterium
TACCGAAATCAACGGCTGAGGACACTAATTCAATTTTATCAATTAAATAAAGCGGTTCGCCCGTCAAGCGAAAACCCATTCGGTTTGAATTCTGACCGATTGTGAAATCGCGTTTGAAAAAATCATGCTCGCTTAACGCCGTTAGTCGTTCAAACTCCGCGCCCGCGACGACGCGCACCGTCGGATGCGAACTATAGTGCGGAATAAAACTTTTTGAGATTCTATAATTTGCCGTTTGCCGTTTGCCGTTTCCCCGTTGTTTGAAAAACAATCTGTCGCCTTTCGCCAAACTTCTGCCTTGAAAGCCGCTGATGTTCGCCGCTAGATTTGTGCTTCGGCTGCCGAGCCATTCGTTGATTATAAAATTGCCTTTGACTGCTAAATAAAGGCGGTTGCCGAAAACTTTTCGGGTGAGTTTTAAGATTTGATTTCTCCCGACCGAAACGGGTCGCCAGTTTTCAATCGGTTCGTCGTCAAGCATCGCGCCGAAGTCCGCGCCGCCGAGCGCAATCATTGCAGGTTCTTCAAACTTCAAAACGGGCGCCGGAAAGTGCATTTCCAAAACAGCTTCCGCGTCGTTGCCGAGCAGAACGTTAATCAGGCGAACGGCGGCTCTATCCATCGCGCCGTTCTGGTTGATTCCAAAACGCCGAAAACCCGTTCTGCCTGTATCCTGAATCGTGGAAAGAACGCCGCCTTTTTCGATGCAAATGCTCATTGCCGACAGATTTTACACCATAGAAACACAGAGAAAAAGAAATTCTTTTAAATTCTTTCTCTGTGTCTCCGTGGTATAAAAATTATTCGTAGCGCAGACATTCAATCGGGTCGAGTTTGGCAGCTTTGCGGGCAGGCAGCACGCCAAAGATTAAGCCGACGCCGATGGAAACGGTCAAACCTAAGATGACTGCCCACAAGGGAATCGAAGCCGGAAGGCTCGGAATAATTAGCATCACAAGATTGCTGATGCCGACCGCTAAAGTTACGCCGATGATGCCGCCGAAAAATGTCAACGTCATCGCCTCTAATAAAAACTGCAAAACGATTGAGCCTTTAGTCGCGCCAATGGCTTTTCTAATGCCGATTTCCTTTGTTCTTTCGGTTACGGACACGAGCATAATGTTCATCACGCCGATGCCGCCGACGAGCAAGCCGAGACACGAAATCGCAATCGCGGCTAAGCCGACGCCGCCGATCACCGAGTCGAATTGTTCGATAAAATTGTCAGCCGTTTTGATGTCGAAATTATTCGGCTCGCCGTATTTTACTTCGCGCCGCTGGCGCAGAACGGCTTCCGAATCGAGCAATGCTTCCTGCACGCGTTCGCTTTTCGCCTTGATGATGTGGAGCAGGAAATTACGCTGCGGCGCGGCTTTGCGAGCTGTGCGATATGGCAGAAAAACTTTGCTGTCTTCTTCGTTTTCGCCGAAAAATCCGGCTTTGCGTTTTTCCATTACGCCGATGATTTCCCAGGTCGTGCCGTTCATCCGCACGACTTTTCCAACAATATCGCCTTCTTTGTTTGGGAAGAGCGCGTCAGCCGCGTTCACGCCGATAACCAGAACATTGCGCCGCTGCTGATTATCGGCTTCGGTGATAAATCTGCCTTCGCGAATGACGAGATTCGAAATTTCATCGTAGTTCGGCGAAACGCCGTCGGTGCTGGCGCGACGATAATTTTTGCCTTCGTAAGTAATGTTGTCGTCAAAACTCGCCGCGCCGAAATTGCCGATGCCGGGCGCGACAAGCGCAATGTCTTCGACCGCGCCGGATTGATTTAAAATCGCCTCGGCGTCTTCTTCGGTCAGCGGTTTGCGCGAGCGTTCCGAACGGTCGTCGGGACCAAAACCCGTCGAAAGATGAAAAGCGTAGATGTTATTCGTGCCGTATTCTTCAATCATCGCCACGATTGATTGGCGCAAGCCGGTCAAAATCGAGGCGACGACAATCGCCGTCATCACGCCGACGACGATTCCGAGAATCGTCAGAAACGAGCGAAATTTGTTCGCCCTGATGCTGTCTAACGCCATCCGCAAAACTTCAAATGGTAATGATGTCGGTAATCTCATTTTTATTTTTTGCCACTGAGAACACAGAGAAAAGCAAGAGCAAATTTATAGGATTAAGAAAACTATTTCTGATTGCATTTCTTCAAAAATCTCTAAAAACTCTGTGTCCTCTGTGGCTAAATTCTTAGTTTTTCGTCAGCGCGACAATCGGGTCGAGCCGCGCCGCTTTCCAAGCCGGATAAAGTCCGGCGACAATTCCGATGACGCTCGAAACGATGACTGCCAGAGCGATATAAGTAATTGTGACGGTCATCGTGATTTCGAGCAGAAACGTGATCAGTTCGGTCACGCCGACTGCCAGCACGATTCCTAAAATTCCGCCCGCGACGCAGAGCGCCGATGATTCAATTAAAAACTGCAAAAGAATTTGTTTGCGCGTCGCGCCGAGGGCTTTTCTCAAGCCGACTTCAAACGTCCTTTCCGTGACCGAGACGAGCATTATATTCATCACGACAATTCCGCCGACGATCAATGTGATGAGCGTTATCGGAATGACGACCGCCGCGATGCCCGCCGTGAATTGGTCTATTTGGTTGTTCACGCCTTCGACGTCAACGACGCTGAACGTATCTTCTTCGCTGCCGATCAGTTTGCGTTTGTTTCTTAAAACCGTCTGCGCGTCTTCAATCGCCGCCGTCAAAGTTTCGCGTTCGGAAGACTTTCCGTGAAGCTGAATGCCGTTGCCGCGCCCGAACATTTGCAGATGTAGAGTGACGGGAATATAAACGTGACGGTCTTGTGAGTTGCCGAACATCGAGCCGCGCTTTTCTTCCATTCCGACGATTTGCAGCGGGATTCCTCGAATTTTCAGAGTTCGACCAATCGCGTTTTCGTTCGGGAAAAACTTTTCTTTGACATCCGTGCCGATAACGCAAACTTTCGCCGAGCGCGCCACTTCTTCATTCGAGATAAACCGACCTTCGGCGATTGTCTTGTCTTCGATTTCGCGCATATTCGCCGTCACGCCGAGGATTCTGGTCGAAGGCATTTCAAGCCCGTCTTGAGTGATGTCCGTGCCGGCGTTATTTTGCGCTCCGACTTCAGTGCATTTCGCGCAGTTGGCTTTGACGTATTCGTATTCTTCCCAGTCAATTTTTTTATTCCGCCGGTTGCGCCGTTCATATTCTTCTTCGGACAACTGACCGTTTGAAGCCATCCGCGCAAACATAAAATGATTCGCGCCCAAAACCTTCGCCACTTTTTCCGTCACATAAGAATTCAAACCGCTAATCGAAGCGCCGACGACGACGACCGATGCCACGCCGATAATCACGCCGAGCAGAGTCAGAACGGCGCGGAGTTTGTGTTCGAGAATTGATTGGAGAGCAATGCGAAAAGCATCCGCGTAAAATGTATAAACTTGTCTCATAATCTTTAGAAACGTTGCGTTTCAATGTTTTTGTATTGCCGACAAGTGGTTCGAGTTCCAACCGGAAAATTGTGAATTGTGAATCCGCTCTGGAATACTTAGACGAAATGGCAAACGTAAATGTTAACGAAAATGTTTCGATGAAAAATCGGAAAACGCAAAACCGAATATCTTTCCTGAAAAAACGGCAGAAAATTAAACCACAAGACGATGCATACACACGAAGCAAATCAGGAATTCTTTTCGCGCCGGGCATGTTTTTTCGCGGTTCGTTTTTTTCTTTTCACGTCGGCATCGTGTTATACTCTGGCATTGTTTTAACCAACCTAAATTCCGAACGGGAGAAAAATTTTGAGCGTTTTAGTTGATAAAAATACGCGCCTGATTGTGCAGGGCATCACGGGCAAAGAGGGAACTTTTCACGCGCAGCAGATGATCGAATACGGAACGAACGTCGTCGGCGGAGTAACGCCTGCAAAAGGCGGAACGACGCACGAAGGCGTTCCGGTTTTCAACACGGTCGCCGAGGCGGTTGCGGACACAGGCGCGAACGTTTCGATTATTTATGTGCCGCCAGCGTTCGCGGCTGACGCGATTATGGAAGCCGCCGCTGCCGGACTGCCGCTCGTCGTCTGCATCACCGAAGGCATTCCCGTCACCGATATGGTCGCCGTCAAAGAATTTCTGCGCGATAAAAATACCCGCCTTATCGGTCCGAATTGTCCGGGAATTATTTCCCCGGGAAAATGTAAAATCGGCATTATGCCCGGACACATTCATAAGGAAGGACGCATCGGCGTCGTGTCGCGGTCAGGAACGTTGACCTATGAAGCCGTCGGACAATTAACCGCTCTCGGACTCGGACAATCAACGGCAATCGGCATCGGCGGCGACCCAATAATCGGCACGAATCACACCGACGCTTTACGATTATTTCAAGAAGACGACGAAACCGACGCGATTGTGATGATCGGCGAAATCGGCGGAACGGCGGAAGAAGACGCGGCGGAATACGCCAAAGATAATGTTAAAAAACCAATCGTCGCCTTTATCGCCGGACAAACCGCGCCGCCCGGTCGCCGAATGGGACACGCAGGCGCAATCATTTCCGGCGGGAAAGGAACAGCCGCTGAGAAAATGAAGGCGTTGACCGAAGCCGGAATCCGAGTTGTCGAATCGCCTGCCGACATCGGGCGCGCAGTGCAGGAAGTTTTGGGAACGTCGGCGCACGGCTAGATTTTTCAAAAAATTTTTTAATGAAATTTTCGCATTCGTTTCGTGTATCCGCCGAAGATATAGACACGCAAGGTCACGTCAACAATGTGGCGTATGTCAGATGGATTCAAGATGTCGCTGTCGCGCATTGGTTTTCGGCAACAACCGAAACGACGCGCGAGAAATACGTTTGGATGGTGACGCGCCACGAAATTGATTACAAAAAACAGGCGTTTGAAACGGAAGAAATCATCGTCAAAACTTGGGTCGGCGAACCGACGCGAATCAGTTGGGAAAGATTTACCGAAATCAGGCGCGGTGAAGATTTATTGGTGAAAGCGAGAAGCGTTTGGTGTTTGATTGACCGCGAAACTTTGAAGCCGACGCGTATTTCAAAAGAGATGAAAGAACTTTTTTAAAGAAAAGTAATTCATAAAATAAATTATAAAAGAGGAACAGTAACAAATAATGAGTAATTTAACATTTGGAATTATCAAGCCCGACGCAGTAGCGAAAGGGCATACGGGAAAAATTATTGACAAGATTATCAGTGCGGGTTTTCGGATTCGCGGGATGAAATTGATTCATCAATCGAAAAAACAATCTGAAGGTTTTTACGCCGTTCACGCCGAGCGTCCGTTTTACGGCGAGTTGACAGAATTTATGTCGAGCGGCGCGTGCATCGTTCTCGCGCTGGAGAAAGAAAACGCCGTCAAAGCATGGCGCGATTTGATGGGCGCGACTAATCCGGCGGAAGCCGACGAGGGAACTTTGCGAAAAGAGTTTGCCGGTTCAATCGGCGAAAATGCCGTTCACGGTTCGGACTCGGACGAAAATGCGGCGATTGAGATTTCGTATTTCTTTAGCAAACTTGAATTAGTTTGAGCATAAGAGTATAAAAAGTCTAGGAAGTTTGAGCGGTCTGAAAAGTTTGGGAAACCCGGAACATCAGCCGCTCAATTTTTCAAGACTTGCCAAACTTGCCGAATTTCCCAGACTGATTACAACTATGAAAAGATGCCCAACTTGCGACAGGACTTTTGCCGACGGAATGAAATTTTGCCAAACTGACGGCACAATGTTGGTTGACGACGCCGCGCCAGCCGACCCGTATAAAACGGTGGTCGGAAATCAAAACGACATCGCGTCGGCAACTCCGCCGCACGACCCGTTTAAAACGGTGATCGCGAGGCAGCCGCCGCGAGCCGGTGACGAAGACATTTTGCAATTGCCCGAGGAACCCGACGCGCAAAAAACGATACTCGTGTCGCAAGGCGATTCCAGAGAAGAATTAAAATCGAGCAGAGCCGAAGACGTGCCGGAGTTGGATTTGCCGCCCGCGCCCTCCGCGCCGCTCATCGAACCGAAACCGGCGAGTCAGACCGATTACTCCGCGCCCGCGCAATTTAACAAACCTCCTTTGAGTCCTCCGATTTTCGAGAATTTATCGTCATCGGAAACGAGTTCGAGCGATGCGCCCACAAAGATAAATCAGGGTTTTTCGCAGGAAAACGCCTCCTCGTCGCCGTTCGATTCAAAACCGTTTTCCAACGATTTTTCCGGGCAATCGCCTTACGGCAATCAGGAAAATAAACCGATACCTTCGCCGTTTCAAAACTCGATGCCGCCGCAGTATCAGCCGCCCGGTGCCTCGCCGTTCGACGCGCCGAAGCCGCCGGTCAAAGAAGCCGAACCCGTGTTTGGCGGGCAGCCGGAATCTTTCGGGAACGCGCCGTTTCAGCCGCCGTCGCCTTTCGGCAGCGCCGAGCAGTCGTATAATTCGCCGATGCAGCAAACTGAATGGAATCCGCCGCCTGCGCCGGTCGCCGAGTGGCAAAATCAGGATTTGGGCGCGAATACGCCATTTCAGCCGCCAGCTGCAACAAGCGGGCAAGACCAGACGCTGGCGATTGTTTCGCTCGTCTGCGGAATTTTAAGTATCATTTGCTGCGGCGCGATTGCCGGGATTCCGGCGCTTATCACCGGCTTTATGGCGAAGAACAATGTAGACTCAAATCCAAATCAATACGGCGGACGGGGATTTGCCCTTGCGGGAATGATTTTGGGCGGAGTGAGCGTTTTCTTTACTATTATTTATATTTTGTATCTTGTATTATTCGGATTTTCGCGCGGATTTTAATTAGCCGACAATTTATCTCAACCTAAAGCCCGCTTCCCGTTGTATAGAAGCGGGCTTTTTCGGTTATAATTTAAAAAACTTTTATACAGAGGAAAAAATGTCATTAATTAGCGACGTAATTCAATCAACCAAAGCCGTCATCAAAGGTATGGCGAATACGATTTCACAAATTCCGAAAGAAAAATGGACGGTGCAATACCCGGACGACCCCGTAACGTTTCAGCCGCGCTATCGCGGAATGCATCTGCTTCATGTTGACGAACATGGCAAGGAAAAATGCGTGGCGTGTTATTTATGCTCGGCGTCCTGCCCGTCCGAATGCATTTATATCGAAGCCGAAACCGACCCGCGACCGTATGAAGAACGCATCGGGCGCGACGAACGTTACGCGAAAGTTTATAACATTGATTACACGCGCTGCATTTTCTGCGGCTTCTGCGTTGAAGCCTGCCCGAAAGACGCCATCACGCACGGCTACAATTTTGAGCTTTCGGTTTACAACCGCGCCGACCTTTTAAAGACAAAAGACGATTTGCTGATTACCAAGCAAAAGCAATCGAAAAATTACCGCATCGCACTGTCTGGCGAAGACGTGGATTCGGAATACAAAGAAGTATAATCGCTGGCGATTTTCGATTTTCAATTGGAAGAAAATAAATCGCGCCGGAAATTCAAAAGTGAAATGCAAAGTTTTTAAAATTCATTTGGAGAACGATTACAGTGAAATAAAGTTAAATGAGTTTTTGGAAACCGTAACTTTGAATCAAGTCTTTGCCTCAATCGTTAGCTCTGAAACATCTTTCTGGTCAGTGTTGGTTTTATACGAAGATAAAATCGCTTCGTCGGCTGAAAAGCAGCCTCGCTTGGAAGCAACCGAAACGCCTTACACTCCAGATACTTTTGCTCCGGCGCTAACTAAACAGACAGTGCCGAAAAGGGAAGTTACGCCCGTTGATTTTGCTCCGGAACCTGTCAAATT
>CADCUR010000065.1:0-4291 GCA_902805935.1 uncultured Pyrinomonadaceae bacterium
TTTTGGATTTTAGATTTTGGATTTTGGATTGAAAGCAAATATTTTACTTCTTCTTCCAATCCAAAATCTAAAATCCAAAATCAATTAGTTTCTTCCGTATGGCAGCATTTTCTCGACGCGCTTCTGGTCGCCTTCCGAAACCAATGTATCAATGTCGAGATTGCGTTTACGCTTCGACGTTTTGCTGGTTAAAATATGACGGGCGTGCGAATGTCCGCGTTTGAATTTGCCGCTCGCCGTCGAGCGAAAACGCTTTGCCGCGCCTTTATGTGTTTTTAGTTTTGGCATTTTCTAACTCCGATAACTTTTGATTTTGGATTTTTGACCTCTATGTAAGTTCAACATTCAAAAGTTTGATTTCAAATCAATTTCAAATTTATTTAGCAGTCGGATTCGTCTTTTTCGGCACGAAGATGACAAACATCTGATAGCCTTCCATCTTTGGCGAAACTTCGACATCCGCGATATCAACTAAATCGTCGCGCAGTTTGGCAAGCAGATTCGCTCCCAAATCGCGGTGCGTCATTTCGCGCCCGCGAAAGGCGATGGTCGCGCGAACTTTGTCGCCGCCCGTAATCCATCCGCGCGCGCGTTCCATTCGGTAGCCATAATCATGGTCATCGGTGCCGGGACGAAATTTGATTTCCTTGACTTCGACCGTGACCTGTTTTTTCTTCGCCTCGTGCGCCCGTTTCTTTTCTTCGTAAAGAAACTTTCCGTAATCAATAATCCGGCACACCGGCGGCTTGGCGTTCGGCGCGACTTCGACCAAATCCTTGCCTTCTTCGCGCGCCCGCTGTACGGCATCACGCGAATCCATCACGCCGAGTTGGTTGCCGTCTTCGTCTATGACTCTGACCGAAGGAACGCGAATGCGCTCGTTCGTTCGGTGAAGCGGTCCGCGCTGAAAACGGTTCGGGCGGTTTTTATTAAATCTGGTTGCGATATTTTTTCTCCTTTTCTTAGAAGTTAAAGTTTCAGGTTAAAAGTTGCATTTTCGACTCTTAACCTGAAACTTTAACTTATCCGTTAGCAATTGCGCGTGTCTCCTTCAGACGTTTCGCCATATCTTTAAACTCATCCAGTCTCATCACACCTAAATCGCCTTGCTTTCTTTCGCGCACGGCAATGGTTTTGTCTTCCAATTCCTTGTCGCCCAAAACGAGCATAAACGGAATTTTGTTGATTTGCGCGTCACGAATCTTAGCGCCGATTTTGTCGGATTTCAGATTCATTTCAACGCGCAAACCCGATTGCTTTAATTCGCTCGCCACGCTCTCGGCGTAATCGTTGATGCGGTCGGTGATCGGCAACACCGTGATTTGAATCGGAGCTAGCCAAAACGGAAATGCACCGGCATAATGCTCGATCAGGACACCAAAAAATCTTTCAACCGAGCCGAACAAAGCGCGGTGAATCATCACCGGACGATGCCTCTGTCCGTCTTCTCCTGTGTATTCCAGCTCGAATCGTTCGGGTAAATTAAAATCTAGCTGAATCGTTCCGAGCTGCCAGATTCTGCCGATGGCATCCTCGATTTTGATGTCAATTTTGGGACCGTAAAACGCCGCTTCGCCTTCGATTCTTTCGTATGAAATCTCGCGTTCCTTTAAAGCGTTTGCCAGCGCGGTTTCGGCATTTTCCCAATCTTCGTTTGCGCCGAGATAACCTTTATTTTCCGCCGCGCCGCGTACCGACAATTCAAATCGAACTCGATCAAAACCGTAAGTTTCAAAAACTTTTATGGCGAAATCAAGACAATCGGCAATTTCCTCCCGAATCTGGTCGGGACGCACGAAGAGATGTGCGTCGTCAACAGTGAATCCGCGACAGCGCATAAGCCCGTGAATCGCGCCCGACAATTCGGCGCGGTAAACCGTTCCCAGCTCGGAGTAGCGTTGCGGCAAATCGCGGTAAGATTTCGGCGAAGCCTTGTAAATGCCGATATGAAACGGGCAGTTCATCGGCTTCAGACGATATTCCTCGTCTTCGATGCTCGTCGGCGCATACATTCCGTCAGCGTAATTTTCTTCGTGTCCGCTGATGCGCCAAAGCTGGCGTTTAGCGATGTGCGGCGTAAAAACAAAACTGTATCCGCGCCGCTGCAATTCTTCTTTTAAGAGATTTTCCATCTCCATCCGAATCGCCGCGCCTTTCGGATGCCAGAGAATTAAACCCGGTCCGTAATCGTCGGAAATCGAAAACAAATCGAGTTCTTTGCCGATTCTCCGGTGGTCGCGTCGCTCGGCTTCTTCGCGTTGTTTTAGCCACGCATCCAGTTCTTCCTGAGTCGCAAACGCCGTCCCGTAGATGCGCTGCATTTGCTGGTTATTCGCGTCGCCCTTCCAATACGCGCCTGACAAGGCAAGCAGCTTAAACGCCTTTAGTTTGTTCGTGTTCGGAACGTGCGGACCCAAACAGAAATCAACGAACGAAGTGTTGTCAATATGATAAGCCGTCGCCGTGTCGCTCGCCTTTTCATTGACGAGTTCGCATTTCAAAGGCTCGTCGCGGTCGGTGAAAAGTTTCACCAAATCTTGTTTGTCGAGAACTTCGCGCCGGTAAGCGAGATTTCTTTTGGCGATTTCGCGCATCTTTTTTTCGATGACGGGCAAATCCGTTTCGGTCAAAGTGCGCGGCGCAATCACGTCGTAATAATAGCCGTAACGCGCGTCGTCCATCAGCGCGGGACCAACGCCGAGTTTGGTTCCGGGAAACAAATCAAGAACCGCCGCCGCTAGCAGATGCGCCGCCGAATGGCGTATAACTTCCAATCCGTCTGTGGTTTCCGGCAGAATCGGTTCGATTGAAATAATTTCGTCACTGTTATCGAGCGTGTAAGACAAATCAACGTCTTCGCCGTTGACCTTCGCCGCCAATGATTTTTTCACCAAATCGCGGTCAACCGATTTCAACGCTTCCGCCACGCTCACGGGCGCGGGAAAACTTCTTTGATTTTCTCCGATTTTTACGTTTATCTCGCTCATATTTTTGTTAATTGTTGTAATTAATTTTTATTCTCCAATGCCAAACCACGAACCTGCTCGAAGCAAATTCGCCGCTTACCCGAAAAATTCAATTAATCACTAACGATTAACAATCTACTACTCGTAAAAGATTTGATTTGATAAGAGCGACTTTGCTTTGGCGTTCGATAAAAAAATACAAACGCCGAATTTTACGCGCCGTTAGAAGCGCGTCGTAGTAGTTCGTGTGAACATTGCAAAGTTCTTTGTTAGCATCTCACCAAAAAATTAGAAAAATAGAAAATTGGTAGTCAGTAGCAGACTTGAACTGCTGACCCCTACCGTGTCAAGGTAGTGCTCTACCACTGAGCTAACTGACTATTCCACCCGCCTCAAATGTTTGAAAAGCGAATTTATAAAATACCGAATTGTTTTCTTGAGTGTCAAGCAAAAGCTACCGGTTTCGGAAATTAAGCGCGGGCGGCACTAATTCTGCGATTCTTCGGTCGCGGCTCCTCCCGATGACGCGGTGATTTCAAAATCAACTTTGCCGTCTTCGAGTTCGCGCATCGCAATGCGCGTCGCCTTGCTTTTGCGCGGATCCATATCAACGCGCGGATTGGCTCCGCGCTGCAGTTGTTTGCTGCGCTGCGCCGCCAAAATTATCTTGCGATATTTCGAGTCAATCTCAGGATTAACGCGCGGCTCTTTGTCGGCGTCTTCGACCAGTTGTTGGGTTTCTTCAACCATAAAATAAGTTTACTCTCCAATAGCGTGATTTTTCGATGTCTCGAAACTACTTAGAATACCTTTTATCGCCGCCTCTTGTCTAACCCGTCTGAGCCGGTCGGCTAAAATCACCGTCTGCAAATCCGCGCTGGCGCGCGCCGCGTCGTCATTAATAACGACGTATTCAAACTCGGAGTAATGACCGACTTCGCCGAAGGAATTTTTCAGCCGCAAAGCCAAATCTCCCGGCTTTTCGGTGGCGCGAGCCGTCAGACGGTTTTTCAAAACTTCAAACGACGGAGGCAGAATAAACACGCTCAACGCTTCGGGGATTTTCGCCCGAACCAATCCCGCGCCCTGCACGTCAATTTCTAAAATTATATCGCGTCCGGCTTCGATTTCAGTTTTGATTTGACTTAAACCGGTGCCGTAAAAATTCCCGTGAACTTCGGCGTATTCGAGCAGCGCGCCCGTTTCGATTAAACTTTCAAATTCGCTGCGATTGACGAAAAAATAATCTCGCCCATGCGCTTCGCCGGCGCGCATTTCTCTGGTGGTGTAGGAAACTGAATAACCAATGTACGGCACAACTTTCA
>CADCUR010000065.1:4301-39048 GCA_902805935.1 uncultured Pyrinomonadaceae bacterium
TTTGCCGCCGCCCGACGGCGAGCTGATGATGATTAAATTGCCTTGCATTTTAGTTTTTAGTTTTTAGTCTTTGGTCTCTAGCATTGCAAAAACTTAAGACCAAAAACAAAAACTATTCGACATTTTGAACTTGTTCCCGAATTTTTTCAATCGCCGATTTTATCTGCAACGCCGATTCTTTAACCGTTAGATTATTCGTTTTCGAGGCGATGGTATTGGCTTCGCGGTTAAGTTCCTGCGTCAGAAAATCGAGTTGTTTGCCGACTTCTTTTTCTTCGTCCATAATGCCGCGAAATTGTTCGATGTGGCTTTTCAGGCGCGTGATTTCTTCGGCGATGTCGCTTTTGTCAGCCAGATAAGCGACTTCCTGAGCGAGACGCGACTGGTCGAGTTCGATTTGCGCGTCGCTTTTCGCCAGCAGATTTTCGATGCGCTTGGTTAATTTTTGCCGGTATTCATCCGCCACGTTTCCGCTTTCCGATTCGATTTTCGGCAAATGATTTTCGATTTCCGAAAGCAGATTTTCCAAATCGTTTTTCAATGATTCGCCTTCGGTCTCGCGCATCTTTTCCAGTTCGTCGAGCGCTAGATTGATTGCCGTTTCAACGCCGTTTGAAAATTCTTCGCTTAAATCTTCCGCCTTCGGCTGCAAAGCGTTCGGTAGCCGGGCGATATAATTGAAATCCGGCTCGCCGGCGAGGGAAAATTCCGTCTGCATTTGTCTTAACGCCGAAATATAACCGGCGATTAACGGACGATTTAGTTCATAGACGATTTCCCCGGTTCGTTCGTAATTGACGAAAACGTCAACGCGCCCGCGCGACAGGCGCGCTTGAATCGTCCGTTTCAAGTTTGTCTCCAAGTTTTGCAGTTCGTTTGCAAGGCGCAAATTTAAATCCAGAAAGCGGTTGTTGACGGTTTTTATTTCGACGGAGACGGCGAAGTTTTCATTTGAAACTGCGCCGCGTCCGAAGCCGGTCATTGATTTCATATTTTGTTGTTTGATTGCCTTTCGTCTGTTTCTTTGACACGAGTTTTTTCTTTCGCTTGCGGCGAATGCTTTTTTATTTCCCGCCGCAGAAAATCTTTCTGCTCGGGCGTCAGTTCGCCGATTTTCTTTAACATTTCTTCTTTGGTCATACGCCGGATTTTATCACGATTTCTCGATTGCTGCGGAAACGAGTTTGTCTTCGGCAAACTGCAGCTCGTATAATTTTTTATAAATTCCGCCTTTTTCTAATAATTCATCGTGCGTCCCTGTTTGGATGATTCGCCCGCGTTCCATCACGACGATCGTATCGGCGCGGCGAACGGTCGAGAGACGATGAGCGATGACGATTGAAGTTTTATTTTTCATTAAATTCGCCAGCGCCTTCTGCACTAATCTTTCCGATTCGGCATCGAGCGCGGAAGTCGCTTCGTCCAAAATTAAAACGGGCGCGTTAACCAGAACGGCGCGGGCAATCGCAATTCTCTGGCGTTGACCGCCCGATAGAAAAGTTCCGCGTTCCCCGACAATCGTCTCGTAACCGTTGGGCAGTTCTTTGATAAATTCGTGAGCGAAGGCAATTCGGGCGGCTTCTTGGATTTCTTCATCGCTCGCCTCGGGTTTGCCGTAGGAAATGTTGTAGCGAACCGTATCGTTAAACAAAACCGTTTCCTGCGTGACAAGCGCAATTTGTCGTTTCAGACTCGAAATACGTGCGTCGCGCAAATCGATTTCGTCCCAGAAAATCGCGCCCGTCGTCGGGTCGTAAAGCCTTTGGATGAGTTTTATCAAACTCGATTTTCCGCCGCCGCTTTCGCCGACGAGCGCGACCATTTGACCTTTCGGAATCTCTAAATTTAAGTTGCGGACAACCGTTTTGTTTTCGTTTTGATAACTGAACGAAACGTCTCTCAGCTCGATTTTGTTACGCAGGGCGCTTAACTCAACGGCGTTCGGTTTTTCCGGCAGCGCGTCGTTTTCGTCCAGAACGTCCCAGACATCTTTGGCGGCGGCGAGCGCCTGCACGATTTGGTTGTGCTGGCGCGAGAGTTTGCGCATCGGGTCGTAACTGCTGAAAAGAAAGCCCAGAAAAGCGAAAAATTGCGCGGCTTCCATTCTGCCCGAATCTATTTCGCGCAACCCGAAATAAAATAAAATGACGATTGCCGCGACGCCGACAATCTCAATGGTCGGCGGCGAAGTTGCGGCGATACGTCCCGAACGAAGATGCGCGCGGGCGATTTTGCGCGCCGCTTCCGCAAATCTCGACTGCTCGCGTCGTTCTGCGGAATACGCTTTGACGATAGTTTGATTCGTCAAAGTTTCCTGCGCCGTGTCCGAAAGAAGTTTGTTGCTCTCGATAAATTCTTCGCTGAGTTTTCTGAGCGCTTTGGAAAATTTGGCGGTTAAAATTCCGATTATCGGCGCGGTGATGATTGCTCCCAGCATCAGCCGCCAATTGTAATAAAACGCTCCGCCGAGAAAAAAAACGAGTATCAGACTTTCGCGCAGAATATCGCGCATATTCGAGGCGACCGAAATCTCGATTGCCGAACAGCTCGTGACCAATCTGGTGACCAAATAGTTCGTTCGATGACGTTCAAAAAAACTCGCCGATTGATTTAAGAGATGCGCGTAAAGTTCCTGCCGCAAATTCAAAACGGCGGCTTGCCCGATTTTCGCCATCAGATACGAAGAAAAATATTCGGCGACGCCTTTCAAAACTGTGAAAGAAACGAGCAAAACAGAAATCATCAGCCATTGCCGATACCAATCGCCTTCAGGAATTAATTTCTGCAAACTGAATAACGTTTCGGGATTTTTCGCGGCGGATGGCAAAAATTGGTCAAAAATGGGAACGAGCATTGCCACAATCGCGCTTTGAAATATGGCGCCGAAGACCATCGCTAAAAACGCGAAAAAAAAGGTTAGCCGATGCGGGCGCAGGTGTTTGAGCAGTCTTTTAAATTCTTTCATTGCGGAAAAAGAAAATTATTAACGTAAAACGGCAGACGCGCAAGGACTGGCGAAACATTAGACTTTTCCCCGCCGCGCTTTTCGGGTAGAATTGCAACATTAAAGCCGACCGGCGCATCTCTATATTTCGGACCAATCCGCTTCGGAGAACAAAAAATGAAAAACCTGAAACTTCTTAAATTAAGTCTGATACTTTCCATTTTTACATTATTAAACATTCCAGCATTCGCCCAGGTTGATGTGGCGCGGCAAACCAAAGCCGTAACTTACCCGCTCGATGAAGTCGTCCTGCTGCAATTTCGTGGCACGACGCGCTTTCCGCGGATGAGAGGCGAAGGCAAAATCAAACGCACAGGGAAAAACGGCACGGAAGTCGAGCTTTCCGTCTCGAAGATGCCGCGCCCGTTTGAACTCGGCGCGGGCTACGCGACTTATGTTTTATGGGCGATTTCCCCGGACGGGCAGGTTGATAATCTCGGCGAAGTCCGTCGGCGCGGAACTTTTGAATTCGATTCAAAAATCTCGGTTACGACGCCCCTGCAAACCTTCGCGCTGATCATCACGGCTGAGCCGCATTTTCTCGTGCGCCGTCCGAGCCGAGCCGTGATGCTGGAAAATCTTAATCCGTATTCGCAAACCGGCAGAACGATTGCGACGAGCGTCGCCGTCGAATATTTCGGCAATTCGAGCGATTATTTTTCTGACGCCCGAACGCCGGAAATCGCTGAGATTGATTACTCAAAAACGCCTTCGACGATTTTGCAGGCGAAACAAGCGATTGCTTTAGCGAGATTTGCGGGCGCGCAGCGCGACGCCGCCGAAGAACTAAAGCAAGCCGAAACGCTTTTGCTGAACGCCGAAAACGGCTTTCGCGCCGACCGACCCGAAGAAACCGTTGACATACAGGCGCGGCAGGCAATCAGCGCGGCGGTCAAAGCCGAAACAGTCGCCGCGTCGCGCCGCGAAGCCCGCGAAAAACGCAACGAAAAAACCAGACAGGACGCAGAGATCCGTGAGTCCGAGACGAAAATTCTCGATATCCAAAACGAAATGACCGAAGTTCGCGGCGAACTCGCACGCGAAACGCGCAACCGCGAACTTGCCGAACGCGACGCGCAAACATACGCCAATCAGGTAAAAGAATTGCGTGCGGAAATCGGGCGACTGCGTGAAGAACTCGGTCAGACGAAATCCGACGCGGAAATTGCCAAAGGTCAACTCACGCGCATCGAAGAAGAAAAACAGGCTGAGGCACGCCGTCGAGAAGAAGCCGACCGCGCGTCGCAACTGCAAGCAAACGAAACTGTTTTAATGCAATCACTTCGCCGTTTCGGAGCGGTCGAGCGAACCGACCGCGGCATCGTTTTGAATTTGCCGGAAAACTATTGGGCGGCGATTCGCGCCGATAGTTTCGCGCCGACCGCCGAACCGAAACTAACCGCGCTCGGTGAAATTTTAGCAAGCAGCAACGATTATAAAATCGTTGTTGAATCGCATACCGATAACAAAGGAGAGCCGCAAGAATTAGAAACTCTGACGCAAAACCGCGCCCAAATAATTGCCGCCAAAATGCAAACGCTCGGCGTGGCGCAAAACCGTATCGAAGTTAAAGGATACGGGGCGGCGTTGCCGATTGCGCCGAATACGACTAACGCAAGCCGCGGAAAAAATCGCCGCGTGCAGGTGATTTTAGTTCCCAATATTTAAAGCGCAAGAGTTCTAAACAGAATTTAACCGCGAACAAATACGAACGAACACGAAAAATTAGAACCGACTCTTAAGTGATTTTAATTTCGTGAATTTTCGTATTCGTTCGTGGTTAAAAATCCTGTCTTAAAGATTAATTCTTTAGAACCAAAATTCTGTTCGGCGGCAGCCCGACCATACATTCTTCGCCGACGTTGAGACCGACGAGTCGCAAAACCAACGCTTCGAGCGTCAAGCCATTAGCGTTGAGTTTGATAAGCGTCGTTGCGCCGAGAAACGAAACGCCGGTGATCTCGGCGCGCAGCAGATTGTCTTCGGGGAATGACGCGCCGAAAGAGATGGAAACGTGTTCGGGACGAATGGCGAGCGTGACCGTTTGATTGACTGCGCCGGGAGCGTCCGTTTCCACACGGTCGGTGAACAATCGGTGTTCGCCCTTTAAGGTTTGAAATTCCGGCGCGTCGCTTTTGCTCGATGCGATGCGTTTCGCTTCAATCAAATTATTTCTGCCCGTCACGCGCGCGACGGCGACGCAATTCGGATTTTCAAAAACTTCGCGCGGCGTTCCCGTCTGCACGATAACGCCGTTATGAAGAACCGAAACGCGGTCGCAGATGGAAAAAACTTCGTTATAATCGTTGGTCGCAAAAATTACCGCCAGATTTTTTTCCTTCACCGCCTGTCGCAGTTTTTCGCAATTACGTTCGCGCGTGATGCGGTCCATAAAACAAAATTGGTTATCGAGCAGCAACACTTCGCAAGCGTTTTGCAGAGCGTGTTCGAGAGCTAAAACCTGCCCTTCGCCGTCGGCAAGCTGTGAAGATTTTTGCGTATTGAACATTGATTTCCAAAACTCGTCGTTCGTCAGTTTCGGAAAATTGAAGCCGCGCTCGTCGCAATCGCGGCTTGTCAAATCTTCGGAATTATAAAAAATCGTGCCGTCGTTCTGCGGTTCGACGCCGGCGAGAACGCGGATAACCGTTGTTTTTCCTTCTGCCACCACGCCGAATAAACCCAAAATTTCGCCTTTTTCGACCTGCAACGAGACATCTTTGATGACCCAATTATTGTCGTATTTTTTCGAGAGATTGTTGATAATCAGTGACATTTCTTTATGAAAAAATATGAAACTTCTGTGTAAAAGGCGCGTGCAAATTAAAAGTATGCTTATGTCATCCGAATAAGGCAAGCGGGCAGAAAAGTAAATAGTCTAAAGTTAAAAGCAAAAACTTTTTGCTTTTTTTGTTCAAAACCATTACCGATTGCGATACAATAATTTTTGAGGAAATGCGAGTTGATTAAAAATTATGGCAAAAGACAATGCAAGTTTGAAAAGAAAGGTGATTGAAGCGGGCAGTTGGAAGGTAGCGCGCCGCGTTGCCAAATCTATTCCATACGTCGGGACAGCAGTGTCAATCGGTCTGGTCGGCTACGACATCAAAAAAAAAGGCGTCGTTAAGGGCGTTTTGAATTCGGGTCTCGACGCGATTCCGTTCGTCGGTTTAGGAAAAAACGTTATCGAATTTTTTACGGGCGATTTGCTGCCTGACAAAACGGTTAATGGTGGAAAAAATGAAAAATAAATTTCTATATACGAGCATCTTGGCTGCGATTTTATTAAGCGTGTTGGTTTCGGCGGCGGACGCGCAGACAAAACGGCGCAAAAGAACAATTAACCCGCCGGTTGCGCCGCCCGCCCAAACCGTTCCGATTGATGTCAGCCGCAACGACCGTTTTGTGGACGGCAACCAAATTGTTTTGGGCGAAATCGCCACGCCTGACGAACCGACAAGCGAAGCCATCAGCCCGCCAACCGTCGAGATGAGCGACGAAAGCGGTGCCTCGGCTGACACGCGCATCAAAGAATTAAACGCGCGCATCAGATCGCTCGAATCCGGCAACCGCAACGAATACGACGAAAAGCAAAAACGTCTGCTGCTGAATCTGGATATTCTCTCGCGGGCGGAAAGCCGCGCCGAGTCATTACGCAAACAGCTTTTTGAAATGGTCGAAAAAGAAGCGACTGTAAGAACGCGGCTCGAACAAGTCAGCTTTGACGCGCGTCCCGAAATGATCGAGCGTTCCGCCGTTTTTGCAGGCTCGATGCGACCCGAAGAAATCCGCGACCAGCGCAAAAAATCGCTCGATGCCGAAAAGAAAAATCTCGAATCTCTTTTGACGCAGATTCAAACCAGCCGCACGTCTCTGGAAGAAAACGTTTACAAAGCCGATTTTCTCGTGGAAAAAATCCGGCTCAAACTTGATAAGGATATTGACCAGGCGTTGGCGGAGGAAAAAGAAAACTAATCAACCGACATCAAAATCCGTCTCAAGCGGAACAGAAAAAAGGCGCAGATTAAACAATCTGCGCCTTTTTTCTTATTCTATCAAAAGTTTCCGCCGAAAATTTTCTTAGCTGAACTAATTCTGCAAGCCAAAGCAACTTGCCGCGTTCCTCAATTTGTCATAGAAAGCGTCAACTAAAATTTTCCCCGCGCTTAAATCATTCAATTTAAGGAGAAGATGATGAGATTCAAAAATGCTGCGAGTTTATTTTGTTTAGTATTTGTCGGTTTAATTTCCGTCGGTTCAATCAAGGCGCAAGGCGTGATTGTGCCGATTGTTTGCGACGTTCGTCCGTGTCGTCCGATTCTGTTGCCGCGCCCGATACCCATTCCAAACGCGCTGCCGGTTAAATCAATCGAGCTTGATACAAAAATTAACGGACAAGTGGCGACGACGCGCGTCGAGCAGGTTTTTCGCAACGACACCGCTTACACGCTTGAAGGAACTTATTTTTTCCCGATTCCCGAAACGGCTTCGATTGTTGAATTTGCAATTTGGGAAAACGGTAAAAAACTCGTCGGCGAAATTCGCAGCCGTGAAGAAGCCAGACGGATTTACGATGAAATCGTTAGGCGGCAAAAAGACCCCGGACTGCTTGAATATGCGGGCAGAGATTTGTTTCAGGCTTCGATTTTTCCAATTCCGCCGAACTCAGACAAAAAACTCGAAATCGTTTACTCGCAAATCTTGAAAGCCGAATCGGGAACCGTCGCTTATCGTTATCCTTTGGGTATGGGCAGAAATCTCTGGTCGCGGCAGAATCCGGCGTTTGAAAATTCAAATCGTAATATGCCCGCGCAAAAAATCGGGACTGTTTCGGGGAAAATCGAAATCGTCGGCGGCAAAGACGGAATCAGAAACGTTTATTCGCCATCGCATCAAATTGACGTTCGGGGTAAAGGCGAGACCGGCGCGAGCGTTTCGTTTGAAACGACGGGCAACGACAACGATTTTCAGCTTTTTTACACCTTGTCGAACAGCGATTTCGGAATGTCGCTTTTGACTTACCGCGAGCCGGGCAAAGACGGTTATTTTTTGCTGACGCTCTCGCCGAAGGACAACCTTTCCGAAAGGGAATTGGTCAACAAAGACATCGTTTTCGTTCTCGACACGAGCGGTTCGATGAATGAAGAAGGCAAAATGGAAAAAGCGCGTGCGGCGCTGCTTTTTGGCGTCCGCACTTTACGCGAAGGCGACCATTTTAACATTATCAATTTTGCGGGCGAAGAACATCTGATGGAAACCAGCTTGATTGCCGCCAATGATTCGGGCAAAAAACGCGGCGAAGATTTCGCGGGCAAATTAAACGCGACCGGCGGCACGAACATCAACGATTCACTCGTCGCCGCGCTCAAACAATTCAATGCGTCGCCGCGCCCGAAAATGCTCGTTTTTATGACCGACGGTTTGCCGACCGTCGGCGAGCAGAACATCGAACGAATCGTCGCCAACGTGAATAAAGCCAAAGCCGAAGGCATCCGCCTGTTCACGTTCGGCGTCGGGTACGACGTGAACACGCAGCTTCTTGACCGACTCGCGGCGGAAAATTCGGGCGCGGCGGATTACGTCGAGCCGAAAGAAAATTTGGAAATAAAAGTCTCGAACTTTTTTACGAAGGTCAGTTCGCCGGTTTTGTCCGATTTGCAGATTGATTTCGGCAGCGCGGAAATTGATTACATTTATCCGCGCCGGATAACGGATTTGTTTAAGGGCGGGCAAATCACTTTGATCGGGCGTTACCGAAACGACCGCGAATTGCAAAATACCACGCTTCGTTTAACCGGCAAATCGGGAACTGAAAATCGCTCATTCGCTTATCAAAATTTAGACTTTCCGTTGCGCGCCGAAGACAATAATTTTCTGCCGCGTTTGTGGGCGACCCGGCGTGTTGGCTGGATTTTAGAACAAATTCGCGCGGGCGGCGAAACCAAAGAGCTGCGCGACGAAGTTGCCGAACTCGGCACGCGCTACGGCATCGTTACGCCTTACACTTCTTACCTGGCGACCGACGGCAGTTTTGAGTCGGTCAGACGCGACGCTTCGGGTTCGTTTGTAATGAACGACCAAGCGGCGCGCTCGGTGAGAGAGAAAAGCGGAAAAGACGCCGTAAAATTAAGCGTGCAGCAAAACGCGCAAATGTCGAACGCGACGCTCGCGCCGTCGAGTCGCAATGTTTTTGTGGCGGACGGTGTGAATAATCAATTTGTCGGCACGAAGAATTTTTACAATCAAAGCGGCGTTTGGCAAGATGCCGAATTCAAAAGCGAAGCTAAATTGGCGGAAGTGCGAATACAATTCGCCAGCCGCGAGTATTTTGATTTGTTGAATCGAGAAAAGGAACTCGCCCAGTTCTTCGCTTTGGGCGAACAGGTCGTCGTCGTTTGGAAGGGCAAAGTGTATCGAGTAACCAAATAAAAATCCGGTTTGGAAACAAATCTTTGTAATGTAACGTAGGTGACATTCGGCGAAATAAATTATATCTTATTCGTCGAAGTCACCTAAAATTTTTTCAGTTTTTATGAACGAAATGTTTACCAAGGTTTGGAAGAAGGCTGTTCTTTCGGTTTGGCTGACGCTTTTTGCCGCGCAACTCTTTTACGCTCAATCGAATTGGAACGCAGGTAAAAGCGGCGCGGGCGGCGATTTGGTGGCGGTTTATTTTACGTCCGCCGAGCGCGGTTTCGTCGCGGGCGACGGCGGTTATCTAGCGCAAACCGACGACGGCGGCAGAACCTGGACGAAACAAGCACTCGGCACGACCGAAGACATCAACGAAATTTATTTTCGCAATGATGACAACGGTTACGTCGTCGCGGGCAGAAAAATGTTTGCGACCGGCGACGGCGGGCGCACTTGGCGCGAGATAAAAATTTATGATCCGAAGGATTTCCGACAAGGTGCGCCGGAATTTTTGAGCGTCAGGTTCGCTGATAAAAAACGCGGCTTAATTGTCGGCTCGATTGTTAATCGAGACGTGGTGGTTGATTCGCTGGTGATGCGAACCGACGACGGCGGCGCAACTTGGGCGCGAGTCATCGTGCCTTCGAGACTCGAATTGTATCATCTGGATTTTGTCAGCAGCTCGCGCGGCTGGATTGTCGGCGACGACGGCTTGATATTGACGACTACAGACGGCGGTATGAATTGGGTCAAGCAAAATTCAAAAACCGACAAGACGCTCTACAACGTTGATTTCCGCGATTCGGAGGAAGGCTACGCGGTCGGCGGCAATCGCGGCGTCGGTGTGATTTTGCGAACCGAAAACGGCGGCGCGACTTGGGAAACGGTTAAAACGAATTTTTCAAAAACCTTTCTGCGCGTAGATTTCGCCGACGATAAAAACGGCTGGATCGTCGGCTACGGCGGAACGATTCTGCGCTCAAACGACCGCGGCAAAACCTGGATTTTGCAGGACAGCGGCACGAAAGACAATTTTTACGGTTTATTTATGATGAAAAAATACGGCTGGGCGGTCGGCGCGAAAGGCTCGATTGTGCGGTATCAAAGATAGTAATTTTTTTGAATTTGAAACAAATACCTAAAAGGAAAAGCCTCGCGGTTTTATGAAACCGCGAGGCTTTTCCTCGAATTGTTTTTCGGTTAAATCAACGAGGCAAGTTTTTCCAGTCCGGCTTTGACATCTTTTCCCAAATGCACCCGCAAAGCGCGCCGTTTGCGGTCGAGCAGAACCTGAAAATCGCCGCGCGCCTGCGCCGTCTTGACCGCGCCGAAAGTGTATTTTTGGTCGGGAACTGGTAAATCCGCCGCGTCGTCCGACGTGATTTGCAAAAACACGCCGTTGCTGGCGCCGCCTTTGTAGGCTTGTCCGGTCGAATGCAGAAAACGCGGTCCGAAACCCAGACAAGTCGCCGATTTTTTGGCTGACAAAACCGAATGCCGAATTTTCTGCGCCAGCGTTTCGTTTTTCGGATTCATTTCGACGTAGGCAAGCAGCGCGAAGTAGTCGTCTTTTTCAATTCGATTCAGATGCGCCTTTAAATAATTCGCCAGGGATTTCTCGCCGTCTAAATGCTCGTCTAATTCCGCAGCGTTTTTTTCGTCGGTGAAAAGTTTGATTCCGTCGTTTTCAAAAAACGGCTGTTCGGCGGGAAATTCGCCGGTCTTTTCGTATTCTTCGGTGAGTTTTTTGGCTTCGATTTTCGCCGCCTCGACATCGGGCTGATTAAACGGATTGATTTGCATAATCGAACCGGCAACGGCGGTGGCGTATTCCCATCGGAAAAACTCCTGTCCGAGATTCATTACATCCGCGAGCTTGATTCTAACGACCGGATGCCCTGATTTTTCGAGTTCGGCAACCGATTCGTTTTCCTCAGAATCTTTCAATTTCAGATAAGCGAAAACTCGGTCGTCGCCGTAATTTTCCGGCGATTGAATCGCTTCGCGGTCAACGGGAATTATCGAAATATCGCTTTTGCCGGTTGATTCGGCGATCAACTGTTCGAGCCATGCGCCGGCATCGTGAATTTCGGGCGCGGTGAAAATCGTCAATTTATCACGCCCTGAAGTTTGGCAAACGCCGAGAATCGTTCCGAGAATCGCGCCCGGATTTTCCAACGGATTTTCGTTTCGGCAAGCCGCAACCATTTCATCGGTTCGCCGATAAAAATCTTCAACATCAATTCCCATCGCCGCCGCCGGAATCATTCCAAAAACGGATAGCACGGAAAATCTTCCGCCGATTTTCGGGTCGCCGAAAAAGATGTTGCGGAAATTATCGCGCTCGGCAACTTGCTGCATCTTCGAGTTCGGGTCGGTGATGGCGACAAATTGCTTCCCGGCATTTTCGCGTCCGACCGTTTCGGAAACTCGCTCGAAAAAGTATTGCTTGAAAACATTCGGCTCTAAAGTCGAACCGCTTTTGCTGGCGACGATGAAAAGCGTTTTTGCTAAATCAATCCGGCTTTCGAGCGTTTTTATTTGCGCCGGAACGGTCGAATCCAAAATATGAAAATTTTTCGCGCCGAAGGTGATCGAGAAAACTTCGGGTCCGAGCGACGAGCCGCCCATTCCGAGCAGAACGATGTCGGGAAATTCCCGCGCGTCAGCGGCAAAATCCAGATATTTCTGCAAATCTTTCGATTCGCGTTCGACAATATCAAGCCAGCCGAGCCACTTAGCTTCGTCGTCGTTCGTCCAAACTGTCGCGTCTTTCGCCCACACGCGAGCGATTTTATTTTCTTTTCGCCATTCATCGAAAGTTGTTTGAACGGTTTTTTCGAGTTCTTTGGGTAATGAATATGTTAGTTGATTCAGCATATAAATAATTTAGCACAGCGCCGTTAAATTTTTCCTCTTTCTATCGAAGTGGCGGCGATTAAGCCGAGCGCCTCGACAAAATGATTGAACGCCGCAAAACGCTTGTCGCGCGTATAGCCTTTGACGAATCGCGCGTAAATCTGCTGCGCGATAACGGCTAGTTTGAACGTGCCGTAGACGTAATAAAAAAGTATGTCGGAAACATTTCTGCCCGACGCGTTCTCATACATTTCGACCAACTCGTCGCGCGCGATGTTCTCCATCAAAACGCGCGGGTTAAACGGCATATTCAGAAGATGTTCGCCCGATTCCTTCGACATCCAGTAAGCCAGACTCGAACCCAAATCCATCAAAGGCTCGCCGACGGTCGTCATTTCCCAATCAAGAACGGCAACGATTTCCGACATGTTTTCGGGATTGAGCATCACGTTGTCGAATTTGTAATCGTTGTGTATCAGAGCCGCGCCGTCGTTTTTCGGGGGAACGTTTCGGTCGAGCCATTCGATTGCCGTTTCGAGTTCCGGGTGTTCGTCGGTTTTGGCATTGAAATATCGTTTCGTCCAGCCCTCGACTTGCCGCCGGGCGTAGCCTTCGGGTTTTCCCAAACGCCCGAGTCCGATTTTTTCGTAATCGAGCGCGTGAAGCTCGGCGAGATTTCCGATAAAAGAGGCGCAAACTTTTCTTTGCAGCTCCGGCGAATTTTCCAAAATCTTCGGCGCCGCGCCGCGAATAATCAAACCCGTGCGCCGCTCCATCAAATAAAACTCCGAGCCGATAACGGTTTCGTCGCCGCAGAAAATCAGAGGCTTCGGCGCGGGCTGATAAACGGTCGAGAGCTTCGACAAAACATCGAACTCGCGCTTCATATCGTGAGCCGATACAACGGTATTGCCGAACGGCGGGCGGCGCAAAACGTATTCTTCGGCGCTGATTTTCACGAGGTAAGTCAGATTGGAACTGCCCGCCGGAAATTGCAAAATCTTAATTTCGTCAGTTTTCACGCCCAAATTCTGGCGTAAAAAAAACTGCAAATTTTCCGCGTTTAGTTCTTCGCCCGGACGGATTTCGGCGGTGTCTTTCATAAAATTTTTCTGCCGCAAACAGTACAAATTACACCAAGGCTTTTTTGTGCTAATCTGTGGTTTCAAAGCCTAAAATTATGAACTTCGATTATTCAACGAAAACGCGCGAACTGCAAAACAGACTCGGCGCATTTATGGATGAAAACGTCTATCCGAATGAAAGACGGTTCGACGAGGAAACGAATTCCGGCGACCGTTGGCAGCCGTCCGAGCTAATCGAAAATCTAAAAACCAAAGCGAAAGCCGAAGGTTTATGGAATTTGTTTTTGCCCGAAGCGTCCGGTTTGTCGAATCTCGAATACGCGCCGCTCGCCGAACTGATGGGCAAAGTCGTCTGGTCGTCCGAGGTTTTTAATTGCTCCGCGCCCGACACGGGAAATATGGAAGTTCTTGAAAAATACGGCAGCGACGAGCAGAAGCGAGAATGGTTAAAGCCTTTGCTCGACGGCGAAATCCGTTCGTGTTTTGCGATGACCGAACCGGACGTGGCATCGAGCGACGCGACGAATATTCGCTCGTCAATCGTTAAGGACGGCGACGGTTACATTTTGAACGGACGCAAATGGTGGTCAACCGGCGCGGGCGACGCGCGCTGCAAACTGGCAATTTTTATGGGCAAAACCGACGAAGCGGCGGCGAAACATCTACAGCAGTCAATGATTCTCGTGCCGATGGACACGAACGGCGTGAAGGTCGAGCGGATTTTAACTGTTTTCGGCTATGACGACGCGCCGAACGGACACGCGGAAATTTCTTTTACGGACGTGCGCGTTCCGGCGAAAAACCTTTTGCTCGGCGAAGGTCGCGGTTTTGAAATCGCGCAGGGTCGGCTCGGTCCAGGTCGCGTTCATCATTGTATGCGCCTAATCGGAGTCGCCGAACGCGCTTTGGAATTGATGATTAATCGAACGAACGAGCGAACGGCTTTCGGTAAAAAAATCAACGAGCAAGGCGTAATTCGTCAATGGATTGCCGAAGCGCGTCTGGCAATCGAGCAGGCGCGGCTTCTAGTTTTGAAATGCGCGTGGATGATGGATACGGTCGGCAACAAAGCGGCGCGACGAGAAATTGCGATGATCAAAGCCGTCGTCCCGCAGATGGCTTTAAAGATTATTGACCGCGCGATTCAGGCGCACGGCGGCGGCGGCGTTTGTCAGGATTTCCCGCTCGCGCAGTTTTGGATTTACGCCAGAACTTTAAGATTGGCTGACGGACCTGACGAAGTGCATCTTGAATCGGTGGCGAAAATGGAGTTAAAGAAGTGAATATTCGACAAGCACAATTTACCGATGCCGCGCAGATTGCCGAGATTTATAATTATTATATTTTAAACACGCATCATACGTTTGAAACAGAACCGTTGAGTGCTGATGAAATGCAGCAGCGTATCGCCGAGACGAGCGAAGATTACCCGTTTCTAATCGCTGAATACGAAGGGGTGATTCAAGGTTATGTTTATGCCGCGCAGTTTAAATTGCGGCAAGCCTATAAGCATTCGGTCGAAGTTTCGATTTACGTCAGAAATCAAGCGAAGCAAAAGGGAATCGGGTCGGAACTTTATCAAAGGCTGCTCGAAGAACTCAGTGAGACCGACGTTCACGCGCTGATGGCGGGAATTTCTCTGCCGAACGAGGCGAGCGTCAGATTTCACGAAAAACTCGGCTACGAAAAAGTCGCGCATTTCCGGGAAGTCGGCTATAAATTGGGCAGATGGGTTGACGTTGGTTTTTGGGAAATGCTTAATAGATTTTGATGACCAGACAGATTATTCACTTCGCTCACGCCAACGGTTTTCCCGCCAAAACTTACAGCCAACTTTTCTCGCATCTCGCAGACGATTACGAAATCGGTTATCTCGAACGCCACGCGCACAATCCGAAATTTCCAGTAACCGACGGTTGGGAACGGCTGCGCGATGAGCTGCGCGAAGCGATTGAAAAACGATACGCGCGAAAAATCGTCGGCGTCGGACATTCGCTCGGCGGCATTCTGCATTTTCTCGTCGCCGTCGAAAAACCCGAACTTTACGAAGCAATCGTTTTGCTCGACGCTCCCGTTATCAGCCGTCTGAGCAGCGGCGGCGTGAAAATCTTGAAAATGCTTAATTTAATTGACCGCTTTACGCCGTCGCAAACGACGCGCTTTCGGCGCAATCTCTGGCAATCGAAAGATGAAATCTACGAACATTTCAAACAAAAAGAAAAGTTCGCGGCTTTTGACGAAACAGTGCTGCGCGATTACGCCGAACACGGCACGATTGAAACCGAAAGAGGTTACGAACTATTTTTCAAGCCTTCGATTGAGGCGAAAATTTACCGCTCTCTGCCGCATAATCTGCCGAAGTTTCGCGGCAAGTTAAAAGTTCCCGCCGCGTATATCGGCGGCACCCGTTCGCGCGAGGCGCGAATGGCACGCCTTTCGTTTATGCGCAAACATCTCGCCTTTGAGTTTCATTTTCTTCAGGGATCACATCTTTTTCCGCTCGAAAAACCGCGTGAAACTGCCGAAGCAATCAGAACTGCCGTTCGGCAATTAACCAAATAAACCTTGCCTCTGAAACAAATCCGGCGATCAGCCTGAACAGACGATTAATCAATTTGAAAAATAATCAGTCATTGTTCGTTAAACATTACAAAAAATTGTTGACAATCTTTTATAACTAATGTAATTTTGATTTTGTGATGACGCGCGACAAGCGTCACTTCCTGTCGCCACCTAGAAAGCGAAAGTTTTCATAAATCAAGAATTTAGAATTGCCTTCAACCAAAAACAAAAACGAAAGCGGAATTACGGCTCTACAAACAGCTTGACCTGTCAAAAAGCGTCCTGCCCGGTGCTGTCAATTTTGAAAACGGTGGCAAAAATCCCCAAGTTGCCGAAAATCCGATTCGTTTGAATTATGAAAACTCGTGCGTTGCGTAAATACAGATCGGCTCATAAGACGAGCCTGGAGGAGCAGATAAAAAATGCGATTCGGTAAAAAGAAAACGGTTGCCGGTTTAGATGTCGGTTCGAGTTCGATAAAAATGGTCGAGCTGGACGGCAAAATGAACAGCTTGAACTTGGTAGGTCTGGGTTTTGAAAATTTGCCCGACAACACTATCGTTGACGGGCAGATAATGGAGTTAAACGTCGTCTCAGACGTAATCAGCAACATCTGCAACAGCCATCAGATAACCACCACACACGTTGTGACCGGCGTCAGCGGACATTCGGTGATTATCAAAAACATCGTTCTGCCGCCGATGAGCCAGGAAGAACTCGAAGAATCAATTGATTGGCACGCCGAGGAACATATTCCATACGATTTGGCGGATGTCAATCTCGATTATCAAGTGACGGGCGAAACCGCCGACTCGAAATCGGTTTTAATCGCCGCCTGCAAGCGCGAACGCATTGACAATATCAAACAGGCGATTCAACTCGCGGGCAAAACGCCGGTCGTCATTGACGTTGACACTTTCGCCCTGCAAAACTGCTACGAAATCAACTACCAGCCCGACGATTCGCAAGTCGTCACCCTGCTCAATATCGGCGCCTCCACGATGAACGTCAATATCGTGCGCGGCACGCGCTCGCTCTTTACGCGCGACATAACGGTCGGCGGCAGCCAATTCACCGACGTTTTGCAGCGCAATTTAGGCTTGAGCTTTCAGCAAGCCGAAGCCGTCAAGCGCGGCGTGATGGACGGCACGGAAGGCATCGAGGAAAACGCCATCGAACCTTTAATTAACGATGTAACGGAAATCGTGGCGATGGAAATTCAAAAAACATTCGACTTCTATCGCGCTACGACCGACGACAGCAATGTCGTCGTGCAGAAAATTTTGATTTCCGGCGGCGGCTCGAAACTCGCCGGACTCGCCCAGGAATTGTCCAAACGCCTTGAGTTGCCGGTCGAAGTCCTCGACCCTTTCCGCAACATTAAAGTGGACGCGCGCAAATTCGACCCGGATTATTTAAGCGAAATTATGCCTGAAATGGCGGTCGCCGTCGGTCTGGCAGCCAGAGGAGTGGAACTCAGATGATTAAAATAAACCTTTTAGATTCGGTAACGGAAAGACAAGCCGGAACAACGGTCCTCGTCGAGCGCAAGATTTCCAACCCGTCTTCGCGGTTGCTGTTGATGACGATGGCGACGGCGTTTCTGCTCGTGGCGATCATCGGCTGGGATGTCATTAGCACGCGGATGGCGAAAGCCGAAGCCGAACGGCAGCTCGCCGAGCAACAGCGAATCGCCGTCGAGATGGAAGCCGTAATGAAGGAAATGAAGGAGCTTGAAATAAAGATCCAAAACATTGACACGCGCATTACCGCCATCAAGCGGCTCCGTGATTCGCAAGCCGGACCTTCCGCCGTTTTGGAAGCGATGCGCGAACGAATTTCGATGGTGCCGGGCGTTTATCTGGCATCGGTCGAGCAGACCGGCGAGCAGTTGATTATCAAGGGCGATTCGCCCGACGAATCGGCGGTCACGCAGTTCGGGCGCAGCTTAGAATTTTCCGGCGGGTTATTCTCGAATCTCAATATCGAAACGCAGCGCAAGGAAAAACCGAATCAAGCGCCCGCGTCGCCGAACGCCTCCGACGCTCCGCCGCGCCAAGAAATCGTCGGCTTTACGATTCGCTGCGCTTACACGCCTTCCAAAGCGAGAGCCTCGCAAAACACCGGGGCGACGACGGCGAGCAATATTGTCGAGCCGCAACAACAGCCGGGAGCAAACACCGTACAAAGCGCAATCAAACAACAATTGCCAAACCCGACGCCGCTGCCCGACGTCGCCGCACCGCCGCAGGTTGCTAAAAACTAATCACTACCTATCGAACGCTTTGTTTGAAAAAATAAAAGGAAACCGAAATGTTAGAAAAATTAAAAGCCCAGCCTTGGCACATTCAACTGATAATTTTAGTCATCATCGCGTCGTTGCTTTACTTGACGGTTTGGTATTTCGTAACCAGCGAAACGCGCGTCGAGATTCAAGATTTGAACGAAAAGGTCGCGCAATTGACTGCTAAAAACGAAGCGGCGAAAATCGCCACGCAGCGCATCAACGAATTCCGCTCGCTTTACGCCAGCAAATCAATGGAATACGACGAACTGAAAGTTCTGCTGCCGGAAGAGCGCGAAATTACCAATGTTCTACAGGGTCTGCAGGACACGGCGGGCGAGAGCCGCCTGATTGTCAATCGGTTCAGCCCGCGCGACGACGTGCAGCAGGACGCGATGATGGCAAAACCGGTCGAAATCGAAGTGGACAGCAATTTTAATAATTTGCGCGCCTTTTTCGATAAAATGGCGAAACTCCAGCGCATCGTTTCGATTACCGATTTCAAGTTAAATCAGTTGGAGAAACAATCCGCGGACCGAACCTTGCACGCGCAATTTTTGCTAACGGCTTACTACGCCGCGCCGGAAACCCTGGCAGCGCCCGCCGCTGTCCCGCCTGGCGCGCCCGCGCCGAAAGGCAGCCCTCAGCCCGCCGCCTCGCCTGCGGTGAAATAAAGTTTGTCGAAAAATTTATTTGAAAATACTGCTTGAGAGAAAAGTTATGATGAAATCGAAAATTACACGCCTTTTGAGTTTGAGTTTAGCCTGCGCCGGATTCATACTGGCGAGCGGAAACGACGCGGCGGTTAGCGCCCAAACGCGCGACCCGTTTAGTAAACCGGCGTGGGCGCAACCGCGCGTTACCGGTTCACCGACCGGCAGCAGCGGTTCCGGCGTGACTGCAACTGGCAAACCGAAACCCACCGGTCCGCCGCCTGTGATAATCGTTACCGCGCCGCCGATTGAAAGCCGCATCGCTTATTACAAAAATATCCGCGAGTCAGCAGCGGCAAGCGGATTGGACATTCCGAAAGTGACGAGCGTTTTGACTTTGGACGAAATGGCGGTGACCGGTATCTTTCGCACGCCGCGCGGTTATGCGGCGATGGTCGAAGCCAAACCGATTAAACTTTCCTACACGATTTATCCGGGCGAAAAGTTTTTCGACGGTCAACTCGTGGCGATTGAAGAAAACCGGCTCGTGTTCCGTAAAGTGACGAAAATGAGCAACAAAAAATTCGTCTCTTCGGTGGAAAATAAAACTCTCCGTCAATATACGGTCGAGCAGGAAGTCCAAGGCACTGCTCCGATTCAAGCGACACCGCGCTCGGATGAGCCGACCCAGAACGCGCTCGTTCCGAAAGAGTCGCAGCCGATTCTAGTCGCGCCGTCGTTGATTATCTCTCCGCTTGATGAAATGAACCGACAACCGGTTGAGGCGCCAGCCAAAACGGTCAAGGAGAAATCCGGCAAAAAAGCGAAAAAGCCTGTCAAAGTCGCCAAAAATCAAAATTAGAAATTACGAAACGAAAGGCGAGCGGCAACGGTAAAAAGTTTAATTTGATTCGGTGATATTTCTGAGTCTGAAAATTACAACTTTTCTAATCACCTAAAACTTGAGCCGAGCAATCGGCAAATCAAAGCGGCGCGGTCGCTTATCCACAGAACGCGCTTTCAATTCAACGATAAAACTACAATTTACGCATCTCTTAAAACTTAAAAGAGAGATGAACTTACTACGGAGGAAACATGGATTCTCTAAAAAATTTAAGCGGCTACGGCAAACGCGCCGTCTTCGCTTTAATGATTATCAGTTCGATAGCCTTAACCTCGTTCACGCAAACCGTCGAATCGCAGCAGCAGGGCAAACGCTTCGGCGATCCGGGATTCATCGGCGAGCCGATAAATTTGAACGTCGTCAACGCCGATATACGGGATATTTTGAATTACATCACTGAACAATACGGCGTCAATTTCGTGATTGACAAATCGGTGAAAGCCGTTCCCGTTACCATCAACGTCAACAACGTTCCCTGGAACATCGCGCTCGAATCGGTTTTGCGCTCGCAGGAACTCGGCGTGCAGGTCAACGGCTCGATTCTGCGCATCGCCGAGCAGAAAACCCTCGCCGACGAACAATCAATCGCGCAAAGAATCAGAGACAATCAACTCGATACGTCGCCGCTCTATACGGAATTCATTCGTCTGAATTACGCGCGCGCTTCGGGAACTTTGAACGGTGATTCGGGTGGTGCCGGAGCGTTCACTTCGGGCGTTTCCAGTAACAGTTCCAATGCGGGAAGCATCAGCAACAGCGGCGGCTCCGACCAGGGCATTTTGGGAATCATCAAACGCCGTCTGTCGCGGCGCGGCGCGGTCGAGGTTGACGGGCGCAGCAATACTTTAATCATCACCGACGTTCGTGAAAACATTGACGCTATTCGTCAACTCGCCACCTTGCTCGACCAACCCGAACCGCAAGTCGAAATCGAAGCCCGAATCGTAATCGCCACGCGCAATTTCAGCCGCGATTTGGGCGTGCAACTTGCCGCCCTCGTTTTGAGCAACGGCAGAGCCGCTTCGTTCGCTACCGCTCCAGGTAGTCAGCTTCAAGACCCAGCCGGAGGCGCGGGCGGCGGCGCGGGAGCGCAAAATACTACTGGATTCAGAGAGAACGGTATTCCGGTAGGCATTGGGCGTGATCCAAATAACAGTTTGATTTCTTCGATACCGAATACGGTTATCGGTTTGACGACCGGCATTTTCGGCTCGGCGCAAATCAGCGCATTGATTACCGCCGGAGAAGCGAAAGGTCAGGCGAAAACCATCGCCACGCCGCGCATCACGACTTTGAACAATCGTCCGGCGCAAATCGAAAGCGGTTCGCAAATTCCGGTCACGACCATTCAGCCGGGCGGCGGCGCAGCGGGAACTTTGATTGCGACGACCGAATACGTTTCGGTTCCGCTGCGTCTGGCGGTGACGCCGCAAATCACCGATGTCGGCACGGTTTTGTTGAACGTGGTGGCGGAAAACAGTTCGGCGGTCGCCACGGGCGGTTTCGCTCCGGCAATCTCGACGCAGAGAATGCAGACGCAGGTGATGGTACCGGACGGCGGCACGACGGTCGTCGGCGGGGCGCTGCTCGACAGCGAGCGCGAAACGCAAGACCGCACGCCGGGTTTGGCGCGCGTTCCGCTGCTCGGCAACTTGTTCAAACGCAAAGGCGTGTTCCGTGATTCGACCGAGCTTTTATTCTTTATCACGCCGCGCATTTACCGACCGGATTACCAGGGCAATCTGACTTCGGGCAAAATCAGCGACGGGCAGCGCTCGACGACAATTCTGCAGCCGGTTCCGCTCGGCAATCCGGCTTCCAATTCGGTCGTTCCGAGCAACACGATTCCGAGCAATCAGCAATCGCCAATCGTTCCGGTGCAGCCGGTTCAACAGGTGCAGCCGACGGTTCAGCCGCCGACCACGCCCGGCAGTATCAACCGACCATAATTGACGATTCGACATTTGAAGCCCGCGCTTTGGAGCGCGTGTTTAAAGCAAAAACCGGCGGAAGAAGCGAGCTTCAAATGTTGAAAATCTTCAAATATGAACCGGTGATATAAAAACCGATAGACAAGTTTCCTCGAATGTTTCCCGTCAGACAATTGCTTGTCTGACGGGAATTTTTATCTTTAAAAAAATGTAATCACCGCGTCGGCGACGCGTTGAAAAGCATTTTGATTTCGTAGATTCATTATCGAACCGCTCCGAATTGAAAAAAGCCCAGTATCAAAAATTACAGCACGAAGAAAGATTTATCTGTTTCCAACCTTCCATTTTTAATTTTTTGGAGACCAAAAGATTATTCATTTGACTGGTAATAGACAATTTGAACGTAAGGAATTGGTAATGCTGTCAGCAAAAAAAACAAAAATAGTCGTCGTAGATTCTGACGAGCCGATAAAAAAGGATGAGTTAGGCAATTACTTAACTCATCCTTTTTTATTCGAGTTTGCCGGTTATTCAATACTGTTCGCCGACAATTTCTTTTACTGATTCATTATTGCGCGAGGTAGCCGCTCGGCACAGGAACGTCTTCGGTCGCGCCGAAGAATACCGCGCTGAAAGTGCTGTTAGAACTTCGCAGGATATACCAGTTGCTGCCGCGCAGCACAGCAATGTCGGTTTTGCCGTCGCCGTCGTAATCCGCCGGAACGGGTTTGTCGGTAGAAATTCCGAACGATACGCCGGTGAAACCGAGTTGGCTTCTTTGGATATACCAAACGCCGTCACGGTAAACGGCGACATCGGTTTTGCCGTCGCCGTCGTAATCCGCTTGGACGAGTCTGTCGTTGGAAGCGCCGAACTGAATGCCGACGAATCCTAATTGGCTGCGCTGGATATACCAGGTGCTTTGGCTCGGACGGAACACGGCGATGTCGGTTTTGCCGTCGCCGTCGTAATCGCCCTGCGCGATTTTATCGCCCGCCGCTCCAAAAGACGCCGAAACGACCTGGGCGTTCGAACTTTGCAAAATATACCAAGCATTATTTGACGGACGGAAAACGGCAATATCCGACTTTAAATCGCCGTCGTAATCGCCGACGACCGGCACGTCGCCGCTTGCGCCGAACTGCGTTCCCGTAAATCCGGCGGTGCTTCTCTGTATATACCAAGTGCCGTTTGACGGACGGAAAACGGCGTAATCGCTTCGGCGGTCGCCGTCGTAATCGGCTGAGACAATTTTGTCGCCGCCCGCTCCGAACTGCGCGGCGAGCAAATTACCGTTTCCGCTGTTCAGACTATACCAAGTTCCGTTCGACGGGCGAAAAACCGCGACATCGGATTTGCCGTCGCCGTCGAAATCGGAAATCGCGGCGCGTTGCGCGCTCGTGCTGTCGCTGATGCTGCGGCTCGCCGTGTAGATGTAATCGCCGCCCGGTCCGCCGTCGCTGTTGGCGGCGTTTCCGGCGACGTAAAAGCTGACCGTGCCGACTCCGCTTGCGGGCGCGCGCCATGTGAAAGTCCAGGATTTTGAGCCGAAGCTGGTCGGAATTAAACCGTCAACCGTGTGTTCGACATAAGAGCGCACGTTGCCGCCGACGATGCCATTGAGAATTTGCATTTGCGTCGGCGTTTGCGTCGGCAGCGTGAACGTGCCGGCGGCTCTGCCTTGATTGTCCACGGCGGTCAGTTGAAAGCCGTAAATCACCGCATCTTCTTTGCTGGTCGTTACGGTAACGGGAATTTGCTGATTCGGCGCGTATGTGGCAGGCAGAGCGGAAATGGATACGCTGCCCGAACCGCTGTTTAAGGGGTTGTCCGAATGACAAGCCGTGCAATTGCTCTCGCCCGGCGCGTTCGTGTGCGCGGGCGTCGGACCGAACGCCGACGCGCTGACTTTATCCGAACGGACGGCGAATTTCTGAAAACAGAAAACGGCGAATACGGCGGCGATGGTCACCGCCGTTAATTTTATAAACCGAATTTGACGCAAAGCGGCTGACATGATTTTTGACTCCTTGACTTCAGGTTAGAATTTTTTCTTTGGACGTTTAGATTTGATTAAAAGTTTAAGAAAAACCTATGTTTTGAAAATATGCTTTGTCGCCTCAAAAGTCAAAAAAAATAGAAGCGCACGGGCAGCAAATTAATATAAACTTATTTTAGCCAGCCGAAGTGTTCGTTAAAGACGACTTTCGAGTTTTGCTTTTTTGCTTTTAATTTTTTAATTTTAGATGTGCTTATTCTGCAAATAATCGTTTACGCCGTTGGCGCGACGGCGATAATTTTAACAATTTTGCCTTTTTTGAGATTCGGAATGTGGTGGATTCGCATCGGCGATTTTCCGCGCCTTCAAATCGCGTTTTTGTGTTTGGCAACGGCGATGGTTTTAGTTCTCTCCGCCGATTTTCCGCTGCGTGCATTTGAAACGGTTTTTCTGCTGACGCTCGTCGCCTGCGCCGCATATCAGCTTTACTGCGTTCTGCCGTATCTGCCGTTTTACCCGAAACAAGTCGAAACGAGCCGCTCGCCGCCCGGCGAAAATACCATCAAACTTTTGATATTCAACGTCTTTATCGAAAACCGGCAGTCGGCGAAACTTTTGCAGGCGGTCGAAAAACTCGACCCGGACGTAATTTTGCTGGCTGAACCCGACGAGCGCTGGGTGACGGAGGTTGCGGCGCTCGAAAAAAATTATCCTTACACGGTTTTGCATCCGCTCGATAACGCTTACGGAATGGCTCTCTACTCCAGGCTCGAACTCGACAAACCGCAATTGAATTTTTTTATCGAAGACGATATTCCTTCGATTATCACGGGCGTCAAATTAAAATCCGGCGAGATGATAAATCTTTACTGCCTGCATCCGCGACCGCCCGTGCCGACCGAAAGCGACCGCTCGAACGAACGCGACGCGGAACTTTTGTTCGTCGGGCGGATGATCAACGAGCGCGACGCGCCGACGATCACCGCTGGCGATTTTAACGATGTCGCTTGGTCGCGGACGACGAAACTTTTCCAGAAAATTAGCGGCTTGCTCGACCCGCGCGTCGGGCGCGGTCTCTACACATCTTTTCACGCGAAGTATCCGATTCTGCGGTTTCCGCTCGATCACGTTTTTCACTCGAATCATTTTCGGCTCGCCGATCTGCGTCGTCTGCCGCGTCTCGGATCAGACCATTTCCCGATTTTCATCGCATTAAGTTACGAAAGAGACGCCGAACACGCGCAGGAAGAACCCGTCGCCACGCCCGAAGACGAAAAGGAAGCGGTCGAAACGATTATCGAAACGCTCGAAATGATTGAAGCAGAGGAAGCGGAAAAAGCAGAAGGTGAAAAAGTGAAAAGTTGAAAAAGTTTATTGAGGATTGCGTTAAACTTTTCCGCTTTTCCGCTTTTTCACCTTCTTGCTTTAAATTGTTTCGGTCCATACCACAGCCAGAAACCCGAAATCGTGAAAAGCAGTAACGCGCCGCCCATTATCGTCGTATAGACGAGTTTGAATTGTTCGCCGTCGGTGTCGAGCAGATAATCGAGAATCGAGCCGTCGTGAATGTTTTCGATGAAATCCGAGCGGCGGCGTTCGATGTGCAAAAGCCCGCCGGTCGCGCAGTCGAGCTGTATGCCCCAGTAATCTTCGACGAAAACGAATTTGACCATTCCCTTATCGGGACGAAAATCAATGCGTTCGAGTTCCGGCGACATATCGGGCGCGATTTGCTCGCGGGCGATTGTCAGGGCTTTTTCGTGCAGCACATCAACCGGAAGCCAATCCTTCATATCGGTTGATTGCCCTTGAAAAGATTTCGGCAGAATAACGCCGCCCGTGTGCTTTTTCCAGCCTAGCAGCAGCCCGGTGCAGGCGACGATAAAAAAGAAGACGAACAACAGAGCGCCGGTCGTGCGGTGAAGTTTGCGGGCGATGCGGAGAATTCGCGCCTGCCGTTTTCTTTGTTCAGAATTCATTTACGATTTATGATTCGGAATCTGCGATTAAAGATGTCGCTCGCTTTATAAATCCTAAATTCCGAATCATAAATCCTTGCCGACGAAATACATCTGCGAGTCGAAGGCTTTTTTCTTCGAGTCGGGCGCGATTTTGCGGTAAGTTCCGTCCGGGTTTAAAAGCTGCGCGTTAACCGTATCTTTGGCGTAAGTGTCCAAAATTTCTTCTTTGATATACTGCCGCAGGCGCGAATCTTTAATCGGGACAATCGCTTCGACGCGGCGGTCGAGGTTGCGGTGCATCCAGTCGGCGCTGCCCATATAAATCTCTTCCGCGCCGCCGTTGCCGAAATAGAAAATGCGGCTGTGTTCGAGAAATCTGCCGACGACGGACACAACGCGAATGTTTTCGGAAAGCCCTTCGATGCCGGGACGCAAAACGCAGATGCCGCGCACGATTAAATCAATCGAGACGCCCGCCTGCGACGCGCGGTAAAGCGCGCGGATAATCGCGTCGTCGGTCAGGCTGTTGATTTTCGCAATGATGCGACCTTCTTTCGCCTCGCCGTTTTGATGCTCGATTTCGCGCTCGATCAATTCAATCATTCGCTCGCGCATATTAATCGGCGCTACCAGCAGAGAACTGTAATCGTTTTTGTAAGAGTAACCGGTCAGAAAATTAAACAAATCGCTCGCGTCTTTGCCGATGTCCTCGTCGGCGGTGAGCAAGCCCAAATCGGTGTAATGCTTTGAGGTCGTCGGATTGTAATTGCCGGTGGCGAGGTGAACGTAGCGGCGCAGTTTTTCCTTTTCGTAGCGCACGACGAGTGTTACCTTCGAGTGTGTTTTCAAACCGCGCATTCCGTAGATGACGTGAACGCCTTCGTTTTCCAAACGCCGCGCCCATTCGATATTATTTTCCTCGTCGAACCTCGCCTTTAGTTCGACAAGCGCGGCAACCTGTTTGCCGTTTTGACTCGCCTTCATCAAAGATTTCACAATCGGCGAATCTTTTCCCGTGCGGTAAAGACAAATTTTAATGGCGCGGACGTTTTCGTCTTCCGCCGCCTGGTTGATAAAATCGGTCACCGTGCTGTAAGCCGTGAACGGGTGATGCAGTAGAACGTCCTGTTTTTTCAGCACGTCAAACACGTTTTCCGACCCGCGAATCGCTGACGGAATCGAATAACGAATCGGCGCATCCTTCAAATCGGGACGCTCCAGCGAATACAGCGACATCAAATCGGGAACGTTTAAATATCCGTCAATTTTATAAACGTCGCGTTCGGTCAAGCCGATTGATTCGGTCAGATAATTCACCATTTTGTCGGGCATCGAAGGCGTGATTTCCAAACGGACGGGAAAACTGAAACGCTTCTGGTAATGCAGTTCGCGCTCCATCGTGCTGAGAATGTCGCTCGCTTCGTCAACGCGCAGTTCGATGTCGGCGTCGCGCGTCAGGCGAAACAAGTGTGCCTTATTCGCCTGCATATTCGGAAACAGATAATTAATATTCGCCGCCACGAGTTCGCCGAGCAACGCGTATCTCGTCTCGCCATCCTGAACCGGAATCAGACGCGAAACGCTCGGCGGCAATTTTATTCGCACGAAGCGGTTACGGTTGTAAAGATACGTCAGTTTGCCATGATCGAAACTTTTATCCGGCTCGACCGTCAAACCCAAATTCAAACTCAAATTCGAGACATACGGAAACGGATGACTTACATCCACCGCTTGCGGCGTCAAAACCGGAAAAATATTCTTTAAAAAGTATTTTTCGAGTTTCTTTTTCTCATCGTGATTCAAATCTTTATAAGAAACGATTTTAATGCCCGCTGCGTCGAGCTGCGGCAGCACTTCTTCGTTCAGACAGCGCATCTGGTCGGCGAGCATCGGCAGCAGACGCTGGCGAATCGCCACCAGTTGTTCGAGCGCCGTCATTCCGTCGCGCGAAGTTCGCCGAATACCTTCGGCGACCTGCTCTTTTAAGCCCGAGACGCGAATCATAAAAAATTCGTCGAGATTCGTCGAGAAAATCGAAAGAAACTTGAGCCGTTCGAGCAGCGGCGTTGTTTCGTCGAGCGCCTCGTCTAAAACGCGGCGGTTAAATTCGAGCCAACTGAGTTCGCGGTTTGACAGATAACGCGCATCGTCCACCGGCAATAATTTTTTCGCTTTGGCGTGGGCAATTTTTTGAGCGACAGGATTCATATTTAAATTTTATACGGACAATCAGGAGATAAACAATAAATCTGATGTTAAATTTTTCAACGAAAAGCGTTCACGACTAACATCATCTTATATGAAATCTAACAAATAAAAAGAAGCAAGGTCAACGAGAAAGAATGAGCGGTAATAGTGAATCAGTTTGAAGTCAAAATGGCGGTTCTATGCAGAAATACGCACGATAGCCGGACTATCGTGCGTGTTTCTGCATAGAATCTTCGAACTGATCCGACTAATGAATGAGCGATGAATAAAATTATTTACATTTTATTCATCGCTCACCGCTCATCATTCATTCCTTATTTTACGGAATGTATTGTTTGGGAATCGGCAAATCGGAACTCGCGCCGAACGCCGCTGTTAAAAATCCCGCCGTTGTGCGGTTGACATACCAAGTGCCGTTGCGGAACACCGCAACGTCCGTCTTGCCGTCGCCGTCGTAATCGCCCGGCACGGGAACGTCAGTCGAAACGCCGAATTGCAAGCCGGTAAAGCCTAGATTGCTGCGCTGCAAATACCAGGCGCCTTCGGATTGGCGGTAAACGGCAAGGTCAGTTTTGCCGTCGCCGTCATAATCGGCTGGCACGAGTTTATCGGTTGCCAAACCGAACTGAATGCCGGTGAATCCGAGCTGGCTGCGCTGGATATACCAGATGCCAGAGCGGAAAACTGCCAAATCGGTTTTGCCGTCGCCGTCATAGTCGTTGGCAAGCGGAATATCGCCCGTCTGTCCGAACTGCGCCGAAGTTACAACGCCGCCGTTGCTGCCGCGGATATACCAGAAACCGTTTGACGGACGAAACACCGCGACATCCGCTTTGCCGTCGCCGTCATAATCGCCGATTTGCGGCACGTCGCCCGCCGCGCCCCATTGAACAGTCGTCGCCGTCGCATTGCCGCTGTTCAAAACGTAAAAGGACATACTGCCCGCCGCCAGACGCGCCACGGCGACATCGGTTTTGCCGTCGCCGTCGTAATCGCCGGGCGTTAAGCGATCGCCGTTGACGCCCCAATTCAGAGCGGCGAATCCCGAAGTCGAACGGTTCAGATACCAGTTGCCATCGGTCGGTCGGAACACCGACAAATCGGTTTTTCCGTCGCCGTCAAAGTCGGCGCGGGCTTTGTTTGAAAACTCAATCGGAATGCAGTTGAAATTCGTTACTAACTCGACGTTATCGAGATAAGTTCCCGCGCCGCCGATTGCAGTGTCCGCGCCCGCGTTCCATCTGAACTGGACGTTCTGACCGTTAGCGGCGGCGGGCAAAGTGATTTCCACGTCGCGGTAGCCGTTTGAATTTCCTGACCACGCTTGCCGTCCGGCGTTCGGGAAAGTTCCCGTGCCGATGGTCGTCGGATACGCGCCCGTAACGAACGCGCCGCCGGCGGCGATTATGTCCTGATACGCGCCCGAACCGATCCGCATATCGAGCGTCGTGCCGTCAAATCCGCTTTCGGTATTGTAATTTATCTTGAATTTCAATTTTGCCGAAGCGATTGTTACCGCAATCGGCGGCGATTCGAGCTGCGCCAAGTAAACGTTTGCCGGGTCGGGAGCGAACATCGCGTTCGGCGCGCTGAATGCGCCGGTCGCCTGCGAGCGCCAGGGAATGGTGCTGCCCGTGCTTGGATTCGGCGCCGGCGCAGTCCAACCTGTCGGAAGCTCCGGAGCGGTTACGCCGTCAAATGATTGCACAACGCCGCCCGCCGGTTGACCGACTAAAATCGTGCGCGTTTCGGTTTTCGGACCCAAACTGCTGGTAATGTTCAAAGTGATTGTTAAAACGCTGCCACAGGGCTGACCGGCGGGAACGGTGTAGCTGACCGTGCGCGTCACAGTTTGACCGTTGGCGATTGTGCCGTAATCAGCCGTTCCGCCGCCCACGACTTGCAGCATCACATTGTTCGCCGGGTTGCCGGTATTGTTTGTCAGCGGAATGCTCAACTGCAAAGTTTCGCCCGGGTCGGCGAATCCGTTGTTGTTGCCGCCCGCGTCGCTGAACGTGAAAGTCGGCGATTGGACAAGGTTCGGCAAATCGAACGCTTCGGTGACATTCGCCGGAGAAGGCGAGTTAACCCGCGCCGAAAAGCCCATTCCGCGAACGGCGAAACCAGCCCAGATGTCGGCGACATCAACGCCGCCGTTGCTCGCCTGCGCCGCCGCGATAATCGCGTCGCGCTCCTGTAAAAACGTCGGACCGAGCGGAGCCAATTTCATTCCGTCGGTCACGTATTGCAGAACGCGGCGATTGCCGACTGCCCAACCGTGAGTGCCAATCAGTTTGGCGCGAACTTCCCACAACGCCGAACTCCAGATTTCTCCGGCGGCGTGAACCTGGTCGCACTGCGTCGAACCGAACGGTCCGCGAGGGAAAGCACTGATCGTGCCGATTGCCGTCGGCGTGCCGATCTCCGTGTTGCAGTTTGCGTTCAAATGGCGAAACGACAGCGGATTATGCGGCTTGCCGTTCGGTCCGAGAAACGATTTGACCGCTTTCGGGAAACGCCGAATGCCGTAATAATAATTTTTGTTGTTGCCCGCCGCGCCGCCTAAATATGTGGCGTAACCGCCGGTCGTGTAAATTCCTTCAATCGGGTCGGTCGGCTCGGACAACATCGCGTGTCCGTAAAAGTCGCCCCAGCCCTCGCCCATTCCGCGCGACATATTGCTCGTCAAACCGCTTGCGTTGCCGTGCAGACGGTTGGAGAGTCCGTGTGTCACTTCGTGAATGATAATGTCCGCATCAATCGTTCCGTCGTAGTCGGGAGTCGGCGCGCTCCACAGATACATCTGCATCCTGCCGCGCCCGCCGTCCGCCGGAGTATTAAAGTTAGCGTTGTTCGTGCCGGAAGAATCCTGACCTTCGGCGGAAACACGGTCGGCGCCGCTTCCGCCACGCCCGAAATTATCCTGCTGGAAATTGCGGGCTTGTTCGGTAAAACCGAGCAGATACATTTCGTCGTGGTAACGGTTCATCACATAAAACATCTGCGTCACCGCGCCCTTTTGAAATTCGACGCCGAGTGGGTCGTCGCCCGGTGAAGGATTTCCCGGAGCCGGATTGTATGCGAAATTAAACGTGCGGTTTGTGCCGCTGACCACCGCGTCAACACCGTTCGGCGCGGCACGGTCAACGCCTGCTTCCACAGCGTTGCCGTCCGTCCAGCCGTTCGCGCCGTTCGCGCCGTCGTTAATCCAGCCGTTATTGTTAAATGTATATGGCGCTTCGTTGCCGATTAACGTGACATTGGTTCTGGCTTGAATCGCGCCCTGCGTTCCGAGCGTCGGGTCAATCGGTCCCGGCGTCATCGGCGCGGGGTTGTCCAGCACGCGCAGAAAACTCGTCGAGTTCGCATAGACGTTAAAGGTCGCCGCTTGAGTTTGCTCTTCGGCGATACATTTGCGCCAAAGCATTTTGCCCGTCTCGGCGTCAACGATGACGTAATACGAATAAACCGGTTGCCAAATTAAAACGCGCCACGCCGCGCGAGCCACGCCCGGTTCGGTCGGGAAATACATTTTCTCGGCGGTCGTCGCAAAATCGCCCTCACCGAAAACCGCTTTCAAATCAGTTGATTGATTAGCGTTCGGCGCCAAATCGGTGGATTTCAATTCGTAATTAATATACTGGGCGGCGGCGGCTACCGCATCCGCCGGATTCCGAAAATCCGTCGTTAAACTTGCGTAATCGAGTTCCGGAGCGAGGTTATTGATGACGCGAATCATTTCGCCGCGTTTTGTGAAACCCGCTTTGATTTCGCCGCGAAAAACCGGCACGCCGCCGATTGTCTGGTCGTAATGAACAAACGATAATTCGCCGTCCGGGTTTGTGTAATCGGCAGTGGATTTGAGTTGATTCGTTTGCTCGTCGGTTAAGCCGAACAGTTCATTGTTTTGTTTGATGAAATTGCGAAGAACGTCAGACTTTTTCCCTTGCGAAGCGGCAGTTAAAAAGGCGCCGCCTTGTTTGACATCCGACGCGATAACTTCCGGCGTGCGAATGTCTTCGTTGTATTCGATTTTCAAAGTCGGAATCGTCTGCCGCAGAAGTTCTTCTCCGGCGACGAATTTATCGCGCGCGTCGGCTACGGCAACGGCGTCTCTGCCCGCCGTCTGGCGAAAACTCAACAGTGTTTCCGCTTGGCTCTTATCGGTTCGTATGTCGTAATTTTCTAAGTCATTAACCGAACCGGCGATTATCTGTGAACCGTCTTGTCCGGCATTGACCGCCTTTGAGCGAAATTGATTCGGCAAAACGATAATCGCCGCAATCAATCCTAAGACCGCAAAAGCAAACACAACCCGGTAACGAGTTTTCGTGTCATCTGAAATTTTCATTTTTTGGAATTCTCCTTTGAAGCAAATTTTAAAAAGATAAAAGCGAATTTCGGCTGTTGAAGACCGAATAACAAAACAAATGTCTCGACTTTGAGGAATTTATCAAAACAATTTGTTACGATTAGAGCATCTAACGAGTCAGACGGATTAGAATAAATATCTGACGAATTATGCCTGATTAGTTGTAAAATTTTTGGGGTTGCAAAATAAGATTCTTACAAAAATTACGATTTCGGTCAAGCAGTCATTACAATTTAGCGAAAAATTAAACGCGTTTTCGGCACGCGGAAGACGCTTTCGGTAATTTAATTATGCCGAGCGTTGGTGTATAAAAATAAAATAAATCAGGAAAATACTGTGGAAGAAATTTTCGGCAAAGGCGGACTCATCGCCAAATACCATAAAGATTACGAATACCGGCACGGTCAAATCAAAATGGCGGAGGCGGTCTTAAAAGCATTTGAAGAGAAAAAGCATCTGATCGTTGAAGCGGGAACCGGCACGGGCAAAACGCTCGCCTACCTTGTTCCGGCAATCGCCGCCGCGCTCGGACAAAAAAAACGAATTATAGTTTCGACGGGAACGAAAAATTTGCAGGAACAATTAATGGAAAAAGACATTCCGTTTCTGCAAAAGGTGATGCCGAAGAAATTTACCGCCGCCTATATGAAAGGTCGCTCTAACTACGCCTGTCTTTATCGCATCGCCAAGGCGGAAAACCAGCCGATTCTCGAAGGCGTGGACGAAATGGATTCGTTTGAGGAAGTCCGTCACTGGGCGCGCGAATCGCAGACGGGCGACCGCGCCGAACTCGTCAATCTGCCGGAAAATATTTCGTTCTGGTCGAGAATCAATGCCAAATCGGAAATTTGTCTGGGACAGAAATGTCCCGATTTCGAGCCGTGTTTCGTCACCCGTATGCGCGCCAGAGCCGAAGACGCCGACATCGTGATTGTCAATCATCATCTTTTTTTCGCGGATTTGAATATCCGCGGTAACGAATACGGCAGAGTTTTGCCGGATTATTCCGCCGTGATTTTCGACGAAGCGCATTTAATCGAAGACATCGCCGCCGATTATTTCGGCTTTCAAATTTCGACTTTTCAAATTGACGAACTCGCGCGCGACGCCGATAATTTGCCGATTACCGATGCGATTGCGACGCGTGAAATCACGAAACTCGTCGCTCGAATCATCGGACTCGCCGATCAATTCTGGACAAGATTTGTTCAAGGACGCGGACAGGACGGACGCTTTCCGCTGCTGCCGAATGCGTTCGCGCAAAAAGTCCGCGATGAAATTCAGCCGACGCCGCTCGGCGAAGCGTATTTCGCGCTTGATTCCGCGCTCGAAAGACTGGAAACGGCGATTGACGTTTACGCCGAAAAGATGACCGAAGCCGAGAGCCTTGTGCGGCGTGTTCGGCAAACGCGCTTCGATCTGGATTTCGTTTGCTCGCAAGCCGAGAAAAATTACGTTTACTGGCTCGAACGACGCGGCAGAGGAATGTTTTTGCGCGCGTCGCCGATAGACGTTTCTCAGCTTTTACAGGAAAAACTTTTTGACAAATTAGAGACCGTCGTGATGACTTCAGCGACCCTATCCAGCAACGGAAAATTCGATTTCATCAAAGATCGTCTCGGTTTGGACACGACGAAAACCGACACGATGCTCGCACCGTCGTCTTTCGATTATCAAAAGCAAGCGATAATTTATTTGCCGAAAGCGATGCCCGAACCGCGCGCGCCGGAATTCAACCAAATCGCCGCCAGTGAAATCATCAAATTATTAAATGTTACGAACGGTCGCGCCTTTGTTTTATCAACCAGCCTTTCGGCGATGAACGCGCTCTACGAACTCGTCTCGATGCGCGTCAATTTCCCGTGTCTCGTGCAAGGCTCGATGTCGAAAGCCGGACTTCTGGAAAGATTCCGCAAAACGCCGAACGCCGTTTTGTTTGCGACATCTTCGTTCTGGCAAGGCGTTGACGTGCAGGGCGAACAGCTTTCCTGCGTCATCATAGACAAACTCCCGTTCGCCGTCCCGACCGACCCGATTGTCGCCGCCAGAACGCGCTTTATAGACGACAACGGCGGCAAATCGTTTTTCGATTATTCCGTCCCGAACGCTGTCATAACATTAAAGCAGGGAATCGGGCGATTAATTAGAAGTTCGACCGACCGGGGCGTGATTGCGCTTCTCGATTCGCGTCTCAGAACGAAAGGCTACGGCAAAGATTTTCTGAACAGCCTGCCGCGTTGTAAAATAACGAGCGAACTGAAAGACGTGGCGGGAATTTTTGGAGGTGAAGAAAATGGAAGCAGTTTTGTTAGACGAAATTATTAAAACGGTGGTCAATCTGAAACCCGAAGACCGGCAAAAAGTAATTCGGGCTGTTCAGGAGAAAAAGGAAGAAGAGCGCGAAACAAAAACGAATGGCATGAAAGTCGGCGGGAGAGGCTTCGTTCATCCGAATACGATTTGGATAAAAGAACATCACGCCGAATATGCCGGAAAGCACGTCGCTTTGAA
>CADCUR010000066.1 GCA_902805935.1 uncultured Pyrinomonadaceae bacterium
GGAAAACGTATTTCGCTGCCGCTTCGTGCGTTTTCTGGTCGTCCACGTCGAGTAAAACGAATTCGGCGTCGAAGCCTTCAGCCTTCAATTTGGCTTCGGCTTCTTTGCCGTTTTCTTCGCTTCTCGCGCCGACTAAAACCTTAATTCCCTTTTGGGCGAGCTGCCGCGCCGTCTCAAACCCGATGCCCCGATTGGCACCCGTTATTAATGCTGTTTTTTTGTTTTGTTCACTCATTTTCTTTTCCTCTTTTGTATTTTTGTTCCCAATCTGAACTGCCGAATTCGGCGTTATTTAATCCTGAACCGGCGATTCATTCCCTTTATTGTCGGTCAGGATGACAAAAGGCGAACCGATTATAAACAGCAAGCCCAATCCGTCCGCATTTCCGCCGTAAAATAACCAGAAATACAGCCCGGCAATCATCATCATCAATCCCAACATTACCCTGACCGTTCCGGCTAGTGCGGGAGCGTCCCTTAATTTTGCCGATTCAGCTGCGTAGTTCATTTCATCAATCTCCCAATTTGCAGATTTTGTTAATTCCATTTCAATCCTCCTTTGCCGCTTTATCATTGCTGCCATCCTCCGCCGAGGGCTTTGTAAAGCTGCACGAGCGCGAGCAGTTCGTTGCGTCTGGTTTGAGTCAGATTAAGCTCGGCGTCGAACAGTTCACGGTCGGCGTCGAGCGCGTTCAAAAGCGTGTCAACTCCGCCTTCGTATCTGACATACGCGAGGCGCGAGCGGTCTCTGAGGGTCGTCACGAGCAGTTCCTGCCGAGCGCGAATTTCTTTGACTTTGCGGCGCTCGACGAGCGCGTCGGAAACTTCGCGGAACGCCGTCTGAATCGTCTGCCCGTATTGCGCGATTGATAATTCCTGCTGCGCTTGTTCAAACCTGACGTTTGATTTGAGCCGCCCGGCGGTAAAGATCGGCTGAACTATTTGCGGCGCAAAACTCCAGCTGTTGCCGCCGCCCGAAAAAAGGCTCGAAAGCTGGTTGCTTTGAAAACCGAACAGACTCGTCAAACTGATGGTCGGAAAATACGCCGCCTTCGCCGCTCTAATCAGCGCGTGATTGGCGACGAGACGCTGTTCGGCGGCGCGAATGTCCGGGCGACGCGCGAGCAGCTCGGACGGCAAACCCGCCGGCACTTCCGGCAATTCTTCCTGTTCGGCTAGGGAACGACCGCGCGCAATCGGACCGGGAACGTCGGCGGTCAGCAGGCGGATGAAATTCTCCGTCCGCTCGATTTGACGTTCGGCGTCGGGAATCGTTTGCGACGCCTGATAAACCAACTCCTCGCCCTGACGCACTTCGAGCATCGTGGCGATGCCGCCCTGCTCCCTGATTTTGATTATTGCGAGCGAATTTTCTCTGGCTGAAAGCGTGCGGCGGGCGATTTCTAATTCGCTGTCGAGTTCAAGCAAATTAAAATAAGCGGCGGCGACATCGCCGACGACGGTCATCTGCGCCGCGCTGCGGTCTTCGGCGCTCGCTTGCACAAAGGCTCTGGCAGCTTTGGTTTGCTGGCGTCGCCGCCCCCAGATGTCAATCTCGAAACTAAGCAGATTGAGCAGCACGCCGCCGATGCTTCGGGTTCGCTTCGGCTGTTCCGCGATATTCGAGCCGTTTTGGACAGCGCCGGCGTTTGCGGAACCGTTTTGCGCGGAGCGAGTTGTCGAAAGGTTCGCGCCCGCTTCAATTTGCGGAAACTGATTCGAGCGCGTCAAACCGAGGTTGGCTCGCTCGATGTTGATTCTGGCGTCCGTCTGACGCAGATCGTAATTACGAATTACCGCCGCGCGGATTAGTTCCTGTAGTTTTTCGTCCTTGAAAACTTCAAACCATTTAAGGTCGCCGATTGACGCTGAATCGGGCGAAACTGTTTCGTCGCCACGAAACGTCGTTGGCGCATCTACCGTCGGACGCTGATATTTATTCTTGTTCTTTTTATTCTTTTGCGCGGCAGCAGTTCCCGTCAGCAGTCCGAGAGAGATTATCGCCGCTATCAATATATTTTTTATTTGATTATTCATCTTTATTTCGCCGCCTCCGGCTCCGGCATCGGCGTTATATCTATTGTCGGCTCACTCGGCGGCTCTTCTTCGGTCTTTTTTCCGCTCATCCACATTGAAAATCGTTCCGCCAGATAAAATGTGACCGGAATGAGAAAGATGGCGATGCCCGTCGCGGCAATCATCCCGGCAATGACCACAGTTCCGAGAATGCGCCGCGACGCCGCGCCCGCGCCGCTGGCAAACCAGAGCGGCAGACAACCTAATATAAAAGCGAGCGAAGTCATCAGAATCGGACGCAGACGAAGGCGCGCGCCTTCGAGCGCCGCCCGAACCGGATCGCTGCCTTTTTCCAGTTCGGCTTTGGCAAACTCGACGATGAGAATCGCGTTCTTCGCCGCCAGCCCGATTAAAACGATTAAGCCGATTTGCGAATAAACACCGAGGTCATACCCGCGCATCAGCAAACCGAGCAGCCCGCCGAAGATTGCCACCGGCACGGTCAGCAGCACCGCGAACGGCAGCGACCAGCTTTCGTATAGAGCGGCGAGAATCAGAAACACCAGCCCCAGCGACAACCCGAAGATGCCCAAGACCGATCCCGAAGCCTTGCGTTCCTGATAAGACAAATCAGCCCAATCGTAGCCGAACTCCGGCGGCAAAGTTTCCTGTGCCACCTCTTCGAGCGCGGCTATCGCCTGACCGGAACTGTAACCGGGCGTGGCTTGCCCGATGACCTGCGCCGCGCGGTAGAGATTAAAACGATTCGTATATTCGGGACCGCTGATTTTCTTCGTCGTCACCAGGGTCGAAAGTGGAACCATATCCTGATTGCCGTTTCGCACGTAAAATTGCCCGATGTCCTGCTCGTTCAGACGCGCTTCGCCTTCGGCTTGGAGGAACACCCGCCACTGCCGCCCGAAACGGTTAAATTGGTTGAGATAAAGACCGCCCAAGTAGGCTTGCAGAGTTTGATGAACGTCCCCGACGGCAACGCCTTGTTTTAAGGTTTTGTCGCGGTCAACATCAGCGTAAACCTGCGGCACCGACGCCGAAAAGCCCGAATTGACTCCGGCAAGTTCCGGGCGCTGGCGAGCGGCTGCCATAAATTTTTGCAGATTCTCGTCGAGCAATTCGACCGACCCGCCGCTTTTGTCTTGCAGCCAGAATGAAAATCCGCCCGAATTGCCGAGTCCGGGAATCGCCGGCGGACCGAAGCCGAAGGCGATTGCTTCCGGTATCTCGGCGGCGAACCGCCCATTTAAATGCGCGATAATCGCGTCGGCTTGCAGCGCGGACGACTTGCGTTCCGACCACGGCTTGAGCGCGACGAAAAAGAAGCCGTTGTAGCTGGCGGAAACTTGATTCAAAAGACTGAATCCGGCAATCGTGTTAAAGTCGCTGACGCCTTCGGTTTCGGCGAGTATCCGTTCGATTTTCCGGCTCACCTGATCGGTTCTTTCGAGCGAGGCGGCGTCCGGCAGCTGGACGTTGAGAAAAAGGTAACCGTTGTCGTCCGGCGGCAGAAAGCTCGACGGCAGTCTCTGAAAAAGCCCCAAATCGAGCAGCGTGAAAATGGCGAGAATAACGACGCCGATTAAACTTTTGCGAATCAAAAAGTGACTCGCGTTGACATAGCCGTTGGTCGCGCGCTCGAATGTTCGATTAAACCAGCCGAAGAAACGCCCGAAAATTCCTTTTCCCGTTGATTCTTTTTTCGGACGCAGCAGCAGAGCCGACAGCGCGGGCGATAACGTCAGAGCGGTAAAGGCGGAGATGATGACCGAGACGGCGATGGTCACCGCGAACTGTTGATTGAGGCGACCTTGAATGCCGCTGACGAAAGCCATCGGAATAAAACACGAGGCGAGAATCAGCGCGATGCCGATGACCGGAGCCGATACTTCGCGCATCGCCTGCAAAGTCGCTTCGCGCGGTGACATTCCTTCCTCGATGTGATGCTCGACGGCTTCGACGACGACAATCGCGTCGTCAACGACCAGCCCGATGGCAAGCACCAGCCCGAATAAAGAAAGCGTGTTGATGGAAAACCCCAAAAACGGGAAAACGGCGAAAGTTCCGATCAGGGAGACCGGAACGGCGATCATCGGAATCAACGTCGCGCGCCAGTTCTGGAGAAACAAAAAGACGACGAGCAGTACCAAAACGATGGCAATCGCCAGCGTCTCGACGATTTCCACGATGCCCTGACTGACCGGCAGCGTCGTGTCAATCGTGATTTTATAATCGAGGTCGCTCGGAAAACTTTGCTTCATTTCCTCCAGCGCCTGTTTCACGCCCGTTACCACGTCGAGCGCATTCGAGCCGGGCGTTTGGAAAACCGCGATGATGGTTCCCGCCTCGCCGTTGAATCTGGTGATTTGATTGTAGTTGAGCGCCCCCAATTCGATGCGCGCCACGTCCTTGAGCCGCACGACCGAGCCGTCTGGGTTCGAGCGCACGACGACCGCTCCGAATTCTTCAGGCGTTTGCAGCCTGCCTTGCGCCCTGACGCTGTATGTTTTCTCTTTGCCGGTCGGCGCGGGTTCGGCGCTCAGTTGTCCCGCCGGATTAACGACGCTCTGCTGCCGCACAGCGCTCGAAAGATCGGGAACCGTCATTCCCAATTTCGCCAGCACGTCGGGCTTGACCCAGATTCGCATCGCGTAATCGCTCGCGCCGAAAAGTCTGACCTCGCCGACGCCCGGCACGCGGGAAAGCCGGTCGTTGACGTTGATGTTCGCGTAGTTGGAGAGAAACAAAGAGTCGTAACTTTTATCGGGCGAATAAAGCGAAATGGCGAGCGCGGGCAAGCCGGTTGATTTGCGCGTCGTCAAACCGAACTGCGTCACGTCAACCGGCAGATTCGGCTGCGCCTGCGAAAGGCGGTTTTGCGCGGCGACCTGATCGAGATTCGCGTCCGAATCCAAATCGAAAGTCACGGTTAGCGACATCGAGCCGTCGTTGGCGTTGGTCGAGCGCATATAAATCATATTCTCCACGCCGTTCATCTGCTGCTCCAAGGGCGTGGCGACCGACTGTTCAATCGTCGTCGCGTCCGCGCCGGTGTAGCTGGTGGCGATGACGATTTGCGGCGGCACGACATTCGGGAGCTGGGCTACCGGCAAATCCAGCATTGCGATAATGCCGGCGAGCAAAATGGCGACGGCGATGACGATGGCGAGAATCGGGCGGTTGATAAATACTTCGGAAATCATATTTTAATCTCTATAAGCGATGAACGAGTAGGCATCTTGACGAATCGAACACTCGAAAATTTTGAAGCGTGCGTCAGTTTCCCGCTGCGATTTCCGGCTGAACGTAAGGCTTCGGCGCGACAATCGCGCCGGGTCTGACTTTCTGCACGCCGCCTGCGATGACTTTTTCGCCCGGTTTCAACCCGTCAACAATCATCTGCTGCGAGCCGATTAAATCACCGACTTTGACTTTGCGAACGTCAACTTTATTGTCGTCGCCCACGACGGCGACTTGGTAAATTCCCTGCAATTCGGTGACGCTGCGCTGCGGCACGAGCAAAGCGTTTTCTTTGAAACTCGTGATCGAGCGCACGCGCCCGTATTGACCGGGGCGCAGCGCGTTGCCGGGATTTGAAAAGATTCCCGCGATGCGAATCGTTCCGGTTCTGGCGTCAACTTCACGGTCGGCGGCGAAAAATCTTCCCGGATACGGGTAAGTCGCGTCGTCCGACAGTATCAATTCGAGTTCGGCTTGGTTTCCCGCCGGGTTGCGTCCGGCTTGCGCCGGATTGTTTTTCGTATTGGCGAGATACTCCCGCTCGCTAATCGTAAAATAAACTTTTATCGGATCGAGGGTCGAAACGGTGGTTAGAATTTCGCCCGTCGGGGAAATCAAATTGCCGATTTGCGCCAGCGCGATTCCCGCGATTCCGTCAATCGGCGCGAGTATTTTCGTATAGCCCAAATTGAGTTTCGCCGTTTCGACATCGGCGGAAGCGGCATCAACCGCCGCCTTTGCCGAGTCAATCACGGCTTTGGCGGTTGCCGCCTCTGCCGTCGCCGCCCGGACTTGCGCCTGCGCGGTGTTCACGCCGGAGGCGGCGGCGCCGATCTGAGCGTTTGCCGCCTCGATTTGCGCTTTGGCTGCCGTAATTTGAGCGAGAGCCGCGCCGTTGGCTTGAACGGCGTTGTCTAATTCCTGCTGAGTGACGGCTTTCTGCTCTCTGAGCGGCTGGTATTTGTTGACATCGAGCTGCGTTCGGCGCTGGTTGGCTTCCGCCTGCGCGAGCTGCGCCCGCGTTTGCGCCGCTTGCGCCCGCATCTGCGAGACCTGTGCTTGCGCCTGCGCGACTTGCGCCTCGGTCTGTCCGATTCGCGCTTGCGCCTGCGTCAATTGAGAAACGGCTTGACCGAGTCGCCCTTGCGCTTCGGCGAGTCTTCCGCTGGATTGGTCGAGCGCCGCTTGAAACGGACGCTCGTCAATCTCGAAAAGCAACTGTCCCTTTTTGACGAAAGTTCCTTCCGTGTAATTTTTCCTAAGCAGGTAGCCCGAAACCTGCGGTCGAATTTCGGCGTTGACCATTCCTTCAGTCGTGCCGATCCACTCGCTGTAAACCGGAACATCCTTTTGTTCGACTTCAATCACTTCAACTTCTGCCGGCGGCGGGCTTGCCGCGGCTTCCTCCTTTTGGAATAGAAAGAAAAATACGATGACCACGCAGATTACAACAGCGCCCGTCGCCGCAAATGTCCACAGCTTATGCTTTCTAAAAATGCCCGGTATCGTCCGCCACTTTCGGTTTCTAAAAATACTTGGTAATGTCATCTGTGTTCTCCTGTCGTGCGATGAACTGCCTGTGTCGCGTAATTCAATGGCAATCAAGCGGCAACAACGGCATCAAAATTCGTTTCGATTGCTCGCGCCCGCCAGATGGAAATTTCCTGTTTTACTTGTTCGAGTTTGGCTTCGATTGCTTCAAACGCAGGTAACCCGAGCGGCAGGCGAAACGGCGGGTTCTCCGATTCGACGGCTTCGACGATGATTTTTACGGCTTTGACCGGATCGCCCGCCGTGTTGCTGAATTCTCGGAAAACTTCGGGAAGCTGCGCGGTCGAAGGATAAGCCTCCGGCAGAAGATTTTCGGCGAAAACTGCGCGATCAACACCGCCGGTGTCAAAAGGTCCCGGCTCGACAATCGTCGTCTTTATTCCGAGCGGAGCTAATTCTGCGGCGAGCGCTTCGGACAAGCCTTCGAGCGCGAATTTAGTCGCCGAATAAATCCCTAACGACGCCCACGCCGAAAATCCGACGACCGAACCGATATTAACGACGTGACCGCTTTTCTGCTCGCGCAAAACAGGCAACGCTTCGCGCGTAACATTTATAACTCCGAACACATTCGTATCGAACTGCTGTTTGATTTGTTCGTCGCTCACCTCTTCAGTTGCACCGACCAGAGCGTAACCGGCGTTATTGACCAGAACGTCAATACGTCCGAATTCTTTAACCGCTTCCCGCACCGCGCTTTTAGCATCTTCCATATTTGTCACGTCGAGTTTTACAGCCCGCGCAGTTTCGCGATATTTCTCAACTAAATCCTGCAAAACTTCCGGTTTCCGCGCCGTCGCCACCACTCGGTCGCCTTTCGCCAGAACTTCTTCCGCCAAAGCGCGTCCGAAACCGCTCGACGTTCCCGTGATAAACCAAACTTTATTTTCGCTCATATTTTTTCCTTATAATTTCGACTTATGATTAATGTCTTGCATGCCGCATAATT
>CADCUR010000067.1:0-581 GCA_902805935.1 uncultured Pyrinomonadaceae bacterium
TTCTATCGTCCAAGCAGTCGAATTCGCTTGACCTGGAGATGACTTATAAAAGATTTTACCGTCGGGCATCCAGGCAAGACCTTCTTCACCGTCATAATTATCAAAAGCGACGGTAATTTGTCGAAGGCGGCTTGCGTCGTCGCTCGGCATCGTCCAAATATGCGCTCGCTGTTCGCTTCTCACCGCGAACAGCGAATGTCCGTCAGAAGATAGGCTAATGTCGGTGTAGTTGCTTGAATCGTTAGTGATTTCAGGGTCTTCGCCGCTCGGATACGAAACTCGGAATATCTTGTCGTCCGACCCAATCATCAAAAAACTTTTAGAATCCGGCAACCAGGTTATTTTCTTAATAATAGGGTGTTCACGCCCCAAAATCGGAGCAGCGTTTCCATCGGCGATTTGCGCAGCAAGAACATTTACTTTTCCCGCAATCATAAACGGACAAAGGATAACTTTTCCATCGGGCGACCAGACAAGTCTCGGATATAGTCGGACCGACGAATCGCGCGAAACGAGCGTTCGTTCATTTGAGCCGGCAGCGTCGGCAACAATAATTGACGTTTCGTTTTCCGGCGAACGCC
>CADCUR010000067.1:591-7685 GCA_902805935.1 uncultured Pyrinomonadaceae bacterium
GAAAAGCGATTTGCTTGCCGTCGGGCGAAAACTTGACCGGCGAACTTTTGTTCGCGCCGTCGAACAACTGTTTCGCCGCGCCGCCGAGCGCGGAAATCTGATTGAGCGAAAAGTCTTGCAGAGCGTAATGAACGTAATTGCCGTCGGGCGAAAATTCAATCGAAAGATAATTGGTTTTGGCGGTCGGCACAATTTGCACGTTGCCGTCGGTTGCCGTTTGCCGCACCCACAAACCTTCCCCCGCGTCTGTTTCTTGAACGTGCGCCAGATATTTTCCGTCGGGCGAAATAGCGGCGAGCTTAGCTCTGCCGGTCGCGGTTATTCTCGATATTTTTCCCGCTTGAAACTCAATCGGCGGACGATTGAAAAATTTATAAAGCCCGAATACGATTCCGGCGAGCGCAGCCAGCGAAACAATCGCGGCTAGAGCAAAACGATTTCTTTGAGATTTCGATTTTGTTGGAGCGAGAGGAATCGGCTTTATTGAAGCGGTTTGTTCGGATTCGATTGTTTCAGAAGCGGGCGAAACAATTTGAATTTTGATGTCGGTCGCGTCTTCCGTTTCGATTTCTTCGCTTATTGCGTCTTCTGATTCGTGTCGCCAAGCGGCAAGCGCAACGACGTTCGATTTGGGATTGGGGATTTGGGATTTCGGATTTGCCTTTTGGTCTTCAGTTTCTGTTCTTTGAACTTTGGTTGTTAATTCGTCGTTCGTCGTTCGCCCGTCGCCATTGGGATTTCCATTTTGAAATCCCAAATCCGAAAACCCAAATCCCCAATCCTCTATCCGTCGCACGTCGGCGACGAAACGAAAGCCGTGTCCGCGCACGGTTTCGATAAATTTCTCGCCGCCGCGCTCGCCTAAAATTTTTCGCAACGCCGAGATTTTTTTGTCCAGATTATTTTCCTCGACAATCGTGTCGCCCCAGACTTCTTCCATCAAATCGTCTTTCGTCACCAACTCGCCGCCGCGCCGGACAAGCACGCAGAGCGTCTCAAAAACCTTTTCGGGAACGGCGAGACGTTCCTCGCCGCGCAGTAAAAGTCGTTCCGCGACGTTTAACCGGAAGTTCGAGAATTCGTACAACTCTTTGAAATTAGAGGACATAAACGCAATTCAGAAAAAAGTCAGAGAAATGCCCGAAAAAAATCAAGCAAAGGGAAGTATCTTTTTCAAACTTTTTTCTAAAGTGAAACTCGCATCGGCAAGTAGCGCAGATGAGCGGCGCATTTCTCAAAACAGTTCTTTCAGGGTGCGCCTATTGTAACGCCGTTTGCCGGTGCAAATCAAGAAAAATTCTAAATTCTTTGGAGAACTCACAATGACAAAACAAATGACAAAAATAGCGACGATGATAATTTTGGCAATCAGCTTTTTGACGAGCGCGGCGGCACAGAGCCAAACGAATGACGATTCGGCTCAGATTGTATCTTTAACCGGAACCGAGACGGCACAAGGAACTTTCGAGCCGATGACCAATATGTTTTACGGCAACACTTTCGTCCTTAATAGCTTAAACGGCTCTGAGGAACTGGAAACACGTTATTTCACCACTTCACTCGATTATTCATCTGCACCGTATTGCACGGAAGTGCGCTGCGAGGTGAACAGCCATTTTTCCGTCACCGGCGGTTCGTGGTCGCTGGTTGTTTTCCGCAACAATGCTTACGCCGGAACGCTCTATGGAAGAGTATCCGGCGGAACTATTAACGTGATGAACAATCATCAGGGAGAACCGAATTACAGAAAAATGCAGGTCAATTTGAAAGCGACGGGCGGACTGGGAAGATTTGCGGAGCGAGGAAGCGCAAACGTTCGCGGCGTATTTGAAGCGGTAACCGATGCGCGCTCAAATCAAACGACCGGCAGCCTCAATTTCACTTTCGGATTGTAAGGACAAACGCGGCAAGCAGTAATCTTGAACGCGCTTTGAAAACCGATGTCGCCGTCCGGCGCGGCATTACCAAATCAGCATACATAAACGCTCAACTCAAACTAAAAACAACTTCAGGAGAATAAAAAAATGAAAAAACAATCAATCATTTCACGACCAAAAACTCTTCTTTGGCTGGCGGCTTTAATAGCGGCGGTAATGCTCACGACCGATGCTTCGGCGCAGCAGAAATTCCTTGCCAATCTTTCCGGCTTGCAACAAGTTCCGGCGACACGCTCGACCGGGAAAGGTGTTGCCGTCGTGACGTTGAACGCGGATGAAACCCAGGCGACCATTAGCGTAAACTATTCGGGTTTATCGAGCGCGGTAACTGCGATACATATTCACGGCAACGCCGCGCCGGGACAAAACGCCGCGGCGATTTTTACCGTTGAGGACGCGGCAACCGGAACGATCAACAGAACCTTCAATTTAACTAGAATGCAGGTGGGCGCGCTTCGCAGTCAGCGGCTCTACTTCGATATTCACACGAAAATCTTTCCAGACGGCGAGATTCGCGGGCAAATCAAACGCGCTTCGATGTTCGCCGACGAAGACGGCGACGGGCGCGACGATTACATCACCTATCGCCAGGGCGACAATACTTTTTACTCGCTTTTAAGTTTGGGCGACCGGGTGCAGACGCGCAGTTTCGGCGAAACCACGCCCGGTTTTCTGAACGGTTCGTTTATCGGCGACTTTGACGGCGACGGACTCGCCGATCCGGTTCGCTTCCGCGTCAATGCGACGAGCGGCTTGATTACCTGGCTTATTTATCAAACCGACACGAATACTGTCCGCAGCGTTGACTGGGGAAATTTTGCGACGGATTTTGTGGCGGTCGGCGATTATGACGGCGATGCCAAACAAGATGTCGCCGTTTTTCGCATCAGCGAGGGAATTTGGTACATCATCGAAAGTTCGACGGGCGCGCCGCGCTATGAGTATTTCGGCGCGCCGGGCGACGCTTCCGTGCCGGGCGATTACGACAAGGACGGCAAAACCGACGCAGCGGTGACGCGAGACATTGACGGGAAAAAACATTGGTTTATCAAACAAAGCTCAAACGGGCAGGTGCGCGTCGAACAGTGGGGCTTACCGTCGGACACGACGTTCGGCTTCGGACCGAGCCTGATTGATTTTGACGGCGACGGCGCGCAGGATTTAGTCGTCCAGCGCAATATTGACGGAGCGGCTTATTTCTACGTGCGGCGCAGTTCGGACAACTCGTTTTTCGTCGAGCAATGGGGCTTGGCGACCGACATAGTTTTCATCGGAATTGACCATGACGGCGACGGCAAATCGGATATTGAAGCTATCCGCCCAATCAACGGTCAGAATGTTTGGTTTTCTCGGCTGAGTTCGACTGGCGAATCACGGGCGGTCGTCTGGGGTTCGGCGAGCGATCAGTAATTTATAAGGATGAGGGATGAATAGAAATTTCCGCGCCTTGTTTTATTCACCTCTCATTCTCTACTGTTGAATGACTGCTGGCATAATGTTTGCAAAATTCAAAACGTGCTGCATCAAAATCATTCTAAACAATTTTGCAGGGAGAATATTATGAACGCAATCGAATTATTGAAAGACGACCACGATAAAGTTGAACGGCTTTTTCAAAAAGTAAAAGCCACGGAAGACAGCGAACACAAAGAACTTTTCTTAAAGATAAAAGCCGAACTCGACGCGCATACGCATATCGAGGAAAAGATTTTTTATCCGCGCTTAAAAGAAGAAGAACAACTCGAAGATATTACGCTCGAAGGCGTCGAAGAACATCATCAGGCAAAAATGTTTTTGCGCGAGTTGGCAAATCTGTCTGAGGACAGCGAAAAATTTGAACCGAAACTGAAAGTTTTGATGGAGGACATCACACATCACGTTCAGGAAGAAGAAGGCGAAATGTTTCCGAAGGTGGAAAAAGTGATTGGCAAAGACGAACTCGAAAAACTCGGCGAGCGAATGGAAGAAGAAAAGAGAAATTTTCAAAAATCGCAAACGGCAAGTTCGGGTAAATAAAACTAAACACCGAAAGAAAAATGGGTAAACGATAATCGTTTACCCATTTTTCTTTCGGTGTTTGAAAGCCTTACAACTTTTGAGCAATCCATTACTTCGGTTAGCTTCCTATTTTCACTCTTTTGGTTTTCTCACCGCGCCGCGTTACGCCTACTAATCGTGCCGGATAGGTGGCGAAATTTTCTACCTCGACTTCATACTGCTGTTTCTTTTCGTCGAAATTCCAACGAATTTTGGCGGCGGCGATATAAGTTCCTTCGCCTTTGCCGGTTTGCTCGTCAATAAACATTTCTATTACGCCGAACGGGTAATCCAGAGAGCGATAGCCGCCGCGCAATTCGGCAAACTGCGTCCAACGCTCGAACACAATAAAAATTCGCTGCTTGCCGTCAACCGTGCTTTCGCGCACGACGTTGATGGGAACGCCGACATTCGAGCCGACAGAGAATCTACCGAGATCTTGTTTTCGAATCGCATTCAGCAAATCGTTCTGCCTGCCTTCCTGCAAAATACCCAGAAACCCCTGCGCTTGTTCATTGGAAGTTTGCCCAGTAATATTCAGCGTAAACGTGCTGGTAACCGTGCGCGTGTTAAATCCGCTGCCGTAGCTGATAACCGTTCCGGTGTAAGTTTCCGTTTGCGCGTTCGCTGCCGAGCCGAACGAAAGCATTAAAAGAGTCGCCCCCAAAAACACCGACAAAATATAAAAATTTTTCATAACTTCTGACCTTCTATTTTGACAAAGTTCAATACTGTAACGTATATCACAGCGCAAGGACGGCTCTTTGTCATTTGCACTACAAACGCCAAAATAAATGATCGGATTCAAGAAATTTTCGCTTGCGGGCGATGCGGCAGCGTATTTATCGGCGAATGTCCGCGACCCAGATTCGGCGCGGTGCGAATCGCTTCAGTGACAAATTCTTTCGCCGTCCCGACCGCTTCAAACAAAGTTTTCCCCAACGCCAGATTCGCCGTAATCGCCGCCGCCAAAGTGCAGCCCGTTCCGTGCGTCGCATTCGTTTCGATAAATTCCGCTTCGTAAACGTGCAATTCATCGCCGACGAACAAATAATCTTTCGCAATTCGGGCGTCGGTCTTCGCTCTTGGCTCTTCTGCGTGAATGTCCTTCTCCAGATCCGAAATCCGAAATCCCGAATCCGAAATCGAAAGGTGTCCGCCTTTTATCAATACGTTTTTCGCGCCGAAACCGCGCATAATCTTCGCCGCTTTTTCAACGTCGGCTTCGCTTTCGATTTTCATTTGCGCGATTCTTTCGGCTTCGGGCAGATTCGGCGTGATGAGGTCGGCGAGCGGAAAAAGCCGTTCGATTAAAACTTTCAGCGCCGCCTCGTCAATCAAATCGAAACCCGAGGTCGAACGCACCACCGGGTCAACGACGAAATTCTTTAAACTGTATTCTGCAACGAGCCGCGCCGTCTCTTCAATGACTTCGCGGTTCGGCAGCATTCCGGTTTTCGTCGCCGCGAGCGCGTAATCTTCGACAATCGGTTTAATTTGCCCGCGAATTGATTCAGCCGTTTGATGAATCGCGCCGAAAACTCCGGTCGTGTTTTGAAAAGTCAGCGAAGAGACGGCGGCGGTTGCAAAACAGCCGAAAGCCGAAAAAGTTTTAATGTCGGCGATGATTCCCGCGCCGCCTGACGGATCGAGACCGGCGACGGTCAAACAAATTTGGGATTTGGAATTTCGGACTTGGGATTTGTCTTCTCGCTCAGTATTCATTTTGATTTTTGTCTGCCTAAATCTGCTGATAATCTTCTTAAATTTTTTACGTCGCTTAGAAATCTGATGGCGGCGAAACCGCCCGCGCCCGCTTCTAAAACCGCTTGGTAATTTGTTGTGTCAACGCCGCCGAGGGCGATGACGGGAAACGGCTTTAGATGCTCGCAAACTTCGCGCAGCTTTTCGATGCCTTGCGGCTCGCCCTTGCCGGGCGACGAGTAAATCGGGCTGAAAGTTATAAAGTCCGCTCCTTGTCGCCGGGCTGCGTCGGCTTCTTCAATCGTGTGCGCGGACGCGCCGACGATAAAGTTTTTCGGAAAATTACGTTTGATAATATCGGCGGAAAGCGACCGCGAAGCGAGATGAACGCCGTCCGCGCCCGCCGCCAGCGCAATGTCGGCGCGGTCGTTGACGAGCAGTTTAACGCCGGTCTTTCGGGTTACATTTTCAGCTGCGGCGACGAGTTCGTAAAGCAGTCGCGCCGGTAATTGCTTTTCGCGGATTTGGATTAAAGAGATTTTCGTCTGGACAGCGGCGTGGATTAATTCGAGAATTTTCGTTTTTTTACCGACGAAGTTTTCGGCGGTCGCCGCGCCGCCGGTGATTAAATAAATCAAAGGTTTGCTGCCGAACAATCGCTTGCCGCTCACTGCTTGCCGCTCACTGTTTTTTCCTCTTTTCCCTCAATCATCCGCACGCTTTGTTTGAAATGCGCCATTTCCCAAAAGGCAATAAACAAATTTAAAATGCCTAAGCCCGTTACAGCGCCGCGAAACCAGCCGGATGAGACGGTGCTTTGCAAAGCGGGCAAGCCGGTTTTTTCGGCGACCAGCGCCAGCAAAAAATTATCTCCCCAATCGCCCAAACCGCCGATGCTCATCCACGGCAGAAGCGTGAGAGCGATGCCCGCTTCGAGACACAGAATGATAAAAAAAATGACGGTCAGTTTCGCAACCATAATAGTTGTTTTTGAACGGCTTGGACGAGTTAGATTGAGCTTATCTACTTAAGCCTTATCGTAACACTGAATTATAGTTGTTTCTTTGGATTTTGTTAAGTTTGGCACGTGCCCGACACAGGGAGATTTTTCAATTCACAGGAAGCAATTCATTCCAATTCATTGTGTAGCTTTGGATTTTTCTTGTCCGCTTCATCTTCTAATTCCTTTTAGTTTTCACGCTTCCGTCTTTGGTTAGATGTTTTTGAATGATTCTGAGGATTAAAATATAAAAATCAAAAAGCGATTAAGCAAAGGTATTACTGCCTTCTTAATCTTTAAGAAAAACATTCCGCTAACGGTTTCTTCTCGCAACCCGATGCGCACAAATTCATCTTCGGAAAACACTAGCGGTTCGTTTTGCAAAGTTTCCGTGTCGGTTAATTTAGCATTCCTGC
>CADCUR010000068.1 GCA_902805935.1 uncultured Pyrinomonadaceae bacterium
TACGCCGGTTTCCGACTGACGGTAATTTTCAAATTTAACGGTGTAGTTGAACGGATGAATTTTTCCCTGCACGTTTGCCACCGCGACCGTGCCGACGTGAACCGTCACCCACAAACCGTCTTCGACATTTAGTTTCTGGCGCACGGCTTTGACCCAGTAGGTGCAGCGAACTTTTTGCGCATAAGCGCCGGTGACGTTTTCTTCGGGGTAACTCGTTCCGGCGAAGCGGACGATTTGACCGTCTTCGGGGGAAACGTAAATCGTTCCGACGACGACGCGAAAAGGTCTGATGCGCGGATACTCGGCGGCTAGTTCGGCAAAGAGCCGTTCGTCCGGCTGCATCACGGTATAGTGCGCTAAAGTTACGCCGTCAACTTTGTGAAAACCGCTGAAATACATCGGCATTTTTTCAAGCGCGGGACTCGCCCAGAACGTATCGGTAAAATCCGTCTGCAAATCGTCGTAATTTAGAATGCACGGCAGCGCGGCGGGCGCGGTGCTTAACTTAAACAAAGCGTTGCCGTCGTCGGTTCGCGCCACCGTATTGTTTTCAGTGAACGAGGCGGAAACTTTGCCTTTTTTCAAACACTGAAACGCCAGCTTTTGGTCATAGACGAAATTGCTCATTCCGTAATACAGTTTTTTTTCGTTGCTCAAAGCCACGCGCAAAATTTCTTTTTCGTCGCGCGGGTTTTTCGGTTTTTCCAAATTTAACTCGACGTTGCGGATGTTTTGCGGCAGCACGACGGCGGTTTGCGGCAGCGCGTCATGTCGCGGCAACGGTTCGCCCGCTCGTCTGTTGTATCCGTCCGGCGATTGCCAATTGTTCGATGCTTGCAGATTGTCCGCCGTTTTAGCCGTTGTTTTCAAATAAGAAAAATCGAGCGTTCGACGATTCGGGTCGCGCGCCAGATCGCGGTAGAATTTTTTGCCGTGCAAGAATTTTTCCACCGCTTTGAGACGCTTGGCGGAAATTTCCGCTTCGGAACGGTTGCGCCAGGATTCTTTCCAGAATTTAGGAACGCCGGAAAATCGTTCTTTTTCGGGAGTTTCCTGCGTCAGTTTGCCCATCAAAAGATACGCCCGCCGTTCGATTTCGAGCGAATCGAGCTGAGTTTTGTTTCGCCACGTTTCGTAAAAATCGAGGACGTGCCGCAGTTCGTGAAACAGAATTTGAAAAAACGCCGTCTCTTCGCTCTTTTCCGGGCGCACGTAAACGGCTGCCGTAAAAACAGCGGCGTTCGTTTTATCGGGAAAAGGCTCTGCCATCGCCAGCGTCCGCGGGGAAACGTCTTTCGGCATCAGGCGCAACGTTACCGGCTCGTTTGAAAACGTTTGCCAGATTTCACGAAGTTCGGCGGAGAGCGCGGGCGACCACGCCGTTTCGTTTAATTTGTTCGTGATTTTCTCTATCGCACGGCACAATTTGACGCGCTCGCCCGCCGTGATTTCCGTAGCGAACTGTTCGCTGCGCAGATTGTCCGGCGCGCAGCCGCCGTTCGGCGATTTTAAAACGGGATTCGTAAAATTGCGCCCCGCTAAAGACGTGGCGGAAAGCGGCGCAAACGGCTGGAGATTTTGAGCGGACGTTTGAATTAAAAAAATGTAAAATGTGAAAAAGGCGAAAACTAAAAGTCGCGGAGCAACGGAAAATAGATTGTTGTGCATAGTCCTTATTTCGGTAGTCAGACAATCTCAAACATTTGTTTTGAGACTCACGACTTTGCGCCCACCGCATCGCTGCGGGGTTGCCGTTTATCGTTTAAGGCGACGAATTGAAAGCGGAAATTTCTAGAAACTTCAGTGTGCTGTTTTAGCGATTGAAAATTCTTGAAAAGAATTTTCCTTATTTGTAAAGAACGACGTGCTTTTGTTTAACCAAACCGCTTGAAAAATCTCACGGTGAAAGTTTTTTAAGCCGGTTATATGATTTGGTATAAAAAGCATTTGCGACAACATCAAATATTGACGCAAATCAAGTATAACAACACTTTTAAACAGTTAGCAACAAGATTGGTAATTTAACAGCGTTACAAATCTGCTGAATGTCGCTTTCTTAGCTCAGGCGCGACATTGGGCGCAAACTTATTAGCGGTTAAATCATCAATATTAAGACGCGAATCAATCTGAAAATACGGTTTTTATTTCCAAACCCGCGCTCTTTTTGCGAAGATAAAATTATATGAAAAAAATATCAGCTTTGTTACTGCTTTTTAGTTTTCTAATCGGCGTTCCGGTTGCGCTACGCGCCGACGAGGGAATGTGGACTTTTGACAATCCGCCGCTCAAACAATGGAAAGAGCGTTATAATTTCGAGCCGAGCCGCGAATGGCTCGAACGAGTTCGGCTCGCGTCCGTCCGTTTGAACGACGGCGGTTCGGGCGGTTTCGTCTCGCCCGACGGCTTGCTTGTCACCAACCAGCACGTCGCCGCCGGACAATTGCAAAAACTTTCGACTAAAGAAAACGATTTGACGAAAAACGGGTTTTACGCGAAAACTCAAGCCGAAGAACTAAAAGCGCCCGATCTCGAAGTCAATGTTCTGGTTTCGTTTGAAAACGTCACCGAACGCGTCCAATCGGCAGTCAAAGCGGGCGCGAGCGACGCTCAGGCGAGCGAACAGCGCAAAGCAATCATCGCGCAAATCGAAAAAGAATCAACCGAGCAAACGAATTTGAAAAGCGATGTCATCGCCTTTTACAGCGGCGGCGAATACTGGCTTTATCGCCATAAAAAATATACAGACGTTCGTCTGGTTTTCGCGCCCGAAGAGCAAATCGCGTTTTTCGGCGGCGATTACGATAACTTTACATTTCCGCGCCACGATTTAGACGTTACCTTTTTGCGCGCCTATGAAAACGGGCAACCTGCGAAAACTCCAAATTACTTTAAATGGTCTGAAACCGGACCGGCAGACGGCGAATTCGTTATCGCGTCGGGCAGCCCCGGCTCGACCGCCAGGCTTTTGACCGTCGCGCAGCTTGCTTACCAACGCGACGTTGGAAATCCGTTGCAAAAACAAGTTTGGACTTCGCGCCTGAATGCGCTCGAACGCTACTCGAAACTCGGCAGCGAACAAGCCCGGCAAGCGGGCGGCGCGATGCGTTCTCTGAGTAATTCGCTGAAACGTCTGACCGGACAGCAGGAAGGTTTAACGAATCCGCGAATGTTTGCGAAAAAGGAAGCCGAAGAAAAAGCTTTAAAAGACGCGCTGGCAAAAACGCCCGACGCGCAGAAACTTTACGCGCCCGCGTGGGAACAAACCGCAGCGGCTTACAAACAACTGCCGGCGATGTCGAAACGGCTGGCGTTTTCCAATCTCTCGCCTTCGCGTCTCGGCACAATCGCTTCGCAGCTTGTTCGTTACAGCGAAGAAATAAAAAAACCGAACGACCGGCGTTACGACGAATTCCGCGATTCGCGACTCGAATCATTTAAATTCGGTCTGCTCTCGGCGGCGACGATTTACCCGGAACTCGAAGAAGCCGTTTTGACGGCGTGGCTCGAAGAAGCGGCGAAAACGCTCGGCAGAGACGACCCGTTCGTCAAAGCCGCGCTCGGCGATAGCGACGCTGCCGAAGTCGCCCGCCGCGCCGTGCGCGAAACGCAGTTAAAAGATGTCGCGGCGCGCAAAGCTCTGCTCGAAGGCGGCGCGGAAGCAATCGCTAAATCAACCGACCCGATGATTACGCTGGCGCGGAGAGTCGAGCCGATTGTTCGGGAATTACGCGCTTGGAACGAAGAGAAAATTCTAAATGTTGACGCGAGCGCGGGCGCGCAAATCGCCAAAGCGCGTTTCGCAGTTTACGGCAAAACGATTGCGCCCGACGCGAATTTCAATTTGCGAATCAGCTACGGCAAAGTCAAAGGCTACGAGGAAGACACAACCTTAGTGCCGTTCAAGACGACGTTTTTCGGTTTGTATGACCGCGCAGAAAGTTTCGGCGAAAAACCGCCGTATGATTTGCCGACGCGTTACAAGGAACGGCGCGACAAACTAGATTTATCAACGGCGCTGAATTTCGTTTATTCGGCTGACACAATCGGCGGCAATTCCGGCTCGCCCGTCATCAACCGCAACGCCGAACTCGTCGGTCTGAATTTCGACAGTAACATCCAAAAACTCTCGAATCGTTACTGGTATATCGAAGAGGAAGAAGGTTCGCGCGCCGTCGCCGTTCACAGCGCCGGAATTCTCGAAGCCTTGCGAAAAATTTATGACGCGGCGGATTTAGCGAAAGAGTTGACCGGAAAATAGAAAGAAAATTTAACAAGATGGACAGGATTTACAGGATATAAAAACCAAAATTTGAAAAGTTTTTATCCTGCTTATCCTGTTCATTCTGTTAAATTTTTTCCTAATCTCCTCTTTTACCTGGCGGCGTTGGCGTTCATATTGATGTTGCGCGATGCGTCGGTGGTTTGCGCCGGGTCACGCATTCCGCTTGAATGACACCAGCCGGTTTTGTGTCCGAGATTGTTCGCGCCCGGCAATTGCGCGTATGTGCGCTCGACCACCCCGTCTTCCGGGTCGCCCAGAAATAAATCCGTTCCCGCATTGCAGTAATCATATCTCCACCAGACATCTGTGAACGAAGTGGTGTGATAGAAAACCTTCGCTCGCGCCCATGAAGGAATGTTCGCCAGCCACGCCGCCGAACCCGAATAAGTCAAATCGTTATTCGTGCCGCAGCCGGCGCCGAAGACGTTGCCGAGTGCGGCGAGATTTCCCGCCAGAGCCGTGCCTTGATACGGCGTGCCGACTGTCTGAATAAGGCGCGTTCCGCCGGACGCGTAATCAAGCCCGCTCCAATAATATGTATAAAGATGCAGGGAAGCCGCGCCGCCCTGACTGTGCGCGACGATGCCGAACGACGGCAGTCCGGCGCCGAAGTCGCGGATGCGCAACGCGAATTGGTCGTGCGACCGATTTTGGTTCAAATCTAAAAATTTGACGTAATTGGTAAATTGTCCGGCGGAAGCCGCTGCGCCCCACGCATCGCCCGAACAATAGCCGTGAACGAGCATCAATTTTCCGCCCGGCGCGTCAGTCTGAATCGCGGTTGGCGGGCGAACGCCGGTTCGCATTTCGTCGGTGATTTCGTCGCCCGAATTCCTACGCAGACTTTCGGGCAAATCAAACGGCGGCAGCGCAATTGAGTCCGTCGTGCCAAGCACCGCGAGCGAATCGGCGTTTTGAATGCGGACGTTTCGCAACTCGTAATCAGTTTGAGCATCCGAACGAACGAGCCAACGCGCATCGAGCGTCAAAGGCAAATTCGTTTTGCGGCTGCTAAAGGATTTTTCCGCCAAAGTCATTCCGCTGATCCATGCAATCGCTTTTTGATTTCCGTCTGCGCCGCGTCCCCAAACCTCGGCGTGTGCGATCACTTTTTGTCCGGCTCGCAAGCCGCGCGCCGGTAAATCAATCTGAAAGCGTATTTCGTCAATTGATTTGACAAACGCCGTCCGGTCGAAACTGACGCGATTTGCCGCCACGTCAATGAGATGTTCGCCGGTTCTAATAAACTCTGCGCCGTTTGCCGTCGCGCCTTCGGCGATGATTTGCGCGACGAATTTTCCCGCCTGACGCGGCACGAACCCCACGCCGAAAATGCCGTCGCCCGCCAGCTGATCGTCGTGGTTGCCGTCATCGAACATCCGGGTTTGAATGATTTCGCCGTTTGGCGTTTCGATTCGCGCTCTCGCTTCGCGGATTACGCCCGCCGCGTTCGTTTCGTTGTCGTTACTCGTCAGCGAAGCGATAAAACCGATGCTGCCTCCGCGCACAGTTTCCAAAGTATTGACGTAGGAATTGAGCCGCAGCGACGATTCGCTCGCCGCAACGAGAAAACCACCGACCGCGCTGCGGTTCGTGTTGATTTCGACGCGCAGCGTTCCGGTCGCCGTGCCTTTGAAAGTGAAAACCTCGGCGGGAAATCGTTCGTCGCCCAAACCGTAAAAATCTTCGGCAATTTCGACGTTTCGGGAAGCAGCGTCAGAACGAAGATTGATATAACCTTCGTTCGGCAGCGCGACTTTAATACCCCATTTGTCGCCGTCCGGCGCGAGCAGCATCAGGCGAAAATCCGCGTCGTTTTCAATCGGAATTTCAAATCGCTGGACGCCTCGACGCGCTGCCACCGGCAGCATCGCGGTTTTCGACTTCACGCCGAAATCCGCCGGATCGGGCAGACGCATCTGCGGAATTTCTTCCGCCGCGCCCGCCAGTTGTTTGAAATCGTTGCGGATCAAATCATTTTTCTGCGCTGTTACGGAAGTAGTAGTAGTTATAAAACAAACTGACAGTAGAGAAAAAGCAAAGAATTTTAGTTTCGGAATACGCATTGACAGTTCTCCTTATAATTTTAAAGTTTAGAAAAGCGACTGATAAAAATGCGGACGGAACGAGTTAAAAAGTGAGATGATTATAAATTTGATTCGTTGAGAAAGCAACGAATCTTCGCTACTATTTAACCGAGCCGAAACATAGTTAAACGGCTGTTTCGGCAAAGATCGAAAATTGAGAGGAATAATGAAAACAATAAAATACACAGCGCTTGTAATCGCGCTCGCCGCTTTAACCGCTTGCCAAACGGCGACGAACACGACTACGAATGTTAATACAAACGCCAACCCGACGAATATCAATGCGGCGAACACGGCAAATGCCGCGCCGTCCGCGCAAACTTTAACCGAAGCGTCGCGCCCGCAGAAAATCGCGGACGAAATGAAAACACGCGGCGAACAAGACAATGCCGCGCCGACGATAGCAGTCGTCGAACCGAAAAACAACTCGACCGTCAATAGCTCAACCGTCCGCGTCAAACTCGCTTTGTCGGGCGATTTGAAGGGTTATAAACCGATGAAGGATATGACGACCGGAATGGGCAATCACATTCACGTCATCTTAGATAATCAGCCGTATGAAGCCTATTACAATCTCGACCAAGAGTTTGAACTGAGAAACGTCGCGGACGGCGAACACACTCTGCGGTTTTTCCCGTCGCGCCCGTGGCACGAGAGTTATAAAAACGACGGTGCATTTCAGATGGTCAAATTCACCGTAAAAGACGGCGGTGCGGACGCGACGAAACCTGCAACCACCAACGCCAATCAAACGATGTCGAACGCCAGCACCGCGCCGACACCCGAAGGCAAAGATATGCAGAATTCGACGGCAGGCGCGGTTGACGCGGCGAAACCGCTTTTAACTTACAGCCGTCCGAAAGGCGAATACAAGGGCGCGGACGCCGATGCGATTATGATTGATTTTTGGCTCTCGAATGCCAAACTGCAGGGCGACGGCGGCGAATATCGCGTTCGTTATTCGGTTGACGGCGGCGAGGCGAAATTTATTGACAAATGGCAACCGATTTGGCTTTCGGGTTGGACGAACGGCAAGCATTCGGTCAAAGTCGAACTCGTGGACAAAGCTGGAAATCTCGTGGACAACGGCGGTTATAATTCGACGACGCGGGAAATTACCGTGGCTAAATAGAAAAAGAAAATGGCGAAGGTTAGATTAAATACCAAGCAAATCAAAGATTGGAAATCTTTTCATCTACTTTGCAAAAATGAATTCGGTTTCCCCGACTTTTACGGAGCGAATATGAATGCTTGGATTGATTGCCTGAGTTATCTTG
>CADCUR010000069.1:0-2374 GCA_902805935.1 uncultured Pyrinomonadaceae bacterium
CCTTTTCGGTTAGCCTTCCGCAAGAAACTATCAATCAACTTAAAGCATTTCCGCAAAACAAAAATTTGACGTTTGAGATAGATTTATTTCACGCTCCAACGCCCGTCCTGGATAAAGACAAACGTCCCTTCTTTCCGAAAATGTTGATGATGGCGGAAACAAATAGCGGTTTCGTTCTTGGTTTTGAAATAATAAAACCGCAAAATGAATCTTCTGAAACACAGGCGGAATTTCTCAATAACATCATTAAAATCTGGTCAAATCATAAAGTTTTGCCAAAAGAAATTCGAGTTAGTTCAGACTTGCTTTTCAATTTGCTCAAGGGCTTTACCCAACAGCTAAACATCAAACTCCGACAAACAGATAATTTAATCGCAATAAATGAAGCAAAAGAGGGAATGTTTGGTTTCTTCGGAAATTCGTTTTTCTAAAAAACTATGAAAACACTAATCAAAAACGGACGAATCGTCACGGCGGTTGACGATTATAGAGCGGATATTTTAATCGAAAACGAAACGATTTCCGTCATCGGCAAAACGCTCGAAATGGAAGCCGACGTAACGATTGACGCTGCAAACAAACTCGTCATTCCGGGCGGGATTGACCCGCATACGCATATGGAATTGCCGTTTGGCGGAACTTTTTCGTCGGACGATTTTTTTACCGGAACTCGGGCGGCGGCGTTTGGCGGGACGACGACGATTATTGATTTCGCCGTGCAGACGAAAGGCGAAGCGATGACGGCGGGCGTGGATGCGTGGCACAAAAAGGCGGAGGGCAAATGCGCGATTGATTACGGTTTTCATTTGATTACGACCGAATTTGAAGACGGCGACGAGCGCGAGATGTATCGTCTAATGGACGAAGGCATCACGAGCTTCAAACTGTTTATGGCATATCCGGGCGTTTTTCTGGCGGACGATGCGACGATTTTTCGGGCGATGTCTGCTGCGGGAAACCGCGGCGGCTTGATTTGTATGCACGCCGAAAACGGCATTGTCATCAACGAAATCATCAAACGCGCTCTAGCTCAAGGTCGAACCGCGCCAAAATATCACGCGCTGACGCGCCCGACGATTGCCGAAGCCGAAGGCGTGCATCGTGCGATTGCAATTGCAGAAATGGCTGAATCGCCGGTTTATATCGTGCATCTTTCCTGCACCGACGCGCTCAATCAAGTCCGCGAAGCCCGCGACAGAGGCATCGCCGCGTTTGCCGAAACTTGTCCGCAGTATCTTTTTCATTCCATCGAAGATTACGGCGACGATTTTGAAGGCGCGAAATACGTGATGACGCCGCCGCTTCGTGAGAAACACAATCATGCGGAATTGTGGAAAGGCTTGAAAATGGACGACCTTCAAGTCATCTCGACCGACCATTGCCCGTTTTGTATGAAAGAGCAAAAGGAATTGGGCGTGAATGATTTTTCAAAAATTCCGAACGGCGCGCCCGGCGTGGAAAATCGGATGTCGCTGATTTACAACGGCGGAGTCGTCGAAAATCGAATTTCTCTGAATCGTTTTGTCGAACTGACTTCGACCGCCGCCGCGAAAATGTTCGGATTGTTTCCGAAAAAAGGCACCATCGCCGTCGGCTCGGATGCGGACATTGTGATTTTCGACCCGGAAAAAGAACACACTTTCGGCGTTGAAAACGAACATATGAACGTGGATTATTCTTCATACGAAGGCTGGAAAGTAAAAGGAAAAGTTGAAACTGTTTTGTCGCGCGGGCGCGTTGTGATTGAAAACGGCGAACACAAAGGAAAGGCGGGCGACGGGCAATTTTTGAAGCGCGGAACTTGCGTAAATGTTTAGAAAATGACGTCGAAATGGAAAATGGTTAAAGTGAGGTGAAAGATGAAACGCAGAGATTTTTTAAAATACAGCGTATTAGCGCCGACAGTTTTCTCCGCGTCAGCAAGGAATTTATTTGCTTCCGATTCTATGAAAATAGAGTTAAAAGCCGCTCGCCAAAAGGTGATTGTTATCGGCGCGGGATTAGCAGGTTTATCTGCCGCGTATGAATTGCGACAAGCCGGACACGACGTAACGATTCTTGAAGCGCAGATGCGCGTCGGCGGGCGCGTTTCAACTCTGCGAGATTTTTTCTCGGATGGGCTTTATGCCGAACTCGGCGCGACTTTCATTTCAGACGTTCACGATTTGACAATCAAATACAGCAAACTTTTTAATCTCGAACTCGTTCCGGCAAACAACAAACTGCCGTCCGTTTATTATTTGCGCGGAAAGCGTTATGTGAATAAAGGCGCGGTTGATTGGCAGCTCGATTTGACCGCCGAAGAAAAAAAGCTCGGTTTGGACGGTTTGGGGCGCAAATACGTCTCGCCGGTTGTTAATGAGATGGGAAATCC
>CADCUR010000069.1:2384-7594 GCA_902805935.1 uncultured Pyrinomonadaceae bacterium
TCTGCGAAACGATGCTCTGCACAAAAATCAAAAAGGCGAGTTCAGCATCAAAGGCGGAAACGACCAGCTTCCGAAAGCGTTCACCGCCAAACTTTCCGACAAAATTCTTTACGGCTGTCCGGTTGTCAAGATCGAACACGGTGCGGAAAAAGTTCGTGTGACGTTTCTGCAAAGCGGTTCGCCGCAAACTTTATCGGCTGACCGGATTGTCTGCGCCGTTCCGTTTTCGCTGCTGCGCCGAATCGAAATCACGCCGAAATTCTCGCCCGAAAAACAATTGGGAATCGAAAAGTTGCCGTATCTTTCCGTCTCGCGCGTTTTTCTGCAATCGAGAAAAAGATTTTGGATTAGCGAAGGTTTAAGCGGCGTCGCGGCGACCGATTTGACCTCGATGAAACTGCGGCACGCGACGCTGATTCAAAGCGACACGCGAGGAATTTTAAATTCTTACAACGAGGGCGAAAATTCGCGGCGAATAACAGCTATGAGCGAAGCGGAACGTCTTAAAACCGTCTTAGACGACATCGAAAAAATCTATCCGGGAATGCGCGCCTATTATGAAGGCGGCATATCAAAATGCTGGGATGAAGATAAATGGTCGCGCGGCGCATTCTCGATTTACGATGTCGGTCAAATGAAAACATTTCTTCCAAACATCGCCCGCGCCGAAAGTCGCATTCATTTCGCCGGCGAACATACTTCTCGCTGGACGGGTTTGATGCAGGGAGCATTAGAATCAGGTATTCGCGCGGCAAGAGAAGTTGATGAAGCGTCGTGATTGAAAACGGCGAGCATAAAGGCAAAGCGGGCGACGGGCATTTTTGAAACGCGGTGAATGCGTAAAATTTTGAATTTTCATGAAAGAAATTATTTGGCTGACAATCGTTTTGTGCGGCTTGCCGCTTTTCGCTTTCGGGCAGACGGCGAACAACAAAGTCGAGCGCGAAGTTTTGCAGGTGAATGAAGCCTTTGACGCGACAGTCGTTAGCCGCGATGCCGCCGCTTACGGGCGAATCGTTGCGGACGAATTTGTTTTCACCGATTTCAAAGGCGCGGTTTTCAATAAAGCGCAGGAGATTGAAAAACTAAAAACGCGAAAAATAAAATTTGTCTCCGGCAAAAGCGACGACGTGCGGGTTAAAATTTACGGTAAAACGGCAATCGTGACGGGACGCTTCAAGGCGGAGGTAATCGGCAAAGGCAAAAATTACTCGTTCGCGGAAAGATACACCGCCGTTTTCGTCAAACGCGGCGGACGCTGGCAATTAGTCGCCGAACAATCAACCGAAATCGCGGAAAAATAAATTGTATTGCGATTCGATAACCGCCGGGAAAAGAGTGCGACGGGCAATTTTTGAAACGCGGAACGTGCGTGAATATCTAAAATAAGGAGATAAAATTATGAACGACAACGCAGCAACAATGCCGCAAGAGATACCGCCCGAAGCAATTTTGTCGCAGATGTTGTTCGGAGGGTTGATGCAGCAGAGTATCTCGATTGCGGCAAAATTCGGCATTGCCGATTTACTCGGCGAAAAACCGCAAACCGCTGAAGAACTCGCCGCCGCAACGGAAACGCACGCGCCGTCCTTATATCGCATTCTTCGACTGCTGGCGAGCGTCGGCATCTTTTCGGAAACTGCCGACAGGAAGTTCGAGCTAACGCCGCTTGCCGAATCGTTGCGGCGGGACGCGCCGAACTCGATGCGCGACGTTGCGATTATGCAGGGCGAAGAATGGAACTGGCGCAATTACGGTGAACTCAGGCACAGCGTCAAAACAGGCGAAACCGCGCAGGGGAAAGCTCACGGCATACCGCTTTTCGAGTTTCTGACCCGTAACCCGGAAGACGAAGCGTTGTTTAGCCGCGCGATGGTGAATCTTTCATCTTCGGTTATTCCGCCGATTGTCGAGGCTTACGATTTTTCCGGCGCGGGCAAACTGGTTGACATCGCCGGCGGTCATGGATTTTTGCTCGCCGCGATTTTGAAAGCCAATCCACATTTGCAGGGAGTTTTATTCGACCAATCAACAGTCATTGACAGCGCGGTCGAGTCGCTTAAAAAGCAAGACATCAACGACCGCGTTGAATTCGTTCCGGGTGATTTTTTTGAAAGCGTTCCGGCAGGCGCGGACATTTACACGATGAAGCACATCATTCACGATTGGAACGACGACGAATGCATTAGAATCCTGCAAAATATTCATCGAGCGATGAACGAAAAAGGTAAAGTACTGATCGTCGAAATGGTCGTCCCGGAAGGCAATGCGCCGAGTCCGTCAAAAGTGATGGACATTCAGATGCTTATCGCCACCGGCGGCAAAGAACGCACCGAAGCCGAGTATCGAAAACTGCTCGAATCATCCGGCTTCAATCTGACCAGAATTATCCCGACACGTTCGCCTTTCAGCATTGTCGAAGCCGTAAAAAGTTAAATTATATTGGCGGAGACAAAAACAAGACAATGGGAAATTTTGAAACGCGGAACCCGGCGTGAATATTTGAGAATTATGACTGAGACAATTCAACATAGCGACGGAAGAGTCGAATTAAAAGCGGACGCTTTAGCGGAAATTTCTCAAAGTCCGCTTTACAACGAAGACCTTGCGCCCGTTCCCGTCGAAAAGCGCAATTGGACGACGTATAACTACGCCGCGCTGTGGATTTCGATGGCGCATTGCATTCCGACTTATATGATGGCGTCGGGCTTAATTTCGGCGGGAATGAACTGGTGGCAGGCTTTAATTACAATTTTGCTCGGCAATATCATCGTTCTCGCGCCGATTCTGCTCAATTCGCATCCGGGAACGAAATACGGCATTCCGTTTCCGGTTTTTGCGCGGGCGAGTTACGGCACTTACGGATCGAATCTTCCGGCGCTGATGCGGGCGATTGTCGCGTGCGGCTGGTTCGGAATTCAGGCGTGGATTGGCGGACAGGCGATTCATATATTTTTCGCTTCCGTCGTTCCCGATTGGCAAACGCTTTTCGGCGGCGCAGTCGGCGGGCATACGCCGACCGAATGGATTTCGTTTCTTATATTTTGGGCGATGAATATTTTTATTATTTATCGCGGAATGGATTTGCTCCGCCACGTCGAAAATTGGGCGGCGCCGTTTGTTTTGATAATGACGGCTGTTTTACTCGCGTGGATTTTATATCAAGCGGGCGGCGTTGGATTTCTGTTGAACGAACCCGGAAAGTTTCAAACGGCGGGAGAGTTTTGGAAAATTTTTATTCCCAGCCTGACGGCGATGATTGGCTTTTGGGCGACTTTGAGTTTGAATATGCCTGACTTTACGCGATTCGGACGAAGCCAGCGCGAGCAAGTCGTCGGGCAAACCGTCGCGCTTCCCAGCACGATGGTTATTTTTGCCGCGATGGGAATTTTAATTACCTCGGCGGCGGTCGTCGTGTTTCCGCAGATGAAGCCGGACGAGCTTTGGGACCCGGTGAAATTGGTCGGACAATTTTCGCAGCCGCTCGTCGTCGCCGTTTCGATGTTCACGATTGTCGTCGCCACTTTATCGGTCAATATCGCGGCGAACGTCGTTTCGCCCGCCAATGATTTCGCCAACGCTTTTCCAAAACTTATCTCGTTTCGCACGGGCGGTTTGATTACGGGAATCGTCGGAATTTTAATGCAGCCCTGGAAATTGCTCGCCGACCCGAGCGGTTATATTTTCTCGTGGCTGCTCGGTTATTCGGGCGGACTCGGCTCGATTGCCGGAGTTTTGATTGCCGATTATTGGATTGTCCGCAATAAGAATTTGAATCTCGGCGATTTATACCGAACGAAAGGCGTCTACCGTTATTCGAGCGGTTGGAATTGGCGGGCGATTCTAGCGACGATTTTAGGTTGCTTTTTCGCGTGGATTGGGTTGATAATTCCGACACTCAGGTTTTTGTATGACTACGCTTGGTTTGTCGGCTTCGGCGTTTCGTTTTTCATTCAGTGGGTTCTTATGAAAATGTTTCCGCCGACCGAATTAATCGCTGAGTCTGCCGAAACTTCTGAGAGTATTTGAAAGCACAAAGGAATAAATTTATGTCAAGAACAATAAAATGCGGTTTGATTCAAGCGCGCAACGTCGCGCCGACCGACGCGCCGATTGCGGAAATTAAACGGGCGAACTTAGAAAATCAGATGAAAATGGTCGAAGACGCGGCGCAACAAGGCGTGCAGATGCTCTGCTTTCAGGAGATTTTCACCACGCCGTATTTTTGCGCCGAACAGCAGACGCGCTGGTATGAAGCGGTCGAGCGAATTCCCGACGGCGAAACCGTTCGGCTGATGCAAGACGTAGCGCGGCAGCACGGAATGGTTTTAATCGTGCCGGTTTACGAAGAGGAAATGTCGGGCGTTTATTACAATTCGGCGGCAGTCATTGACGCGGACGGGAAATACTTGGGCAAATACCGCAAAACTCATATTCCGCACGTCGCGCCGGGTTTTTGGGAGAAATTTTATTTTCGTCCCGGAAATCTCGGCTATCCGTGTTTCGATACGGCGTTCGCCCGCATCGGCGTTTACATCTGCTACGACCGGCATTTTCCCGAAGGCGCGCGCTGTTTGGGCTTGAACGGCGCGGAGATTATTTTTAATCCGTCGGCGACCGTCGCCGGACTCTCAGAATATCTCTGGAAATTAGAGCAGCCCGCGCACGCCGTCGCCAACGGATATTTCGTCGGCGCAATTAACCGCGTCGGCACCGAAGCGCCGTGGAACATCGGCGAATTTTACGGGCAAAGCTATTTCTGCGACCCGCGCGGGCAAATCATCGCCGAGGCTTCGCGCGATAAAGATGAACTGGTTGTCGCCGATTTGGAGATGGGCAAAATCCGCGAAGTCCGCAATACGTGGCAGTTTTTCCGCGACCGACGACCGGACGCTTACGGTTCGATTGTGGCGGATTAAGAAACATGGTAAATGAAAGCGATAAATTGCTGCCTGAATACGATTTGGATTATTCAAAATCCAAACCGAACCGATTTGCGGAAAAATATCAACAAATGCAAAGAACAGTGGTTTTAGATTCAGACGTGGCAGAAAACTTTCCGAATGCCGAATCCGTCAACAAAGCACTGCGCTTTCTGGTTCGCATAACGCGGGAAAATCAAAACGCTCTGCAAGATAAATGAAAATTCAAAAACCCGCTTTGATTATTGGTGCAGTTTTAGCTTTTTTATTTTTATCAGCTTTTATTTG
>CADCUR010000070.1:0-4337 GCA_902805935.1 uncultured Pyrinomonadaceae bacterium
TAAATGAAGCGAGCAATTATTATTATGGCGAAAGTTCCCGTCGCCGGAATGGTCAAAACGCGGCTGCAGCCGTTTCTTTCTCCCGAAAAATGCGCCGAACTCGCGTGGGCGTTTTTGCGTGATGCCGAAACCAAAGCGAAAATTGTTTGCGAAAATACGATTTTAGCATACGCGCCCGCCGACCGAAAAAATGTTCTGGAGAATTTCCTGCGCGGCGAAAATACGCTCGTCGCCCAAATCGGCGCGACGCTCGGCGAGCGGATGACAAACGCTTTTGAATTCGCTTTCGGGCTTGATTCAGATGCAGTTTTGCTGATTGGAACCGACAGCCCGCACGTTCCTGCCGCGTCGCTCGAACAAGCATTTGAATTGCTTGAAAGAGATGCCGACGTTGTTTTGGGGAAAACCGCTGACGGCGGATTTTACGCCGTCGGACTCAGAAAAAATCAGCCGCGTCTTTTTGAAAACGTCGCGTGGAGCAGCGAACGGGTTTTCCGCCAAACCGCCCGCAACGCCGCACAACTCAAACTTCGCCTGGCGCAAATTCCCGAATCCTTTGACGTTGACGCGCCGCCCGACCTCGCTTTATTACGCGCGGCGATGTTCGCCGACGAAACGACCAGGCGGAGCGCGCCGCAAACTCACGAATGGCTGTTGTCTAATTCAAATTTGTTCGTTTGAATTTCGTTGAAATTCGATGCGGGCTGAAACTCCCAGGCAGATTTTTGTTTGCCGAACGGCAGCGGCACGATTTTCGTCAACCCGACTTCAATCGGTTCCTGATACGCCGGAACGCCGATGATTATTTCATTTTGCGGCACATCCGTTTTGAGCGTCCCGTGCAGCCAGTCCCAGACGGTCAAACCGCTCGACCAATTCGAATCGGTTTCTTCCCGCTCGGTTGAATGATGAATGCCGTGCAGTCGCGGCGTAACGACGAAGCGACTGATTTTTTCTTCCCAATCAATCGGCAAACGGACGTTTGAATGATGAAACAAAATCGAAGGAAACAGAAACATTTGCCACGCGGCAAACGAAACGGGCGACACGCCGATGACGACGATTTGCGCCGCTCGCCACAGGGCGGAAACGATGATTTCGCCGAAATGAAATCGCAGCGCGGTCGAAGCGTCGAGGTCTAAATCTATATGATGAACCAGGTGAAACCGCCACAAAAAAGCGATGCGATGCGTCAGAACGTGCCAGACGTATAAAGTGTAATCCATCAACAGAACCGCTAAAATCGCCTCGAGCGAACCGGGCAGGCGAACGAGTTTAAGCAAACCGATATTTTTTCGCTCGACCAATTTCGTGAGCGGCGCGGCGATCGGCTGTTCGGCTAATTGCAAAGCGATCGCCGCGAGTCCGGCGATTGTCAGATTGCGGCTACTGCGCGTCAATTTCGATTCGACGCGGCGGCGCAGCGGGCGACGATTTTCGAGATACAGCAAAACGCCGAACGTTCCCAAAGCGATTGCGCCGCCGAACAAGTTTAATAATTTTTTCGTCTTCATCCAGTTTTCTTAAACTAATTGATTGTCGCCGTCGGCAGATTTGCGGCAAATTTTAGTTTACAATTACCATCATAATTTCTGAAGTTACGGAAAAGAAACCGAGCGAAAAACAACTGATAATGTCGGCAAGCCGCAGCTTTATCCAATCTGTATGAAACACGCCGAGCCGACTCTTATTTTCGTTTACAACGCCGACAGCGGCGTGTTCAATCTCGCCGCCGACATCGCGCACAAGATTTTTTCGCCGCAAACTTACTCGTGCAATCTGTGCGCGATTACGCATTCGACGTTCGGGATGAAAAACGAATGGCGCGATTATCTCGAAACTCTAAAAGTGCCGTTCGAGTTTTTACACGCTGACGAATTGAAAGCAAAATACGAAATCAGCACGACTGATTTGCCCTCTGTTTTTATGAAGGAAAACGACAACTTAAAAATGATAATTGATTCGGCGACAATCAGCGCCTGCCGCACGATTGAAGATTTGAAGCGGATTGTCAACGAAAAAATCGAGGCAGCCGAACGAATCGGTTGAATATAAAAACTCATCAACCGTTTTTCTAAAGCTGAATTTACACGGCTGACTGCTGCCGTTTGTCTTGAAGCGTATTTCCATTCAACCGGAACTTTCGCCCGCGCATCAGATATTCGGTTTTACTTTTTGAAACGGCTTTATAAGACATTTCTATTTATTTTGAGTAAAATCAATTTCGATTGTATTAACAAAATTTAAATGAACGAGGAAACCGAATAATTTTATGCGTTTGAAACCGAATGTTTTTTCAACTTATTTTTTAATCTGCGCCGTTCTGCTCTCGTCGGTGTCGTTTGCCTTTGCCGCGCCCGCCGAAGGAATGTTTACGCCCGACCAAATTGACGACCTCCGTCTGGCAAGTAAAGGTTTGAAAATCAAACCCACCGAGCTTTACAATCCGAACGGCGTTGACCTCGGCGATGCGATTATGCGCGTCAACATCGCGGGCGGCGGTTTCGGCACCGGCGAATTCGTTTCACCGAACGGTTTGATTTTGACGAATCATCACGTCGGCTACGACGCGCTGGTCAACGCCTCGACGCCTGAAAAAGATTACGCGACGAACGGTTATCGAGCCGATTCGACGGCGAACGAATTGCCGGCGACCGGCTACACGCTGCTGATGACTTCGCGCGTCGAAAACGTCACCGACCGAATCAGAAAAGGCGCGGAAAACTCGACCGGCGCGGCGCGCAAACAACTGATTGAGAAAAACATCAATGACTTGCAAAAGCAGGAACAAGCGAAAGCGGCGACGGGCGCGACGGTTCGCATACAGGAACTCAACAGCGGATATTTTTATTATCTGTATGAAACGACGCAGATTAAAGACGTGCGCGTGGTTTATTCGCCGCCGTCGAACATCGGGATTTTCGGCGGCGACCCGGACAATTTCGAGTGGACGCGGCACACCGGCGATTTTATGTTTCTGCGCGCATATGTTGCGCCCGACGGAACTTTCGCCGAATATTCGACTGCGAACGTGCCGTTCAAACCGAAAAAGCACCTGACCGTTTCTTTGAACGGCATCAAGGAAAACGAATTCGTGATGGTGATGGGTTATCCGGGCGGCACGACTCGCTATCGTGAGAGCCAAGCTGTTCAATATTCGCAGGACACGAACTTCCCTTTTCTCGCCGAATATTTCAGGGCGTATGCCAACGCGCTCGTCAATGCCGGTGAAGACGACGAAGCGAAAGCGATTAAATTCAAAGGCGACATTCAATCGTTTAACAACGCCCGAAAAGTTTATGAAGGCAATAGCGCGGCTCTCAGACGCTCGAATTTCCTTGAGCAAAATCGCAATCAAGAATTAAAATTTGCCGCGTGGATTGCGGCAAATCCCGCGCGGCAGCAAAAATACGGCACGGTTTTAGCCGATTTGAAACGCATCTCGGACGAGTTCTATCGCATCGGACAGCGCGACGTCGTTTTACGAAGACTGCCGAACGCGCAGTCAACGCCGATTTTCAAAGAAATCTACGACGCGATTACGACCGTGCAGCAAGGCAAATCGTTGACGACGGAAAAACGCGCCGAAATCGAAGCGGTTTACAAAGAGCGCGAGCCGGTCGTCGAGCGCGAAGTTCTAAAGTTTCTCTTGGAGAAGTTAGCGGAGTTGCCCGCCGATCTAAAGTTTCAGGCGGCTGAAACGCTTTTCAATCGTTTTCAGGGCAAGGAACGTCGTTTGGCGGAAGAAACCTTCGCCGAATCAATCGTCGAATCAATTCCAGAAAAGAAAAACTTCGACACGCCGCAAAAAGTCATCGCGCTTTATTCGATGTCGTTCGACGATTTGCAGAAAAAATATCCGAATATTGTCAGTTTCGTGACGGCTCTCGCGCAGGAACGCGCGATTATCACCGAGCGGACGAATAAGTTCAACGACGAAATTGATACTTTGCGCCTGCTTTATCAGCAAGGAATGGCGGAGATGAACCGCTCGAATCCATACCCGGATGCGAACGCCTCGTTTCGTTTCACATACGGCTACGTGCGCGGTTACAATCCGCGCGAAGCCGTCACGTATTCGCCGTTTACGACCCTCAAAGGAATGATTGAAAAAGACACGGGCGCCGAGCCGTTTGAGGTTCCTCAAAAAATCAAAGATTTGCAGCGCGAGCGCGATTTTGGCAGATACAGCGTCGGCGACTCGGTGCCGGTAAATTTTCTGGCGACGACCGACATCATTGGAGGCAATTCGGGCAGCCCGATTCTGAACGGTTTCGGCGAACAAATCGGCATCGTTTTCGACGGCAACTTTGAAGGGTTAGGAAACGACCTTTTCT
>CADCUR010000070.1:4360-7563 GCA_902805935.1 uncultured Pyrinomonadaceae bacterium
GGACGCACGATTGCCGTTGATATTCGCTACGTGCTTTTCGTCACGGAAAAAATCGGCAATGCGGGTTGGATTTTGGGCGAGATGACGATCAAAGGTAAAACGCCAGCCAGAGCGAAAGCGGCTGCGGCTGCCGAGTAAATCAAAATAAAACTTAATCGAGAACGCGGTCTGATTAAAAATAATCGCCGCGTTTTCCGTTTTATAAAACACTTTAAATAGCGCCAACCGCCTCTCGTATTTCGGCGTTAAAATAAATAATGAATATCAATCAAGAGTAAAAATTCGATTTTGTTAGCTCCAGAAGAGCGAAATGTTTACAAAAATCAAGCAATCCATTTCAGCGAGTTCCGTAAGAACGGTGTATTTATTGGATTTCGGGTTTTCGATTCTTGATTCGCCGAAGGATTTCTCAATACAACGAACGTCTTTGGTCTTAACATCAAAAGCGGACTATAATCTGTTAACCCCTGAAAAATACACACAAAGGAGATTTTAGAATAAATGATGTTAAGGACAGCTATCGCTCTGTTAATTTTTATGAGTTTAAACGTCGGCGTTTACGCGCAAACGAAAATCGAGTATCCGCAGACGCGCAAGGTCGAGCAAACGGACGATTATCACGGAACGCGCATTTCCGATCCGTATCGCTGGCTCGAAGACGACAATTCAGCCGAAACAAAGGCTTGGGTCGAGGCGCAAAACCGAGTCACGTTCGCTTATCTGAACTCGATTCCCGAACGCGCGAAAATCAAAGCCCGTCTGACCGAGCTTTGGAATTATGAAAAATATTCTGCGCCGTCGGAAAAGGGCGGCAAGTATTTTTACTCGAAAAACGACGGCTTGCAAAACCAGTTTGTGCTTTACGTCGCCGATTCGGTCAAAGATGCCGGGCGCGTGCTGCTCGACCCGAATAAACTTTCGAGCGACGGCACGGTCGCGCTTTCCGGCTTGTCAATTTCCGATGACGGCAAAATGATCGCCTACGGCTTGGCGGTCGCCGGTTCGGACTGGCAGGAATGGCGTTTCCGCGAAGTCGAAACCGGACGAGATTTGACCGACGTTTTAAAAGACATCAAATTCTCCAACGCGTCCTGGTCGAAAGACGGCAAAGGCGTTTTTTATTCGCGCTTTCCCGCTACCGACGAAAAAGCGAAATTGACGAGTCTGAATTACAATCAAAAAATTTATTATCACAAAATCGGCACGCCGCAATCAGAAGACGTTTTGGTTTACGAGCGTCCCGACGATAAAGAAATGAGCGTCGGCGGCGGCGTGAGCGAGGACGGCAAATATCTGATTATTTACGTCTCGAAAGGAACTTCGCCGAAGAATATGATTTACTACAAAGATTTGAGTAAAGCAGATTCACAAGTGATGCCGGTCGTTGACAAACTCGAATCGAGTTACAGTTTCATCGGCAACGACGGCACGACGTTTTATTTCGAGACCGACAAAGAAGCATCGCGCGGTCGCGTCGTCGCGGTTGACGTTTCCAAAGACGCGAAAGAATGGAAAGAAATTGTTCCCGAAGGCAAAGAAACTTTGGGCAGCATCAACTTTATCAATAATCAATTTGTCGCCAACTATTTGAAAGACGCTTATACGCAGATTCGCATTTACGACACGAAAGGAAAATTTGTCCGCAATGTTGACTTGCCCGGCATCGGCACGGCGGGCGGATTCTCAGGCGAGCGCGACGACACGGAAACTTTTTACACTTTTTCCAGCTACGCGACGCCGCCGACGATTTACCGATACGATATGAAAACCGGCAAATCCGAAGTGTTTCGCACAGCCGCCGTCAAATTCAATCCGGCTGATTACGAAGTCAAACAAGTCAAATACAAAAGCAAAGACGGCACGGAAGTTCCAATGTTCATCGTCCACAGAAAAGGCATCAAGATGGACGGTACGAACCCGACGCTGCTTTACGGCTATGGCGGTTTCAACAGTTCTTTGACGCCCGGATTTTCCGTCTCGCGCGTGGCGTGGATGGAAATGGGCGGCGTTTACGCGGTGGCGAACCTGCGCGGCGGCGGCGAATACGGTAAAGAATGGCATGAAGCGGCAATTAAATTAAATCGTCAAAAAGCCTTCGACGATTTCATCGGGGCGGCTGAATATTTAATCTCAGCCAAATACACCAGCCCGAAAAAATTGGCGATTCAAGGCGGCTCAAACGGCGGATTGCTCGTCGGCGCGGTTTTAAATCAACGCCCCGAGCTTTTCGGTGCGGCTCTGCCGGCAGTCGGCGTGATGGATATGCTGCGCTTCCACAAATTCACTGCCGGACGCTACTGGACTTCAGATTACGGCTCGCCCGACAACCCGGAAGAATTCACGGCGATTTACAAATACTCGCCCTTGCACAATTTGAAAAAAGGCGCGAAATATCCGGCGGTTTTAGTCACAACGGCTGACCACGACGACCGCGTTGTTCCCGCGCACAGTTTCAAATACGCGGCGACTCTGCAGGAATCGCAGGGCGGCGACGCGCCGGTTTTAATCCGCATCGAAACCAAAGCCGGTCACGGCGCGGGCAAACCGACGGCGAAAGTCATCGAAGAACAAGCCGACCTTTACGGATTTTTGGTAAAAAATCTGGGAATGTAATGGGCTTCGTCAAGGCGAAAGGCAAAAGTGAAGAATCAATTCCAAACTTTTGCCTTTTGCTTTTTACACCGTTTCCTTAACAAACAGTTCTTCCAGAGATTGCTTCACAGGTTGAACGGAAACTAAACTTCCGCCGTTTTTGCGGATAATCGGCAGGATGATATCAATGTCATTTTCGTCTGTAATTTCGATATTCGCGCCGTTTGGCTTAGCGGAAATTGTCGCGCTCATAATTCCCTTTAATTCATTTTCCAAAGCCGCCGCCGAAACGCCTTTGACGTTGACTTCGTAAACTTGCGCCTCGCCGCTTTTGGACAAAAGCTCGTCGAGATTTCCCGTCGCCGCCAATTTCCCTTTTCGCAAAATCGCCACGCGGTCGCATAACGCTTCGATGTCCGACAAAATATGCGTTGACATAAAAACCGTCGTGCCGCTTATCCGCAATTCAGCAATCAATTCCCGAATCTCGCGCCGCCCAATCGGGTCGAGTCCGCTCATCGGCTCGTCGAGAAAAACGATTTCCGGCTCGTTGATTAAAGCCTGCGCCAAACCGACGCGCTGCAACATTCCCTTCGAGAATTTCCGCAACT
>CADCUR010000071.1 GCA_902805935.1 uncultured Pyrinomonadaceae bacterium
CGCACGCCCGCAATCAAAATATAAAACGACGCTACGGAAGTCAGCGTATCGCCGACATTCGGAACTAAACCAATCAGCGCGTCCAACCCGAACCGCCAGCCGACGACGGGAATTTTTACCCAATTATCGAGGTATTTTGAAAGACTTTCGAGACTTTCTTCCAGCTCGATTTGCTTATTTTCCCGTCGCGCCATCTCATAAGAGCCGCGTTTTTCTTCGGTTTTTTCCACTGTTTTATTACTCAACTTATGTCTTCAATCTCAATAATTTTATCGCCCGCGAAACGAAAGATTGATTTCCCGCCGAGTTCAATCGTGCTTCCCGACCTTAAACCGTTAGGAAAATCAACGGCAATAGTTCCACTGTAAAAAATCTCAGCCTCAACTTTATCTGCGCCAAACTTTAAACCGATAATTTTTTGCTCTCTCCGGCTAAAGAGATTCTTCGCTCTTTCGGCTTGTGCATTAAAATCGGCAATGCCTTTTGTCATCAGATTAACCTCGCCGTTCGAGACGTTTCGGAAAATTATGTTTTCATCCAAATCCTTCAACATTTTTTCAATCTCGAAATTGTTGTAAGAATTGATGTAATTTTCAATTATATTTTTTCTGATTTCGTCGCTGCTCATTTTCTTTTTTTTACCGGCAAATTCCCTTCGACAATTTTCACGCTCAAAATTTTATCGCCGCGCGCGAGATTATCTACGATTTTCATATCCGTTTCGTTCACGCGCCCGAAAACCGTGTAGCCGCCGTCGAGGTGCGGCTGCGGCGCGTGCGTCACAAACCACTGCGAGCCGCCCGTGTCTTTGCCCGACAAAGCCATTCCGACCGCGCCGCGTTCATACGGAATCCTATTTATCTCGTCGCGTATTTCCCAGCCCGGACCGCCGTTGCCGTCGCCGCGCGGGTCGCCGTCCTGCATCACGAAATTAGGCACGACGCGGTGAATCGTCAAGCCGTTAAAATAATTCGACTTTGCCAATTTGATAAAATTATCAACCGTCAGCGGCGCGTCTTCAAGCGTAAATTCAATAGTGAAAGTTCCCTTTTCGGTCGTCAGAATCGCGCGCGCATTCCGGCGCGAAAAGGCGCGAACGTAATCGGTTGGTGTAAAAATCGAATCAGTCTTTCCGAGTTTATCTGAAAAATCGCCTGCGCCTTTTTCTTTTAGCAAAGCGCTGATGCGGCGGCGAGCCAGATATTTTGACGTGCCATATTTTGGATTCAGTTTTGCCAAATAGTAAATTCTGTCTTTCAGAAAATCGGCGGCGCGTTCGGTTTTCTGTTTCCCAATCGCTTCGATTGTCGCCAGCAACGCGTCGTTCAATTTTTCGTCTTCGAGCGCGATGCGAAAAGAATCTTCAAAATCGCCGAAACGTATTTGCTCCGGCGGCAATTCGCCTAAGAGTTCGACGGCTGTGGCACGAACAATTGTGTCTTTATGTTTCAAATGTCCACGTAAAATTTCAGCTAAATCATTTGTTTTGAATGTGGCGAAAGCTCGCAACAAATCAGGAATGGCAAGAGTGAGCGAATCTAAATTCTTTTGAGACATAAACGCACGCAAAATTGATTCGGCTCCTTGTCGCGGACAATCAAAACATTTGTCGGGCAAAGCCGAAAGCTCGCCCAATCCTTGCGAAACCGCCGCTAAATTTCGCCATTCGATTTGTCTTGAGTTTATCAAAACGGGCAAATGATTCGTTTCGGTCAGATATTCGGCGGGTGAAATACGAGCCATTGCAATTTCGGTTTCCGGCGATTGAAGTTTATCGAGCGTGCGAAGACCTATTAAAAAATTAATTGCTCTTTTATCATTCGCATTCGGCAAAATTCTGCCTAAAGTCGCAGCTATTTCGAGCAGTTCGTTTTTCTCAACCGGGAAAGCGAATTTTGATTTTTTGTAATCATTCAAAAGATTTTCTCCGCGCGTCAGTAATCTATCGGCGGCTTTCGCGTCCTTCAAACTTCCCAAACTGCGAATCGCCGACACGCGCACGCGTGAATCGTCGTCTGTTAAAGCCGATTCCATTAAAATATTGAACGACTCTTTGTCTTCCGCCGCGCCGAGCGCGCGAGCCGCGTTTGCGCGGGCAATCGCGTCGTCATCGGCGAGAAGCATTGCGCGAAGCAGCTCGTTGGCGTTTTTGGCGCGAATTCTCGATAAAGTGTTGGCGGCGTCGGCGCGGATTCTCGGGTCAATGTTCGTCAAAAACCTCGCCGCGACCGAATCGCCTTTTTCGGGACGCGCCCGCAAAATCGCCGTCAAGCCGAGCAAAACGGTCAAGCGGTCTTGTTTTGGTCGCCTCGCTTCCGCATCCAAAACGTCGAGAATTGCTTTGCTGATTTCAATGGCTTTCGGGTCTTTAGCGTTTGCCGCCGCGATTTTTCCCGCCGCTTCAATCAGACGCGCGCCAGTTTCCGGCGCAAGTTTTTCATTCGCTAAATTCTTCAATATTGCGTCCGCCGCTTTGACAGATTCGATTTCGCCGAGCGCGAACGCCGCCATCTCTCGAAGTTCACCTGAGGAACCAGACCCCAAAAGATTTATCAAAGCGGGAACGGCTCGATCATCGCCGATGCGTCCGGCAGCGAGCGCGGCGCGAATGCGAAGTTTCTCGCCTCCCATCTTCATCAAATCTTCCAAAGTTTTGTCGTATCGCCGTTCATCTTCGGCGCGGATGATCTGCACTGCGACAGTCGTAGGAATCTGCGCGAACGATTGAGCGAAAAAGCAAACGTGAATAACGAAACCGATTACTGTAATTTTTCTCATCAATTAATTTGCGTTGAAATAATTTTGCTTGGAATTTTAACGAGTCACGCGGTGAAAGCCAAGCTATTTAAGTTTAAGAATAAAGATTCATCGGACGCGTCAAAAGCGCAATCGGGTCTTCGACGTTCAGTGCTTCGCGGACGAAAAAAGGCTCGCCCGCCGCGGCACCGATTAAACTGCCGAAATAGCGCGAACGGTTTTCTAATTCGGCGATAAAGCCTTTGCTCGTTAAGCGCGTTTCCGGCTCTCTGGAATTCGGGTTGTAAAACTGCGAAGCGTGCGCGCGAATCGCTTCGGTCTTTTGTTCAAGAAATTCCGAAATGTCAACGATGAACGACGGCGCGACGCGCTGCGAAAAAATGTTGTGCGCGACAATCGGAACTTGGATTTTCTCTTGTCCGAAATCCGCGTCGTATTTACGCATCGAAGCCAGGCGCGCCGATTCTCTGACAAGCTGGGCGATGTGATGATGGTCGGGATGCGGGTCGTCAATCTGGTGCGTGAGCAAAACTTTCGGTTTCAGACGGCGCAAAACTCTGACTAATTTTGCGCGCTCATCGTCGGTGGCGAAAACGCGACCGTCGGGCAGACCGAGATTTTCCCGCACGTCGAGCTTTAGGATTTTCGCCGCTTCTTCGGCTTCGGCGGCGCGTCCCTCGACAGTGCCGCGCGTTCCCATTTCGCCGCGCGTAACATCGAGCGCGCCGGTTTTATAATTCAAAGACTTCATCTTCAAAAGCGTTCCGCCGACGGTTAATTCCACATCATCCGGGTGTGCGAAGATCGCTAAAACATCAATTTCATTCATATAAAAAATCTACCACAGAGATTACATAAAAGAAGAATAATACACAGGAATGAAGCAGATGAAAGGGATGAGAAAAGATTTTGTTTTTGTTTTTATTCCTGTCTATCTCCTTTGTCGCTGTGTATTATTCTTTGCTTCTCGTGCGTTCTTTGCGGTTTAATTACTTTATGAAATTTGTTGTTTTGGGTGCGGGAACGTCCGTGCCTCATCCGCAGAGAAGTTCGTCCGGTTTCTGGCTCGACGCGAGCGGCAGTTCGCTGCTGCTCGATTGTTCGGCTTCCGCCGTGCATCGAATGGCGCAGGAAAATCTTGATTGGGCGAATCTGGACGCGATTTGGATTTCGCATTTTCATCTCGACCACATCGGCGGGCTGCCCGCGTTTTTGTTCGGCACGAAATACGCGCCCGAAACGCAGACGCGAACAAAAACGCTGAAGATTTTCGGCGCGAAAGGTTTACGCGATTTAATCGAAAAGTTCGATGCAGCGAACGAATATAATTTGTTGAAGCAGCCGTTTCCGGTAGAAATCTCGGAAGTCGAACCGTTAGAGAAGTTTGCGATTTTAGAAAAAATTGAAGCCGTCGCGCTCGACACGCCGCACACGCCGGAAAGTCTGGCGATTCATCTTCGGAACGAAAACGATGCGACAATCGTTTATTCGGCGGACACCGGATACGAGAAAACTTTGGGAACGCTGGCGCGAGCGGTAGATTTGCTCGTTCTGGAATGTTCTTTTTTTGCGAATAAACCGGTCGAAACGCATCTCGAACTCAGCGAAGCGATGCGCTTGATTCGTTACGCTAAACCTAAAAAAGCCGTCTTAGTTCATCTTTACCCGGAATGGGACGCCGTTGATTTTGAAAAGGAAGTCGTCAAGTTTTCGCCACCGTGCGAAGTTATGCAGGCGCGTGACGGTTTGCGGCTCGAAATAGCTTAATTGATTAGCGCGCCGACGCGCTATATTTTAACGCGATTCTTTACCTTGATTTCAAACGGGCGAATTTCACGTTAGCGCGACATTCGCTCAAGTTAATTGATTGCCGACGAAATGACGTGGCTTTCATCGAGCTCGACGATGGAACTTTCTTCCGGCAAAAAATCATCGCACGGCAAAACTTCCGGTTTGATGATGAAGTTTTCTTTTGAAACGTGATCGTCGCACGGCGCGGTTTCCGGCGTAAATTCCGCGAGCGGCGGCGAAAGCAGTTGATTAAGATGAGTTTGTTTGCGCTGCGCTTTGACCGCATACATTCCTTCATCGGCGCGGATGATGATCTGGTCGAGCGTTTCGCCGTCGTCTGGATAACACGCCGCGCCGATGCTTATGCCGACGCGCGCGCATTCGTCTTCGCCTATCGGCAAAACGAATTCGTTAACGGCTTTTTCGATTCGACGGCTTAATTCACCGATCCCTTCGCGGTCGGTTTCCGGCACGATGGCAACGAATTCATCGCCCGCGTAACGCGCCAGAAAATCGTAATCGCGCAGTTGAGCGGTCATTACGCGGGCGAGTTCCTTTAATAATTTGTCGCCGGTTTTGTGTCCGAAAGTGTCGTTCACCGCTTTGAATCCGTCGAGGTCGAGCATTAACAAATGAAAGTTCGCTCCGTTGCGGCTGGTGCGCGCCGTTTCCTTTTCAAACTGCATTTGCAGGCTGCGCGCGTTCGGCAGATTGGTCATCGGGTCGGTCAGCGCGCGTAACTCGGATTCGGCGTGCTGCAACGCGACGCGCATCGCGTCAGACGCGATGCGCGAAACCGTCTCGAGCAGACGCATATGTTCTTCTTCGTAATTTTCCAAATCACACGAATAAAGCGAAACTGCGCCGATTAGTTTTTCGTCGGCAATCAAAGGCAGAGACGCCATCGCGATATAATCCTCGTCGAGGTCAAAGCTGCTGAAATCGAAATCAAGTCCTGGCTCGATGTTATGCACGGCTGTCCGCATCTTTAAGGCATAGCCGGTCGCGCCCTCGCCCATTTTGACTCGTTTGTTTTTCAGCACGGATTTGTTCGCTCCCTGCACGTAAACCGCTTTGGCGAAATCACCCGTTTCCTCCATTAAATAAACGGCGCACGTATCGAACGGAACGAGTTCGCCGATTTTTTCAACGAATAAAGAAACGGTTTCGTGCAGATTTAAGGACGAGCTGAAAACCCGCGCCAGTTCGTAGAGCGTGAAAACTTCATGATTGGCGCGTTTGATTTGTTCGACGTAACTTTGTCCGTCAACGCCGCAGTTGCTGCTGTTGTTGTAAGTCTCGGCAGCGCTTTCTCGGTCGAAAACGTAGGAAAATCCCTGCGCTTCGATCTTCGCCTCGAACTTGCTTAAATTTCGCAAAAATACATCAACGATTTGCGGGTCGAACTGCGTTCCCGCGCCGCTTAAAAGAAATCGGCGGGCTTCGTCGCGCGCCAGCGCCGGACGATACGGACGCGCGCCGCGCAGCGTGTCGTAAGCATCGGCGACTCCTAAAACCCGCGCCGTCAGCGGAATGTTTTCGCCTTTCAGATTGTCCGGGTAACCGCTTCCGTCCCACCATTCGTGATGATGTTTGACCGTCGGCACGACCGGATATGAAAAATTTATTTTTTCTAAAATTGCTGCGCCGACCGACGCGTGAATTTTCGTTTTTTCCATTTCGGCAGGCGTCAGTCGTCCGGGTTTATTCAGGATATGATCGGGAACGGCGAGTTTGCCGATGTCGTGCAGCAGCGCGCCCGTGTTGATGGCTTCGAGTTCGTCGGCAGACAATTTTAAAAACTCGCCGATGCCTACCGCGTAAATTTGTGTTCGGCGCACGTGACCGATGCCAACCTGATCGCGGGCATCAATCGCCGTCGCCAGCGCTTCGACGGTCGCTAGATGAATGCGGCTGGCTTCCGTAATTTCTTTGGTTTTTTGAGCTAAACGGGTGAGGTGCAGCCGATAAGCGAAATGCCCGAAAACGGTCAACGGCAAAAGAACCAAACCGAAGTATAAACCGAACTGGAGAAATGCAAAGTGAAAGACGAACGCGGCGACAATACCGACCGCATATTTAACCGGCGACGGAACGGTAGCTTCTTTCCAAAAATCAAAAATTGAAGAATCGGTTTCGAGTCTGAAAAAGATTGCCAGCAGAAATTCCGAGAAGGCGTAATGCGCCAAAGCCATCGCCGCTGCCGCCGTCGCCAGCCAGCCAAAGGCAAGCGCGTTTCCGCCGACCGATGCTTCGCCGAAACCGGCGATGTTTTGCAAAATCGAATAAAAAACGTTTCCCGCCACAAAAGCCGCAATGACGTTGACCAATGCGCCAAACAATTGTTCTCTTTTGTCGTTCCGCGCGATTTTATGTTGAGCGGCAGACATGCCGACGGCAAGCAGAACGCCGCCCGCTGTGCCAAGCCAAATCGTTCCCCAAAAAATTATCAGTTCTCTTGCGGTGATTGTTATTCCGGTTCGCGGAATCGTAAATTGATACTGACTGACGAACGCGGCGATGATAAGCGTAACCGACAGAGCGACAAACTGCGCGGCGGAAAACGAGAAACTTTCGTAAACTGCCGCGCCGAAAATCAAAAGACTTACGCTAAATATCAGCCACAAAAAAATTTTGGCTGGCAGGCTGTTGTCTGATGAATTGAAATTTTCCAATTTATTTTTCTCCGTAATTTAAGGGCGCCTTCGCTTCGTTCAAGATAAAAAGTCGTCAGTTCACAATCCGAGAGATTTTTTACACCGGCTCGAATTTTTCGAGTCATCAAAGAGCGATTCAACTTTTGTGCCAGGTTCTGAAATAATTTCTCGGCGCCGTAAAGCGTTACAGTATTCATTCTGAATTTTTATTTTTTCTTATTTTGGGTGTAAAAGGAGCGATTGAATATATCGGTTAAACAATTAAAGAAAATTTCACAGCGGATTTTTAAGGCGGGCGTTGGTCAAGC
>CADCUR010000072.1 GCA_902805935.1 uncultured Pyrinomonadaceae bacterium
CGGTTAAACTCGGCGATTTTGAAACCGCCGTCAACGAAATCGGCGAGTTTAGGTTAAAAGAAATCCCGGGCGGAATTTATAGCTTGATTGTGCAGGGCGGCGAAAAGGAAATCGTTGTCCGAGATTTGGAGTTAAAGTAGGCGGGCATTCGATACAGTTAAATGCCAGGAATAAAATAAAGAAGGCGGGCATTGCTCGCCTTTACGTTTTCCATTTCTTGAAAAAGTAAATCGTTTATGAACTTCAAAGATTTGGCAGAAAAATTAATCGAAGCAAAAAAAGAATCCGACCGAAAAATTCTGCTCGAAGATTTACCCGAATCAAACTTTCTTAAACTGGCGCAGGCTCTTCGAGATACCTACTACGAATCCTGGACAAATGAGCCGCGGAGAGTTCAAAAAGCGGCTCAGGCGCTCGACAGTTTAGTTAAAATCAAACCAGCCGAAGAAATAAAAGCCTTGTCGTTTTGGGTCGCAGGGGTAGCCCTTCTAACCGAAGGAAAATTCGACTCGGCACTTAATACTCTCGATAAATCCGCAGAAATTTTTCAAACAATCAACAAGGAATACGAAGCCGCCCGAACGCAAGTCGCCAAACTTTATCCGCTTGCCTTGCTCGGACGATACCATGAGGCGGTCGTATGCGGAAAAAACGCGCTCAAAATTTTTGAAAAATACGGCGACGAACTGACATCGGGAAAAATCGAGATGAATTTAGGAAATACCGCTTCGAGATGCGAGCTTCACGCCCAAGCCGAAAAGTTTTATTTGGCGGCGCACGAGCGATTTCTTAAAAACGACGAGACGACGTGGCTGACAATGGCGAAAAATGGTCTCGCCATCACTTACGCCGCTCTGAATCAATTCAAAAAAGCCGAAAACTTTTATTCCCAGGCGCTGCGTCTGGCTAAAGCGGCGAAAATGTCCGTCACCGAAGCGGAAATCGAAGCGAGTATGGGAAATCTCGCGCTTTTCAGAGGAGATTACAACCGGGCATTAAAATTTTTAGAACTCTCGCGCCGAAAATACGAAACTTTGCAAATGCCGCATCAAACCGCCGTCGCCGCGCTCGAAATTGCCGACGTTTACCTCGAACTAAATCTAACCGCCGAAGCCGTTGCAATTTACGAACGCGTGGCGGGCGAATTACGCAAGCTGAAAATGCAAGGCGAAGAAGCCAGAGCGCGAGCCAACTTCGGACGAGTCGCTGCGGTTTTGAATCGAACCGCGACGGCGCGCCGTGAATTAAAAAAAGCAGCGCTGCTTTATGTTTTGGAAAACAACAAGGTCGGCGCGGCGACGGTTAAATTGAATGAAGCGATGCTCGAACTCAATTTACAAAATTACCGAAAAGCATTGAACTTGACCGAAGAAGCCGAGTCGTTTCTCAACCAATCGGAAAATATACGTCATCTGTTGAGCGCGCGTTGGCTCCGAGCCGAAGCCTTGCGAAACTTGGGCGAAAATGAAAAAGCGCGACAATTACTCTTTCGAGTTTACGCCGAATCAATCAAACAGGAACAACCGAACACGGCGCAAACGGCGCAAATCTCGCTCGGCAAACTCGCCGCCTCGGAAGAAGATTACGCGCAAGCCAAAAAGCATTTTCGCGGCGCGATTCGGTTGATTGAACGCGCGCGCGCGCCGCTGGCGGCGGAAGAGTTTCGGATGGCTTTTTTAGCAGACAAACTCACGCCGTTCGAGCTGATAGCGAAAATTCATCTGGCGGAAAATAAATTTAAAGCGGCGTTTTTGATGATTGAAAAAGCGCGTTCGCGCTCTTTGGCGGAGAGTTTGGGCAACTCTTCCGAGACGGCAAACGACGGAGAAAATAAAGTTTCCGCCGAATTGCTCGAAAAATTGGAAATCGCGCGCGAGCAGTTGAATTGGTTTTACAGCCGCCTTCGCCGCGCCGATGATGCGGAAATCGAAAATTTGCAGACGGAAGCGAAAAAGCGTGAAAAGGCGGTTGCCGATTTGCTGCGTCAAATCGCCAGCACCGACGAATCGAAATTCGGCGAGCGGCATTTTTTGGACTTTGCGCGGCTGCAAGACCAGCTCGGCGAACGACGCGCATTGTTGGAATTTGTAAATTTCGACGGCAATCTTTCCGTGTTCGTCGTAACCGATAAAAAAATCCGTTTCGTTGCAGATTTAGCGAAAGAAAGCGAAATTCTCCGGCTGCTCGAAAATCTGCATTTTCAGTTCGGGAGTCTGCGTTACGGCGCGCGAGTTTTGGAATCGTTTTTGCCGGAATTAAAAAAACGCGCTTTATTTTATCTGCGAAAGTTGTATGAAAAACTTATCAAACCAATTGAAATTTTCATCGAAAAACGCGATTTGACGATTGTTCCCGTCGGCGCGCTTTATTACGTTCCGTTTCACGCGCTCTACGACGATACGAATTACCAAATCGAAATGCGGGAAATCGTTTACGCGCCGAGCGCAACCGTTTGGCAGTTTTTAGCGTCGAAGCCGCAGCGTAAATTAAGAAACGCTTTGCTGATCGGTTACGCCGACGAGCGCATTCCGCTCGTCGCGCGGGAAATCGAAAACCTCAAAAAAATCTTTACCAAATCGAAAAGTTTAACGGGCGAGCGGGCGACGTTTGCGGCATTTACGGAAAACGCGCGGCGTTTCGACGTTTTGCATCTCGCCTGTCACGGGCAGTTTCGTCCCGAAAATCCCTTGTTTTCGAGTCTGCATCTGGCGGACGGTTTCGTGACCGTCAGAGACGTATGCGCGCAAAAACTGCGGGCGGAAATCGTTACTTTGAGCGCGTGCGAAACTGGTTTGAATAAAATTTTCGCGGGCGACGAGATTTTAGGCTTGGCGCGCGGCTTTCTCTCGGCGGGCGCGAAATCTTTGGTTTTAAGTTTATGGGCGGTCAACGACGAAGCGACGGCTGATTTGATGCAGAATTTTTACGCCGAACTGCAAACGGGAAAAACCGCTTCCGAAGCTCTGAAAATCGCTCAGTGTAAATTTATCGAGCGCGGAGTACATCCGTATTTCTGGTCGCCCTTTGCGCTGATCGGAAGGTGAGAAAGACAACCGATGAAAAAGACGGGTTGAGCAATATCAATCAGCTTTTCCCCGTTTCTTTTTTTTAGTATGACAAGTGTCTTTTTGGTAAAATTAAATGCACTGTGCGAACGATGTAAAAGCAATTGTGGTTTTTCAGAGGAAAAAATGAATAAATTAATCGAAATTTGGCGGCGGGCAGCTCTGGTTATTATATTTGTTTTTTTTCTATTCACGGCGAAATTTGAACAAAAAATTTCGGCGCAGGCGAATAACTGTGATTGCGTTCCGAACGAAGTGATTTTTGAATTGCGGAACTCGGCTAACTTACCAGCCGTCGCCGCGCAATACGGACTCGACCCGGCGCCGCTCGGACAAGTCGGAACGCCGCCGACATTTCGGATGCGGATTACGAACGGGCAAACGCCGACGCAGGTCGTCGGCGTGATGGCTGGCGACGCGCGCATTACCAAACCGGAAGTCAACCGAAAATTGTCGGCGGCGGAAAGAGAAGGTTTACCGTGGACAATCGGACATTCCTGGGCGACCGGACATTCCTGGGCGACCGGCGGAAGTATTAAAGGTTACAACCGGCAATGGTTTCCGAGTAAGATTCGGCTGCAAGAGGCGCACAATCATCCGCAAGGATCGCGCGGCGCGGGCGTGATCGTCGCGGTTCTCGACACGGGAATTGATTTAACGCATCCGGCTTTTGCGGGAAAACTCGTGCCGGGTTACGACTTTGTTGATAACGACTCGAATCCGAGCGAAGTCGGCGCGCTGCGTCAGAATCCGTCCTACGGACACGGCACGCACGTCGCGGGCATCATCGCGCTTGCGGCACCGGAAGCCAAAATTATGCCGCTCCGCGTTTTAAATTCAGACGGCGAAGGCGAACTTTGGCGCGTGGCAGCCGCGATGATTTGGGCTGCTAATCCTGACGGCAATCCAAATACTAATGACGGCGCCGACATTGTAAACATCAGTTTCGGTTACCCCGACAACGTCGAGCTTTTGAAAGATTTGGCTGATTTTTGCGATGACGGCGCAACGCCGGATTTGAAGACGTTTCCCGAAGCCGGATCGGAAAGATTAGCGTTTATCATCGGCGCGGGAAACGGCGGGCAAATTCTGAATCCTAATGGAATGACGCTCGGAACGACGCCCGTTTATCCGGCGGCTGAACGCGCCAACAGCGTTGACGGTATTTTAGCCGTCGCCGCCAGCACTCGAATTGACCAATTAGCCAAGTTTTCCACTATGTCGCCCGACACCGGAAGCGGCGGCGACCGCTGGGTCAGATCGGTCGCGCCGGGAGAAAACATCGTCAGCGCGCTTCCGGGCGGGCGCTTCGGGCTTTGGAGCGGAACTTCGATGGCGGCGCCGATTGCTTCGGGAGTCGCGGCATTGGTCAAATCTCGAAACCCGCTGATGACTCCGATCGTTTTGGTTGACCGGCTCGACGACACTGGAATCGAATGGGATTGCTCGCTTCCTAGCCGAGGCATTGCAATGGATACGAGCCGTCTCGACGCGTTGTGCGCCGTGACCAATAATCAAAGCTGCGGCGTGCCGCGAGTCGGCGTCTGTCCAGAATAAAATTTGGACGATGCGAAAAGTCAGATAAAGGAAAGTCAGCTAAATTTAGCTGACTTTTTTTATTCGAAAAATTTGAAACCGAATGTCTTTTAATCTGAAACTTCCCCACTGTATAAGTGAAAAGCCGTATTTCAATGAAATTGCCACAAGCAAAACGACATTTCGAGAAACGGTCAGGCAAACGAAATCCAAGGAATATAGGAAGGTAATAAAATGACCAAAACAGTAAAAAATCGCAATCTTTTGAAAATCAGCGCGGTATTGATGCTGGCTTTTGCATGGGCAATCGTCCCGTTTACAGTAAACGACACGATTGCGGAAGCCAGCGACATCTCCGGCGAGGTTAGAATCGGCGCTACTTTAACCGGCGCGGCAATCGGCGGCGTTACGCCTTCGGGATTTGCCGAACATCGTTTTGAACCGGACGGCGGCGGCGAAAGACGACGTTTGAGCGTTCAAGTGTTCTCCGTCAATCTACCGTCCGGCACTCTGCTTGACATCTACGTCAACAATGCATTTGTCGGACAAATCGGCATCAATAGCGGCAGCGGATTTTTTAACATTGATACAAATAACGGGCAAAACGTTCCGAGCGTCAGCAGCGGAAATCCGATAGTCCTCAGACAAGGCGCGATTAACATTTTGACCGGCACGTTCGGCATTGTCAGTCCGAGTCCGTCGCCGAGTGTCTCCCCAAGCGGTTCGCCGTCCCCATCAGTTTCGCCGACAAATTCTCCGTCACCGTCACCGAGCATCTCGCCGTCAGTTTCACCTAGTCCGACGGTTTCACCGAGTCCGTCCCCGAACGGCGGTGATTTATTCGCGGCTTTGAACGGACCGACATTGAACGGCGTTTTGCCGAATGGCTTCGCTCAGTATGAAATCCATAGCAGCCGCACGGAATTGGAAATCCGTGTGCGACAAATTAATCTGCCGCCCGGAACGGCGCTCGCCGTCTTGGTTAATAACGCGGCGGTCGGAAACTTAATTTTGGAAGGCGGCGGCGAAGGCAGACTTCGGCTTCGCAGCGACAACGGACAAACCGTTCCGGTCATTACGGCTGGCTCGACTATTGCCATCAGAAACGGCGTTGCGACGATTCTTTCGGGAATATTTGTCGGCGGCGGCACAACTCCGAGTCCCAGTCCGAGTCCGTCCGTCAGTCCGACGCCGAGCCAAGGCAGGTATTTTGAAGCTCACTTGACGGGCAGCCGAATGAGTCCGCCGGTTGCGACGAACGCGACGGGCGAAGTTAAGGTTTTCTTAAACCAAAACGAAACCCAGGCGACGATTACCGGCGAATTTCATAATTTGTCGAGCGCGCAAACGAGCGCGAGAATCGAGATTACAGTCGGAACAACGAGCGTCGTATATAGTTTCCCGAATATTGGCGGAACAAACGGTAATTTTCCGAACGCGACGATTCCAGTAACGGCGATTCAGGTCGCGCAGCTTCGCACCGGTTTATGGTCAGCGGTTATCGCCAGCGCCGGCAACCCGAACGGCGAAATTCGCGGACAACTGACATCGCATTCAAACGGCAGCGATTTCGACGGCGACGGAAGCAACGATATTTCAGTCTTTCGCCCCTCAGCCGGAACCTGGTATATCCAAAACAGTCAGGGATTCAGCGCGCAAATTCTGGGCGGCGCAAACGACAAACTGGTTTCGGGCGATTATGACGGCGACGGCAGAACAGACGCGGCGGTTTTTCAAAACGTGAACGGCGCGGGCGTTTGGATTATCAGGCGCAGTTCGGACGGCGGCGCGACGACGGCGCAGTTCGGCTCTGCCGGCGATACGCCCGTGCGCGGCGATTTTGACGGCGACGGTCGCAGTGATTTAGCCGTTTACCGCTCGTCGAACGGAACTTGGTATATCCAAAAAAGCAGTGATTCCGGCTTCCTCGGCGTGCAGTTCGGCGCCAGCGAAGATATTCCGGTCGCCGCCGATATGGACGGCGACGGTAAATCGGACATCGCGGTTTTCCGACCGAGCAACGGCGCGTGGTATTGGCTCAGAAGCAGCGACGGCGGATTCGGTGCCTTGCATTTCGGGCAGAGCGGAGACATTCCCATCGCGGGCGATTTCGACGGCGATGGCAAAGCCGATACGAGCGTTTTCCGACCGTCAAACGGCACCTGGTATATTCAGCGCAGTTCTAACGGCACATACGATTTCCGCCAGTTCGGATTAGGTACAGACGTTCCGGTTGCCGGAAATTACGACGGCGACAACAAAACCGACATCGCGGTTTTTCGCCCGTCAAACGGCGTCTGGTATATCTGGAGAAGCGTTGACGGAGCTTTCGATTTCCGACATTTCGGTCAGAACGGCGACATTCCTACTGTTAATCGCTAAAATCATCTTCTAATTTGAAAGGAGGCTGTAAGTTTAAACAGTTTCCTTTCAAATTTTTGTCTCATCTATGAAGACGGAGCAGATGTCAAGTGAAAATTCCACGCACCTCTGCTCGACACTTGTTTTCAAAAGCGCAACTCGAATGGTTAGATTTTTTCGTTAATTGCTTCTTTTGGCTCTCTTTGTTCCCGAGTACCGGCACTCGCGCCCGAGCGCCTCGACTCACTCATCTATCCGGGCATAAAGACCAGCCCTGGTTGACCAGCCGTGACCCCATGATGTTTTATT
>CADCUR010000073.1 GCA_902805935.1 uncultured Pyrinomonadaceae bacterium
TCCCGACTTGATGAAATTGTAGTATTTCGCATCGCCCGTCGCATACCACATTTGCTCGACGGCTTTTAACTGAACGCCCTGTTCATAATTCCATTTCGCGGGAATTCCCGGCGGAGTCTTGTCATCAACCCAGATGCGGTTCATCAAAGTATCGGACAAACGCTCCGAAAGCGGTTTGCTCTGCGCTTGAGCGAAAACCGCCGAAATCAATAACAAAAGAATAAAACTTGAAATGACTTTCATAATTACTTTTTCAAGTATTTTCGCAGACCGATTTTTTGTTCTCGAATTCCCTCAACCGCGAGCTTTACCATTTCCTCAGCGCCACGCGGATTGAAATGTGTATTGTCATTGACGCCGTTCGGGTAATTCGGATTTTCGCCTGCCTGTAATTGCAGAAACAACTTTTTAGATTCTTCGACGCCATAACCGACGAGAACTTTTTCGCTCGTGCGGTGCATATCAACCAGCGGCGTTTTGTATTCCTTCGCCACTTCGCGCACTATTCCCGGATAAACGCCGTGTTGGTCAACAAATTTTCCTTCGGCGTCGAATTTGCGGCGCATCACCGGCGTAAGCAAAACTGGATTTGCATTTTTCGCCCTGACTTCTTCGATGAAACGAATCAGATTTTTCCGGTAATCTTCGGGCGGCGTATAACGGTCAACTTTTTCCTTGGATTGGTCGTTGTGCCCGAACTGAACAAAGACGTAATCGCCTTTTTTCAATTTATCAACGATTGTCTGCCAGCGATTTTCGCTGATAAAAGTGCGCGTGCTTCTGCCATTTTGCGCGTGATTTTCGATTTTGACTTTTCCTTCGTCAAAATACGCCTGCAGCATTTCGCCCCAGCCTGTTTCCGGTCGTTTCTCCGGTTTTTTCTCAGCCATCGTCGAATCGCCCGCGAGATAAACGACAATCGGCGATTTTTGCGCGAAGACGGGAACGCCCGCGAAAATAATCAAAGCTAAAACACTAAAAATTTTCATACTCGAATTCATTTTCATAAACGAATCAACTCGGAAATTTTCACCGGACGTTTTTTCTCGATGCTCGTCCGCGCCGCGATTCCGGTCAAACACGACATCGCACCTGCACGTGCGCTCGGCAGTTTCAAATAATCCGGCACTTGCGCGTTTTTGAAAATCACATCGCGCAGACGGTCGTCGCCACCCGCGTGTCCGCCTTCGATTTGCGGCATCTGGAGCTTTTCGCGTTTGCCGGTAAAATTTTTCATCAAAAAGGCTTCGCTCTTTTCCGCCACTTCAAACGGCTGGCGCTCGTAATCGCGCACTTCGAGCCGCCCGCGCGTTCCGGTAAACGAAAGCCTATAACCTTCGATCGGCATCGAAGCGTTCAAGGAATAATTCAGCATCACTCCGTTTGAATATTTCACGTTCGCCGCCATCGTATCGTAAATATCAACGTCTTCGCGGAAAACGCAGCCGTCCCGAAAATAACCGTCAACGTCTTCCGCCTGGGCGTAAAGTTTCATCAGCCGCGCGTCTTTCGTCATATCCCAGTAAAAAGGACATTTCGATTTATGCGGACACGGGCGGCAGTTCGTATAGCGAAACGGACTGTTTTTCGCGCCATAAATATTCAGATCGCCGTAAGCCGAAACTTCAACCGGATCGGCGGCGAGCCACCAATTCATCAAATCGAAATGATGCGTCGCTTTGTGCACCCAAAGACTGCCGCCGCCCGCTTTCAAACGATGCCAGCGCCGAAAATAATCCGCGCCGTGGCGCGTGTCGAGATACCATTCAAAATTGACGGAAGTCACGTCGCCGATTTCGCCTGCCTGAATGATTTCCTTTATTTTCTGATGTTTCGGCGCGTAGCGATAATTGAAAGTGACGATGATTTTATTATTATGTTTCTTTTCAGCGTCGAGAACCGACTGGCATTGGCTTGCTTCCGTGACCATCGGTTTTTCGGTGATTACCGTGATGCCTTTGGCGACGGCTTTGATGATAAATTCGTGATGCGTCGAATCGACCGTCGTCACCATCAAAAGCTCCGGTTTCACTTTGGCAAGCATCTCGTCAAAATTCGTAAACGTCGGGCAATCAACACCGATAAGCTGTCGTCCGGCTTCTACTCTTTTCCCGTTTTTGTCGCACAAACCGACGAATTCGACTTCGTTCGCATATTTTTGCGCTAAATCCTTGCCCCACATTCCGGTCGCGCGGTGTCCGGTTCCGACAATTGCGTAGCGGCGTTTTTTATTTGTTTGCGCTGAAATCGCCGGTGAATTTGTGAGCAGAACGGATGCCGCAGCGACGCTCGCAGTTTTGACAAAATCGCGACGATTTATATTTTTTATTTTAGACATTTCCGATTCCGGTTTTAACTGTTCTTTCGAGGCGCAACTTTGACGGCGACTTCGCTCAGGTTTTCGACGATCTTGCCGTTGATGCGGACGTTTTCCAGCTCGGCGTCTTTCAAATTCGCAATGACCGCGCCGCTGGCGACATTTTCAAACGTCGAATCTTTGATTTGTAGATTATAAATCGGCGCGTTTTCAAAACCCTGCACGTCAACTACGTATTTGCTTTTGCCGCTCTTTAAATTTTCGACGAAGAAGTTGCGCATCACGGGCGTGAAATTGCCTTTTTTGCCTTCTTCGTAGTTGAAATCAATCGTGATTAAGGCATGCGCGACCTGTCCGACAGTAATATTGCGGAAATAGAAATTCTCCAAAACGCCGCCGCGCGAAGCGTTGTTTTTGACGCGCAAAGCGTGATCCAAATTCGGGCTGTCGAGCCGACAGTTTTCGGCGAAAACGTTGCGGACGCCGCCGGAAATTTCGCTTCCGGCAGTGATGCCGCCGTGTCCTTCCTTCATTGTGCAATTGCGTATGATAATGTTTTCCGAAGGCACATTGATTCGTCTGCCGTCCTCATTTCTGCCGGATTTGATGGCAATGCAGTCGTCGCCCGTGTCAAAAAAGCAGTCTTCGATCAACACGTCTTTGCACGATTCGGGATTGCAGCCGTCGTTATTCGGTCCGTGTGTAGAAACCTGAACTTTTCTGACCGTCACGTTTTCGCACAAAACCGGATTGATTTCCCACATCGGCGAGCGAATGATGCGCACGCCTTCGATCAAAACGTTTTTACAGCGGTACGGCTGAATAAACTGCGGTCGCAAATACGAATCTTCGCCGAAAACTCGCTCTTTAACCGGTACGCCCTTCGCCATCATTTCGTACAGTTTAGCGCGCGCGGGTTTTTGATTAGGCATTCCTTCGCGCCAGCCGTCCTGTTTGTTGCCTTTCCAAAACCACCAGTTTTCGTTTGCCGCTTGTCCGTCCAAAGTGCCTTCGCCCGTGATGGCGACGTTCGTCTGCTCGAAAGCATAAATCAGCGGCGACAAACCCATCATTTCCATACCTTCCCAACGCGTAAAAATGAGCGGCTGATATGCTTTCGGATCAATCGAAAACTTCACTGTCGCGCCTTTTGAAACGTGCAGATTGACGTTTGATTTCAAGTGAATCGCGCCAGTCAAAAACTCGCCCGCTGGAACAACGACGCGCCCGCCGCCCGCTTTGCCGCAAGCGTCAATCGCTTTCCGAAACGCTTCGGTCGAAAGCGTTTTTCCGTCAGCCACCGCGCCGTATTTCGTGACTAAATAATCTTTTTTCTTAAACGTCGGCGCTTTAATCCTGGTTAAAATTTTCGGATATTCGCTCGCCCAGGCATCAGCGGAAGTTTTCGCAGTCGCTTGCCCGAAAGAAACGTTCGGCAGAAACAGTCCGGCACCGGCGCCCGCCAGAAGAAGTTGTAAAAATTCTCGACGATTTTTCATAATTAATTTTTCTTAATTTTCGCTTTCCACTTCGGGTAATCTTTTTCCAAAAGTTCGTTCGGCTCGGAAACATACCACGCGTAACCGTTGCGCCGTTCGGCTTCGATTTCCATCACGTCGTAATGAATCACCGCGTCGCGTCCAATGAAAATCGGCTTCATCATTTTCAGCTCGTAAAACCGTCCCCAAATCGGCGCAGCGTTTTTGTCTTTAACGACAAGATTTTCGCCGTTTTTTCGATCCCAGCGAATGCCTTCGATTTTATTGGCGCGATACCAATTGATCGCTGCTTCGACTGCGTCGATCGTCGCCTGATTCGGCTTGCTGTCGTACATCAAAAATCGCACGATGCCGACCGATTCTCCCGCCGTTAATGAAATCGGCTCGAATTTTCTGGCTGGTGCCGGCTGCAAAGTGTTTTCGTTGTACTGCGCTGCCCAGACGGTTTTTGCGCCGTTAACTTCGATTTGCGTCTTTAAAATGAGCGGCAGCGCTTTTTCCACTGCTTTTTCGGCTTTAACTCTGCGCTCTTCGTCAACGAACGTATAATCTTCTTTCTTTTTGGCGATTTCACGCATCAGCTTCAAAACGTTAATCATCGCGTTGTCGTTAAAAGTGATGTGCGTGTAATAACCTTTTCGAAGCGGAAAAAACTGCGGATAACCGCCGTTTTCGTACTGCGCGGCGAAAAGAAAATCCAAGCCGCGGTTAAAGGCTTCCTTATATTTCGGGAAATTGCTCGGCGGCGACGTTTTTAATAAACTTGCCGTAATGACCTGCGCGAGATATTCAATCTGCCTGTATGTCGCGCCGTTGTCAATCGTTGTCTCGCCGCCCGATTTGCTTTTGACGAGCGCATCTTTATCGGCTTGCGTGAGTATCGCCGCCATATCGATATTTTTTCCCCAGCCGCCGCTATCTTTCTGATACAAAACGACCTGATCGGCGATGCGCGCCGCTTCGTCGGTTTGATACCATAACGGCGGCTGTTTCGTCGCATCATTCCACGAAACGGGTTTGTAATCCGGCTTCGTCGTTTCCTGCCATTTTCCCGTTGCCGTTTTTGGATTCCAGCTGTCTTTTCCTTTCAAAAAATTTTCCGGCGCGAATTTTCCCGCTTCTTCTACAGAAAGCTGATGAATCCATTTGACGCGCTCGCTCATTTTCGCGCCCGCGCCTTTGGAATTGTATTCGGCGAAATACGCGGTTTTTTCGTTTTCGGCTTTCCCCCAATTGTTCCAGCCTTCGGGGCGAATGTGCGCGCCCATTTCGGTATTAAGGTAAACCGTTCGACCGAAAGCGCGCCACGGTCGTCCGAGAAAGACGCCTTTGTCCGTATTCTCGCCCGTCAGTTTTGAATTCAGAAAAACATAACCGCTCGTCTCGTCAGCCGCGAAACGCATCGGCGCGGTGATGTAACCGTCGCCTTTTGAATGAATTGTGCAGTTGTCGAAAACCGCCGCCGCCTGTCCGAAGATAAAATCGACGTGACCTTCGATGTAGCAATTCTCGAAATATTGCCTGCCGTTTTTCGCGTAAAGCGTGTCTTGCCAACCCAAAAACCGGCAATTTTTGAAAACCAATCTATCGCCCTCGGTTAAAACCGCGACCGCCTGCGAGCCTTGACCGAACGAATTTTCAAACGTGATGTTTTCCGCGTAAAAATCGTGACCGGCAACATAAAAAGCATAAGCGGCAGAAGTCGATCCGGCGACTTTGTTGGAAATATTGAAAGTTAATTTTGTGTTTTCGGCTGATTCGCCGACCAATGAAACGAAAGGCTTGTCGGCGGGAATTCTGACTTGCTCGTTGTAAACGCCTTTTTTGATAGCGATGACGAATCGTTTTTTGTTGTTTGCCGGAACTTTGTTTATTGCTTCATTAACGGTTTTGACATCGCCGCTGCCGTCCGCCGCGACCGTGAGATCGGCTTTGGGAGCGACAAAAATTTCGGCTTGAATTTTAACAATCATCAAACCGAAAATTAAAACCAAGCCGAATAATCGCAAAATCTTCATCGTAAATTTTTATCGGAAAGACATCAGCCTTTTGTGGTTAGTTGCCGCAAAAGGCTGATGTGATGGTTAAAAATTTCACCGTCAAATTGTTAGAAAGTGAATCTACCGCCGAACTGAATATCGCGCGGCAAATTGCGCTGACCGCCAACGAGTCCGAAAGCCGCGTTGGTCACGCCGAGCTGAAGTCCGTTGCCGAGATAAACCCAGTTAAAGGCGTTGATCGCTTCGACTCTCACTTGCAGCTTCATTCTTTCGTTGATACGGAAGTTTTTCGTCAACCCGACATCGAATTTCTGGAACGGCTGATTGCGGAATTTATCGAGCGTATAAGGAAGCACGCGCAGCGAATTCTGACTGCTGATGACGTAGTTGTTTCCGAAGCTGGTGAAACCGCTCGTGTCGAACGCCGGAATATCAACGCCATAGCGTCTACCCTGCTCGTCTCGCTGACCGATTCGATTTTCCAATTGGTTGATGTCGCCGGCATAAAACGCATTTTGGAGAACGAGCGGTTCGCCCGACTGCCATTCGTAAACGGCGTTGAACTGCCAGCCGCCGAAAATTGCGTCAACAATCGGATTCAAGTCGCTGAAATAAGTTCTGCCGCGTCCGAACGGAATTTCAAACACGCCCGAAAAAGTAAAGCGATGCGGGCGGTCGAAAACCGAAAGCGAATTGTCCAGCTCTTCGTCCTGCGGATTCAAGCGGCGCGTCCTTTCTCTGTCGCGCGAATACGTATAAGACGTGTTGAACGAAAGTCCCTGATTTAAGCGTTTGGTCGCCTGCAATTGCAGAGAGTTATACGTGCTGCTTCCATTGTATTCGGTCGTAATCACGTCCTGAAACTGCGGAAACTGCGTCAGAAGAAAACGGCGCTGAATCGTCGCGGCGTTCAAAGTCGAATTCTGCGGAACGAGACCGCGAAACGGATTCGCTACCGTTTGATTCAAAAACGTTTGCGTTGCCGTCACGGCGGCATTAACAGCGGCGACATCGGTCGCGTTTGAAAAATCGTTAAGATACTCGCGCGGAATATAATTCAACTGGCGAAGAACCGGCAGATCGGAACCGCGCGTGTGAACGTATGTAGCTTCGACGCCGATGTCAAACGGCAATTGACGCTGAATTCCGACGATAAATTTGGCGTAATTGGCGTTTTTTCGGTCGTAAGCGTAAAGCGTCGCGGCGGTCGGTCCGGTCGCGTTCGTCGTGCCCAGAGTGGTTCCGAGCAATGTGTTCAAACCGAGACTAGAACCGCTTGCTTGATTTAAGCCGGTCGGAAACGGATTGTTAAGATTCGAGATAAAAGTCAGACCGTTATTGGTCGTCGGCGTAAACGTCGTTGTCGCCGT
>CADCUR010000074.1:0-6696 GCA_902805935.1 uncultured Pyrinomonadaceae bacterium
TTCGACGAGCGAGACAGTGAATTTTTCGTCAGCGGTCGTTTCGCCGACGTGAATGCCCAATTTATTACAGATATGTTCGGTAATTTCCGGTTCGCCCATCACGCGGCACGATAGAGTCTTGCAAATCTGAATATGATGTCTGCCGAGTTTTCGCAGGTTGAACATCGAGTAAAACGTTACGGTCTCCCAAACGTCCGTTACTTCTAAATCAAGAAGTTTTGCCAGAAAATTCACGCCCGCGTTGTCAACGTAACCGCGCTCGCGCTGAATGACGAACAATAAAGGAATCAATGCCGAACGCTTTCGCTCCGGCGGATACTTCGCCAGATGCGAATCCATTTCTTCGAGAACCGCGGGCGAAAAACTCGCCGCTTCGTCGGTCACTTGAACTTGGTTTGTATAGTATGTCGGAGCTACTGATGCCATATTCTATTCTTTCAATTTTCCAATGCTTTTCAATGAATTCCGCCACGCAAATTTGACACATCTTTTTCGACGGCGGTTAAACGCTTGTCGTTATTCAGCACCGTTTCGGCGATGCTGTCAGTTTTCGCGTCCAATCGAGTTAAAATTCGAGAGTGTTCGTTCAGAATTCCAGAATGCTCATTCAGAATTCCAGAATGCTCATTCAAAATTCGAGAATGCTCATCTTGCGTCACTTTTATTTCTTGAATATCCGTCTTGATGACTTTAACTTCCGATTGGATTACATTAACTCCCGTAACCAAAGCGGCAAGCGTATTAAAAAGTTCTTTTTCTTGATTCTCGGTCATAACTTTTATCTGTCAATCTCGCCAAGCACAATATCGAGCGAACCGATAATCGCTACGACATCGGCGACCATCTCGCCTTCGCTCATCACGGGCAAAGCCTGTAGATTGATAAAACTCGGACCGCGGAAATGAACGCGGTCGGGTTTCGGTCCGCCGTTTGACCGCAGGTAACAGCCGAGTTCGCCCTTCGAGCCTTCAATCGCGTGATAAACTTCGCCTTCGGGAACATTGAAACCTTCAGCGACAATTAAAAAGTGGTGAATCAGCGAATCCATATGTTTTCGCATATCGTCGCGGTCGGGCAGCACGACTTTCGGCGCGTCGGCTTTAATCGGTCCGGGTTTTAGCCGCTCCAAAGCCTGAACGACGATTTTATAACTCTCGTAAAGTTCGCGCATTCGTACGCGAAAACGCGCCCAAACATCACCGTCCGGCTCGACCGGAACTTCAAAATCGTAAGTTTCATAGCCCGAATACGGATTGTCGCGCCGCAAATCGAGACTGACGCCGCTGCCGCGCAAACACGGTCCGGTCAAACCCCAGTCAATCGCCTCTTCCGCCGTGATCACACCGATACCTTTCGTGCGGCTCTGCCAAATCGTGTTGCCGGTGACGAGCGTTTCAAATTGGTCGAGCGCGGCGGGAAAATCTTCCAAAAATTGTCGGCAGCGACGTTCAAATCCCGCCGGTAAATCCATCATCAAACCGCCGATGCGGAAATAGGAAGGCGTCATACGTCCGCCCGAAGCGGCTTCGATCAAATTCAAAATTTTCTCGCGCTGACGAAAAGCGTAAAAGAACGGACTCATCGCGCCGATGTCGAGCGCGTGTGTGCCGAGCCAAACCATATGTGACGCGATGCGCTGCAGCTCGCAAAACAAAACGCGGATGATTTGGGCGCGTTCGGGGATTTCCAAATTGAGCAATTTTTCCGCCGCCATCACATACGCCAAATTATTGCCGAGCGGATTGAGATAATCCATCCGGTCGGTGATGACGATGCCTTGCTGGTATTTTTTATACTCGAAAAGTTTTTCCATTCCCGTATGTAAGTATCCGATGTCGGGAACGGCTTTAATAACGAGTTCGCCGTCGAGCTGGAGTTCAAGCCGCAGAACGCCGTGCGTCGAAGGATGCTGCGGTCCCATCGAAAGCGTCATCTGCGATTCTAACGCTTGGTCTAAAACTTCAAATTTGCTCGGTATGTTTTCTACTGCAACGCTCATATTTCAGTGTTAATGTGTGATGAGCGACAAGTTTCAGAATTCTCATTCGGCATTTATCGCTTGTCACTAATCGCTTAAGTTAAGCTATACGGCTCATAACCGCGAAGCGGATAATCTTTCCTCAGCGCGTGTCCGTCGAAATCCGACGGTAACAAAATCCGGCGCAAATCAGGATGCCCGTCGAAAATTACGCCGAACATATCAAAGGTTTCACGCTCATGCCAATTCGCGGTTTTCCAAACCGACGTTACTGTCGAAACGTGCGGATCGTCTTCGCTTAACAAAACTTTTAACCGCAAACGATTAAAATGTTTGGTCGAAAATAAATGATAAACGACCTCAAATCGAGGGTCTTCTTCGGGACCTCGGTCAGCGCCGTTCAAATCGGCAAGCATATCAAAGCCGTTTTCCGTCTTTAGAAATCGGCAAGCGTCGGCGATTGATTCGCGCGAAACAGTCACCGTTACCTCGCCGTAAGTGTCCTTCAAATCCGCGACCCACGCCGGATTTGCTTCTTTTAATCTCTCGACGTATTCGTGCAAAATTTTTGTGTCGCTCATAAATTAAAAAAGCGGCGAGCGATTTTAAATTCTCGCCGCTCAAATTTTACGATGATTTTCGTCGCTCGTGCCGCGAGGCAATTGTATAAGGACGATTTGTAATTTCTTTCGCCGCCGTTTCCGATTCAGTTCCCATCGTGACCGGCAAAGTTCCGGGAACGATTGACTCGCGCGATTCAGTTTCATAAGTATCGCGGCGGTCTCTAACCGATTCGTTCATTATCTTTTCCTGCAGCATCATAATTGCGTGAATCAGCATTTCCGGGCGCGGCGGACAGCCCGGCACGTAAACGTCAACCGGCACGATTTTGTCAACGCCCTGCACAATCGCGTAGTTGTCGAAAACGCCGCCGCTCGTAGCGCACGCGCCCATTGAAATGACCCATTTCGGTTCGGGCATCTGGTCGTAGATGCGGCGCAGAGCTGGAGCCATTTTCCGCGAAACTCGCCCCGAAACAATCATCACGTCAGCCTGTCTGGGGCTTGCGCGAAAAGTTTCCGCGCCGAAACGCGAAAGGTCGTTCCGCGAACTGACCGTGTTCATCATTTCAATGGCGCAACAAGCCAAGCCGAACGTAGCCGGCCACAAAGACGATTTTCGCGCCCAATTGACGACGGCGTCGAGTTTGACGGTGATCACATCCGGCAACGATTCAAATAAAGTATTTTCTAAACCCATAATTCAATTTGGGATTTGAGATTTTTGATTTTGGTTCAACGACGAGCAAACTTGAAATCGTTAATCCGAAATTTAAAATCCAAAATCGTCAAGCGGCGCGTTTTAATGTTGCGACGCGCTGCTGTTTTTTGCTGATTAAATCTTTGGCTTCGGCGCGAGCCTCGGCGCGAGCCTGCACGCCCCAATCGAACGTGCCTTTTTTCCAAACGTAAATGTATCCGACAATCAATGTAGCGATGAAAACTAAGATTTCAAGAAGCGCGATTGTTCCGAAAGCGACGCCGCTGATTCTTTCCTCCGCGAGCAAAGTTTTGAAGGCGACGGCGAACGGAATCATAAACAAGACTTCAATGTCGAATAACAAAAAAATAACCGCCACTGTGTAAAATTTTATCGAAAAGCGGTCGCGCGCCGAGCCAACCGGGTCTTTGCCGCATTCATACGGCATCAGTTTCGTCGCCGTTCGCTTGCGCGGTCCGATGAGCTGAGTGACGAGAATCTGACTCGCCGCAAAACCAATCGCCACTAAAAACATTATGCCGATCGGTGCATAGTCGAATAAATTAAATTCAGTCATAAAAATTTTGTCAACCGCTTGCCGAATCTGCGCTCCGGGAATCGGCAAAAAGCGAAAATTTCGGCAAGTTTAAGATTGAGAATTGTGTCACAAGTTAATCGTAAGTTAAGCCGGAAAGAGAGTCAAGGAACTGGAGTAAAGAGTAAAGAGTAAAGGGCAGAGAGTTAAAATTCACGACGATTTTTCCGGTTGTGCCATCGTCTCTCCGCTCTCCGCTCTCCGCCTATTTATTTATTGACCGCCCGCAAACGGCTGTGTTAATTTCATATATGGGAACTAACTTAAAATCTACCAATCAAACTCTCTAATTTTTTTACAATACAGTGATTACCGGTTTCAATACAGACATTGATTACGAAGGCGTGACTTATCACGTTCAGACCGAAGACAAAGGTTTGGCGACGCCGCTGATTTTGTCGCTCGTTTATGACCGCGGCACGATTTTGGCAAGCAAGCGTTCGCCCTACGACGATTTGCTCGCCGGAGAATTCGATGAAAAAGTTTTGACCAACCGATTGCAGAGACAGCACAAACTGATTTGCGCGGCAGTGCAGGCGGGCAGAATCGAAGATCTAAAGCGGATGACGATGAAAGAATCCGCCGCCCGCCAAACAAAACTCATTGCGCAAAAGGAGATTAAGACCGCCGCCAAAAGAACAGAACCGGCTGATTCGGCGCGACTTAAAACCGGAGAGATACCGCCGCCGGTAATTCTCAAAGAAAAATTCGAATTGCTTAAAAAGCCTGAAGGAGACCTCGCGCCGAAAGATTTGGTGTGGAATATTCCTCTGGAAATCGTCGAAGAACCGGCTGCCGAAGTCTTCGAGGAAGAAACGATTCTGCCGTCCGAAGCGGTCGAGATTATCACTGATCCCGCCCGCGCCGCGCCGGACTCTTCAGAGAAGCTAAGAATCGAATTGCTCAACAAAACAAAGTTCAAAGGCGGCGAACGCAAAACCGTATCCTTAATGGTGCGGCGCGGCAGTCGGGAAAGCGGCTTGAACGGAGCGCAGATTCTAGTCAAAATCATTGGATCGGCTTTTCGCCCGCAGATTTTTCATGCCAAGACCGACGTTAACGGCGTGGCTATTTTGCTTCTGCAATTGCCGCATTTCAAAACCGGACGCGCGGCGCTTCTCATCCGAACGACGAGCGACGGCGAAGAAGCCGAGCTGCGGCGGACTATTCAACCAGGATGATTCGATCTGGGATTTGGGATTGACGTTATGAAAGTTTTTATCAATGGGGAAATAAAGGAAATTACCGGAGAAGTGAGTTTAACCGAACTGCTCGAAAATTTTTCTCTGCCGCGCGAGCGCGTCGCCGTCGAACTCAACAAAGAAGTCGTGCGGAAAAAGGATTGGGAAACGATTCGAGTCAAAGATGCGGATAAAATAGAAATCGTGCATTTCGTCGGCGGCGGATAATTCGATTTGGGATTTGGGATTTCGGACTGCGGATTGAAGTTTCATACTTCAGTCCGCATTTCTTTTGCCCGAATTTTTGTTAAGATTGAAATATAAATTCGTAATCAGTAATTTGAAATTTGCGATTTAACTCCTATGACCGATTTATTCAAACTCGCCGACGAAACTTTCAATTCCCGCCTCATCATCGGCACGGGAAAATACCGCTCGCATCAAGAGATGCAAGCGGCGCACACGGCTTCGGGCGCAGAGATGGTGACGGTTGCGGTCAACCGCGTGCCGCTCGACCGCGCCACCGAATCATTTCTCGATTACCTCAATCCGCAGATGCGGATTTTGCCGAACACGGCGGGCTGCTTTGACGCGGAACACGCGATTCGCACGGCGCGTCTGGCGCGCGAAGCGCTTGAGACCGATTGGATCAAGCTCGAAGTCATCGGCGATAAAATAACTTTGCTGCCCGACAACGAACAAACGCTCGAAGCCGCCAGAGTTTTGGTCAAAGAAGGTTTTATTGTGCTGCCGTATTTCTCCGACGATTTGATTATGGCGAAAAAACTTCTTGACATCGGCTGCCCGGCGGTGATGCCGCTCGCCGCGCCGATCGGTTCGGGTTTGGGCGTGTGTAATCCGGCGAACTTGAAAATTATGCGCGAACAGTTGCCCGACGCGACGATTATCGTTGACGCCGGCGTCGGCGTGCCGTCCGACGCGGCAATTGCGATGGAACTCGGCGCGGACGCAATTTTGATGAACACGGCAATCGCTGAAGCCAAAGACTCGGCGCAGATGGCGACGGCGATGAAACTCGCCGTGCAAGCCGGACGCTTGGCGTATCTTTCGGGCAGAATGCCGAAACGCCTTTACGCTTCGGCTTCGAGTCCGATTGAAGGAGCGATAAAGTGAGTCTCAAATCTCAAGTCTCAAGTTTCAAGTCGAAGACTGACGACCGAAGATTAAAAACTAAAATTATCGCGCTCATTTGTTTTGCGGCTTTCGCCCTCTTCGCGTGTTCGAGCGGCAAGGCAAAACGAAACGAATTCGTCATCGCCGAAAGCAAATCCTACGAAGCCTCATTGTTTCGCCAGAACTGCGCGATTTGTCACGGGCAGGAAGCCAACGGCAAGGAAATGGACGGCAAATTGATTCCGTCATTAAGATACGGCGCCGCGGCGCAGAAATCGGAAGAAGAAATTTACCTGCAAATTAAAGAAGGCAAACTGCCGATGCCGTCGTTCAAAAATCAATTGACCGAAGAAGAAATCAAGCGAATGGTGCAATTCGTTCGACGTGATTTGCAAGGAAAAGAAGGGAATTAGAATGAGAACAAAAAGGGGCGATTTAAATTCAATTGTATTCGCAATTTTTCTAACATTTTTTCTTCAACTTTTAGGCTGTTCATTGCCTCAACAAACAAATTCTCAAAGTTCAACAATAAAGCCGCTAAATATTGC
>CADCUR010000074.1:6783-7115 GCA_902805935.1 uncultured Pyrinomonadaceae bacterium
TGTTAAGGAATGGAAAGTTAAACTTGATAAAACCGTCGCAGAGTTAGAACGCAATCGTAGTTTATGGAATCAAAACCAAATTACCGATTACAATTTTGTCGTTGCCAAATCTGCTAGTGGACATGTAAATCATTGGAATCGTTTGCCGGTTTTAATAAAAATTCGAGCGGGTGAGAAGATTTCAATTGAGAAAGTTGAAAAAGATAAAGACTACGTAATTTATTCAAAAACAGATGGTTTTGAAGATTTTGATACGATTGACAAATTGTTCAGTTATATGCTTCAAGAACTGGAAAAAGGAAGAATGTTGGGAGTTAAATATCATAAAGATT
>CADCUR010000075.1:0-31109 GCA_902805935.1 uncultured Pyrinomonadaceae bacterium
TGAAAATAAAAAGCCTTTAACGGTGAGCTTTAAATGATTGTCGGCGATTTTTATCAATTCCAAATTTTCCAAACGCTGAAAATCGTCAAGGTGTTTGGCAATCAAATCAAAACCGAATCTTTTTTCATAAGCCTTCAAATCAATGCCTTTGCTCAAACGCAAACCGAGAAATGCTGCTTCGGCGGCAATTTCTATTTCTTCACGGTGAACGATTGCCGAATCGCCCGTTTCAATTGACCGCACGTATTTTGCCGTGTCGCGCTCGTTCGAGTAACGAGCGCCTGCGCCGTCAAACGAATGCGCCGAGCAGCCGAAACCGAAAACCGGAGCGAGCGTCCAATACTTCGAGTTATGTTTCGATTCGTAGCCGGGCAAAGCGAAATTTGAAATTTCGTATTGCCCATAGCCTTTTGCGGAAACTCGTTCAAGCATCAACTCATACATCGCGGCGGCTAGTTCTTCGTCCGGCAAAGGCTGGCGACCACTGCGGATTTGTTGCGCGAGCGGCGTAGTTTGGTGAATTTCCAGCAGGTAAAGCGAAAGGTGTTCGGGCTGTAATGCCAACGCTTCATTTAAGTTTCCTTCCCAATCTTTCAATGTCTGGCGCGGCAGTCCGGCGATTAAATCAAAACTGACGTTCGTAAAATCAGCCGCTCTTAAAAGTTCGATTGTTTCGCGTACGTCCGATGCGGTGTGTTTTCGTCCGAGCCGTTTTAGTTCCGCGTCGTCAAAAGTCTGCGCTCCGAAACTCGCTCTGATTACGCCGAGATTCTTATAGTCTTTTAGCGTTTCGAGCGTGACGGTTGCCGGATTCATCTCCATCGTAATCTCCGAATCGGGGGCGACGGAAAATTTTTTGTGAATTGCTTTCAGGATTTTTTCGAGTTGTCTCGGTGACAAAAGCGAAGGCGTTCCGCCGCCGAAATAAATCGTGTCAGCCTCGATTTTGGATTTTGGATTTCGGGTTTTGGATTCTGCAATTTCAAATTCTGAGATTTCCCTGCAAAGTGCGGAAACGTAGCCTTCGACAATTTCCGCGTTTTTATAAACGTCGGTGGCGAAATCGCAATACGAACACCGCGAACGGCAAAAAGGAATATGAAGATAAACGCCTGCTGCTTTGCTCATTTTCGCATCGGTTTCCCAAAAACTGCGTGTGTAGAATATCCGTCGAAATCTGGAATTCGTCTTGTACTTTTCAAATCGCCTTTAGTTTTCCAGTTGGCTTTCAAGCGAATTTTCCCAAACTGTTTCGATTTCGGCAATCGTTACGGAAACAATTTCCGAATCGTTTATTTTAATCGTTAAATTCGCGCCGCCGACTTTGCCGATAACTGCAAATGGGCAATTCATTTCCTGAACAATCGCTTTGATTCTTTCGAGATTTCCCGCCGTAAAACTGACGACGATGCGCGATGGCGACTCGCTGAAAAGCACAGTTTCATTTGATAAATTTTCGCTTTTCAAATTAATTTCCGCGCCTGCGGCTTCTCGGTTGAGCGATGAAAAACAGCTTTCGGCAATCGCCACGGCAAGTCCGCCGTCCGAACAATCGTGCGCCGATTCGAGCAGAAACTCGTCGGCTAGTTTCAGACAAGTTTGCTGAACTAACTTTTCTAAATTCAAGTCAATCGCGGGAACTTCGCCCGATTCGATGAGTTCATCGGTTGTCAAACCTAAAATAGTTTGCGCGTATTCGCTTACGCTCAAGTCGTCGTTCGTCACGCCCAAAAGCGCAATCAAATCGCCGTCTGATTTAAAGCCCTGAGTGATAATTTTCCTGGTGTCCTCGATGAGTCCGACCATTCCGACGACCGGCGTCGGCAAAATTCCGCGCCCTTCGGTTTCGTTGTAAAACGAGACGTTGCCCGAGACGACCGGCGTTTCAAACGCTTCGCAAGCCTCTCTCATTCCGTCAATCGTTTCGGAAAAACTCCACATCACTTCCGAGCGTTCGGGCGAGGCGAAGTTCAGACAATTCGTGACGGCAATCGGTTTTGCTCCGACGCAGACGACGTTTCGGGCAGCTTCGGCGACGTTTAATTTCGCGCCTTCTTTTGGACTTACGGCGACGAAGCGCGCGTTGCCGTCGAGACACATCGCAACCGCGCGGCGAGTTTCTTTGACGCGCACGATTGCCGCGTCCGCGCCCGGCAAAACGGCGGTGTTCGTTCGCACCATCTGGTCGTATTGTCGGTAAACCCAATGCTTTGAACAGATATTCGGCGACTGCAAAAGCATTTTTAATGCTTCCGTCGAGTCTTCGGTCTTCGGTCTTCGGTCTACAGTTGTGGACTTCAGACTTTGGAATTTGGACTTTGGATTTTCAAGCGGACGTTCGTATTTCGGCGCTTCGTCGGTTAATTTATCAACCGGCAAATCGGCTTCGAGATTTCCGTTGTGAAAAATCTTCAAACGATTGCCTTCAACGACTTTGCCGACAACCACCGCGTCCAAATCCCATTTGTTGAAAATTTCGACAATCTCGCGCTCGCGCCCGCGGTAGGCGACAATCAGCATTCGTTCCTGCGATTCGCTCAAAAGCATTTCATACGCCGTCATTCCAGATTCGCGCTGCGGAATTAAGGTTAAGTCGAGTTCCAAACCGGTTCCGGCGCGCGCCGCCATCTCGACCGATGAAGAAGTAAGCCCAGCCGCGCCCATATCTTGAATGCCTGCAATCGCGCCCGACCGCATCGCTTCGAGACACGCTTCGAGCAGAAGTTTTTCCAAAAACGGGTCGCCGACCTGCACGGTAGGACGTTTTTCGAGCGCGGCTTCGTCAAATTCGGCACTCGCCATCGTCGCGCCGTGAATGCCGTCGCGCCCGGTTTTCGCGCCGACGTATAGCACCGGATTGCCGATGCCCGACGCCTTGCCGAAAAATATCTGGTCTTTGCGGACGATGCCGAGAGCGAACGCATTAACCAGCGGATTTAAATTATACGCTTCGTCAAACACGACTTCGCCGCCGACGGTCGGAACACCGAAACAATTTCCGTAAAATCCGATGCCTTCGACGCAGCCTTTCAAAATTGATTTGTTGCGGTTGCCGTGCTTTTCGTGATTTAGATGTCCGAACCGCAAGCTGTTCATCGCCGCAATGGGGCGCGCGCCCATCGTGAAAACGTCGCGCAAGATTCCGCCGACGCCGGTTGCCGCGCCTTGAAACGGTTCGATAAACGACGGATGATTGTGCGATTCGACTTTGAAAGCGACGCACCAATCGTCGCCGATGTCCACGACACCGGCATTTTCGCCCGGCGGCACAATAACGCGCTCGCCGCTCGTCGGCAGCCGTTTCAAATGAACGCGCGAAGATTTATACGAACAATGCTCAGACCACATCACCGAAAACACGCCGAGTTCGGTCAAATTCGGCTCGCGCTCCAAAATCTGTTTAATTCGTTCGTATTCCTCGAAGGTCAGGTTATGCTGCTGCACAATTTCGGGCGTGATCGGCGATTGATTCATTGTATAAACTCTTTGCTTGGGAAAATCTCGTTTAAAACAAAAAAGAGAGTTTATGCGGTTCGGACTCGTTTTTCAAATCCGTCACGCCAAACTCTCCGAAAACATTTTTCAAGCGAGCTATTTATTTTTCGACTTTATAACCTCGGATTCCGGTTTCAAATCTTTATTGAGAGTTCTCTCGATTTCCGCCCGCAGAAATTCGGTTTTGAATTTTCCCTGTTTGATATAAATTGTTTCGCCATTTGCGTTATACAAAATCGTGAACGGCAAACCGCCTTGCCAGTTTTTCGAGACGACGGCGATTGCCGCGCCTTCGTCAGGCGTTTTCAAAAGATACGCGGGCGCGTCAGATTTCATCTGCGACAGAAACTTCGGCACGTCGCCGTTTATTTCGGAAAGTTCGTCTAAGGAGACGGTAATCAAATCAATTTTATCTTTATAATCGGTGCCGATTTTAACGAGGTCGGGAAATTCCTCGCGGCACGGGTCGCACCACGTCGCCCAGAAATTTACAAGCAGCGGTTTGCCGTTTGGTTTAAGCAGATTTTTCAATGCTTCGGCATCAACTTGCGTAACCTTCGGCAGATTTGAAACGGTCTGATTTTTCTGCGCGGGCGTTTTGGATGCGACTTTTTTCGTCTGTGCATTTAAAGCTCCGGCGCATAAAAAGACGAGACAAGTTAAAATCGCCGAAACTCGGAAAAGACTCAGCCGCGAATAAACATCCGAGACCACGAAAGATTTATTGATTTCCTTTCGTGCTTGTTCGTGTTTGTTCGCGGCTGGAAAAAACTTTAGTTTCTGTGTTGAATTCATCGCTTAATTTTTTTCCGCCCGTTTAATCGTGCAGCCGAAAGCTTTCGTCGTGGCTTTGGCGACGGCTTTGCCGCTTGAATTCGATTCGACGGCGTCGCGTAGAAAGTTGTCGGTGATGTTTTCACCGTTGCGGCTGTTGTCAATCGCGCCGTGATAAATCAGCACGTTTTTCTCGTTGACATAAAAAATTTCCGGCGTGACGTTCGCGCCGAGTTTATCCGCCAGCGCATTGCCTTTATCAATCAAAACCGGGAACTTGTAATTTTCGGCGGCGTGCGCCTTGACCTTATCCGCCGTCTCGGTCGCATTGGAATTGATGCCGATGACGTTGATTCCTTTCGCTGCGTAATCTTCGGCGAGCTTGACGATGCGTGCGTCGTAACCTTTAACGACCGGACACTGAACGGACAGGAAAACAAGTATCGCGCCGTTTTTGCCTTTCAAATCGTTGAGCGATTTCTCCGATCCGCCCGTGTCAGCCAGCTTGAAATTTTCCATCGTCGCGCCGACGGCTAAACCGTCTTTCGCGCTGACATTATTAAAAGAGATGAACGCGACGATTGCGAAAAACGCCGCCGTCAGAAAACTTAATTTTTTCATTTTTGCAAAACTCCTTATCTTAATTTTAGTTAGATGCCGATTTTAACAATTTGTCGCCCGTGCTAACAAGCGGCAAAAATTTATTATGATACGTCGGCGGTCTGATTTCGGTTTCGTTCTAGCCGAAAAGACGCGGCAGACGATTGTTGATATTTTTCGGCAGCAAAATTTCCATCGCGTCGTCAACCGTTACGATTCCCGCAATATCGCCTTCGTCGTCAATGACGGGCAGAGCCAGCAGATTATACTCGGCGATGGTTTGCGCCACGTCTTCGGCTGAATCCGACGGATGCGCCGCCTGAAACTGCTCGCGCATCACTTCCGAGAGCGGCAAAGTCAGATCGGCTAAAATCAAATTGCGAAGCGAAATCAAACCCGCGAGTTTCCAGGAATTTTCCTCTTCGACGATATACAGGTAATAAATCATCGCAGGTGTTTCCGCCATTTCCCTGAGCCGCGCAATCGCCTGCGCGACCGTGAGATTTTTCGGAAAGGCAACGAACTCGGTCGTCATCAAACCGCCCGCCGTGTCTTTATCAAACGGCAAAAGCTCGGCGACATCGGCTTTTTCCTCGTCCTCCATCAAATCGAAAAGTTCCTGCGCCTTTTCTTCGTCCATTTCGCCAAGCACGTCAACCGCGTCGTCCGGCGACATTTCTTCCAGAATATCGGCGGCGCGTTCCTCATCCATTTCTTCGAGAATTCGCGCCTGGTTTTCCGTGGACATTTCTTCCAAAGTGTCGGCGGCGATTTCGTCGTCTAAAGATTCCACGATTTCCGTGCGGTGTATCGGCGAGAGAGTTTCGGCGAGCTGCGCGATTTCGACCGGGTGCAGTCTGGCTAATTTATCTTTTGAAGATTTCAATTGAACGGCGGCGGTCGCCTTATCGGTGGCTAAATAGCCGACATCCGCCCAATCAATGACTTCGACCGGACGCCTCGCAAAGTAAAATCCATTGGGCATCAGACGCCGCATAAAACCCTGCAAACTGACATCCGCGCCGCTGACGCGCCATTCGCCCGCGACTTCGATGATCTGCACGTCGTTCACGCGCACGACCCTTTTGCCATCAACGTCAATCAGTTGATTATCCAAAACGTCTTTTGCCAGCAAGACTTCGCCCGCGCGTCTGGTGAACGGCTTTAAATCAATTATCTCCGAATTCATACGCACGCCGCTCTCGCTCAAAGAAGAAATCCGCACGCGCGACATAAAAAACAAACGCCGCCGGTAACGTGCCACCAATCCCAGAACCGGCGGATAATCTTCCTCGCCGTATCGCACGATAACATCTCGGACGACGGCGATTCGTTCGCCTTCGGCATCGAAAATCGGACGCCCCAAAATTTGCGAAAGATATAACATAACTTAAAGATAAATGAATTTTGCGAAAGATGACAAAAGTGTAAGACTTGCAAAAACTTATTTAATTATGTTAAATTTTTTGGAAGCGTCAACTTATTAAACTTTTTTAATAAATAGTGCGCCGTTGAGTTCCGCGCGAACCAAAACAATCCCCCACAATTTTCAAATTTTCATAGTGCCGGAAAAAACACTTAAAATTTCCGTTTGCTAAAAGACTTTCAGGACGATAGTTAATGAAAAAAGTTTTATTTAACACAATTATTTTGTGCCTTTTAACTGTTACGGGCATCGCGCAAAGTCGAACCAAAGTTTTCGATAATTTCGATACCGGACGCGGCGTGCAAATCGTTACGCCGACGATTGCCCCGGCAACGGAAACGAAAAATAAAAAGTTAGTCAAAAAAACCGCGCAGGTCGCCCGAAAATCCCAGAACGCGGCGGACGGTTTGAGTTTGAAACAGCCTGTCGGCTACGCGAGACTTTCGATGGCGGCGGGAAATTCGATGGGAGCGTTTACGACGGGCGATGCGACGATTGATTCGTATATCACGAATTCTTCGATTCGATATAACATTGACCCACTGCTGATCTACGCGCAGATGCACCAGGAATCGGGCTTTAAATTGAAAGCGACATCATACAAAGGCGCGCGCGGATTAATGCAGTTGATGCCGGGAACGGCAATCCGGTTCGGCGTCACCGATATTTACAATCCGAAACAGAACATCGAAGCCGGCGTGAAATATATGCGCTGGCTGCTCGACAAATTCGGCGACGTTTCCTTGGCTCTCGCCGGTTACAATGCAGGCGAAGGCGCGGTGATGAAATACGGCAACCAAATTCCGCCGTATCGTGAAACGCAGGAATACGTGCGGCGCATCGGCTCGCGTTACAATTCGATTACCAATCCAAATCTGGCGCGCGTCGCGCGCCGTGTCAGCGACCAGCAGGCGGTCAAACTCGAACAGAAAGATGCCGCGCCGCTGACGGTTTTAGAGCGCAGCGCGCTGGCAATTCGCACGGCGGACGGCAAAATGCGGCTCGTCAATCAATAAGTTCTAAGGATTTCTCTGGTTAAGGATTTCTCTCCTCTGGTCTGAAAAAGACTTGCGGCTGAATTTTTTCAGCCGCGTTTTTTTGTGCAAAATCGCCGACCTGCTGTATGATTAGCAGAAAGTTTCAGAGACAGCTTCAAATTTCAGGTTCACAAACGAACTTAAAATCTGCCGCCTGAAACTCGAAACTAATTTATGTTTTGTATAAAGTGCGGCGCAAAAAATTCTCTTGAAGCGATTTATTGTCAAAAATGCGGCGCGCTGCTCGAAGCCGAAGAGGAAACGCGCATCGCCCGTTCGGTGAAAACGCAGAAAAGCGAAACGAGTGCGGCGGAAGATGCCGAAAGAGAGATTTTTACGATTCGCCCGACTTTGATGTTCGTCAAAATCGGTTATGGTTTGGCGACGCTCGGCGGTTTGTTGCTTGTGGCTTTGTTAAGCGTAATTTACGACATCGTAAAAATTCCCGTTCAGTATTCGATTCTGGCGGCGCTTACGCTGCTTTTGATTCCCGCGTTTTATCACCTCAAGCACAAAATCGTGCGTTACACGCTGACTGATTCAAAGATTGAAATTGACGAAGGTTTTATTTCCAAACGCACGAGGAATGTGCCGCTGCACACGATTCAGGACGTGACGGTTTCGGCGACCGTGCCGCAAAGAATGCTCGGCTTCGGCAATCTGATAATCGAAAACGCCGGTGAGATCGAAAGCCGAATCGTTTTGAAAAATATCAATTCGCCGAAAAAATACGCGGACGTTTTGCTGAAACAAATGCGCCTGCTTGGTAAATAGAAGATTCAAACAGAGCAGACAGGATGGACAGAATGAAAGAAATTTCATTATCCTGTTTATCCTGTTTGAATTTTTGTTTTGAAATATGAAAACTATATTCGTTACCGGCGGAGCGGGCTTTATCGGCTCGGCTTTTGTTCGCCTTGTTTTAGAGGAAAACGCGGATGTCGAAATCATAAACTTTGACGCGCTGACTTATGCCGGAAATCTGGAAAATTTGATTGGTCTGGACGATGCGCGTCACAAATTCGTCAAAGGCGACATTTGCGTCAAAGAGGAAGTTTTCGCTGCTCTGCCGGAAAACACCGAGGCGATTTTTAACTTCGCCGCCGAATCACACGTTGACCGTTCAATCGCCTCGGCGAGCGAATTCGTCTTGACGAATGTTCTGGGAACGCAAGTTTTACTCGACGCGGCGCGGGCGAAAAACGTGCGCCGGTTTGTGCAGATTTCGACCGACGAAGTTCACGGTAGCCTGCCGGAGGACGATAACGCATTTTTCTCGGAAACGTCGCCGATTCAGCCGAATTCGCCTTACGCCGCCTCGAAAGCCGCCGCCGAACATTTCGTCCGCGCTGCCTTTGAAACCTTCGGCGTTGACACGATTACGACGCGCTGCGGAAACAACTACGGTCCGCGCCAATTTCCCGAAAAGCTGATTCCGCTGATGATTTCAAACGCGATGAACGACGAGCCGCTGCCGGTTTACGGCGACGGGCGAAACGTGCGCGACTGGATTTTCGTCGAAGACCACGCCCGGGCGATTTGGCTCGCTTACGAGAAAGGCAGAGCGGGCGAAAGCTACAACATCGGCGCGAGAAACGAGCGACAGAACATCGAAGTCGTTAAATCAATTCTCGACGTGCTCGGCAAACCGCACAGCCTGATAAAATTCGTCTCCGACCGTCTCGGACACGACCGCCGTTACGCGATTGACGCGGCAAAAGTCGAAACCGAACTCGGCTGGGAGGCGCAGACGACGTGGGAATCGGGCTTGCGGAAAACCATCGAGTGGTATCGAGCGAATCAGGATTGGGTTTCAAGAATCAGAAACGGCGCGTATCGTGATTATTATAAAAATCATTACGGAATGGAAATCGGAGCGTAATTAGCCGGAGCGCGCCCGCGCGAATTGTCCGCGCTTTTTCAGTGCGTAAAAGTATGAAAATTTTAATCACCGGCGCAAACGGAATGGTCGCCCGCGCGACGATTGATTATTGTCACTCAATCGGCGATCAAGTCGTCGCAGCGACGCGGCAGCAGCTCGACATCTCCGACATACAAACGGTTTTCGATTTGTTTGAAAGCGAAAAGCCCGAAGCCGTTATCAACTGCGCCGCTTACACGGACGTTGACGGCGCGCAATCAAACGCCGACGCCTGTTACAAAGCGAACGCCTTCGGCGTTGAAAATTTGGCGCTCGCTTCAAAAAAAATTGACGCTGCTTTCGTGACGATTTCGACCGATTATGTTTTCGACGGCTTAAAATCCGATTTTTACACGCAGCGTGACACGCCGAATCCGCGAGGCGTTTACGCCGAATCAAAGCTCGACGGCGAAATCAGAGCGCGCAACGCTTACGCGCGTTCGATTATCGTTCGCTCCGGCTGGATTTACGGCGCGGGCGGCACGAATTTTCTGAGCGTGATGCACCGACTTCTCGCCGAAGGAAAAACGATAAAAGTGATTTATGATTCTTACGGCACGCCGACTTATGCTGTAGATTTAGCGCGCCGTCTGCGCGAATTGGCGGAACTTGATTTGCCCGGCGTTTACCACGTTACCAATTCGGGAAACGGCACGAGCTACGAAGGATTCGCACGTAAGGTGTGCGAGATTCAAGGTTTCGACATAGCTTTGCTGGAAAGCGTTTCGGTGAGCGATTTGAAGCGTCCCGCGCCGCGCCCGGTCAGTTCAAAACTAGCTTGTTTGATTAGCGAAAAGCTCGGACTCGCGCCACTGCAAAATTGGGAAAAAGCTCTTGCCGAATTCTTAAAATGAAAAAGCGGAAAAGTGAAAAGTTGAAAAAGCGAAAAAGGTCGGCTCGATAAAACTCAGCCGACTTTTTTATTGCATTAAACTAACCGAGCAGAAATTCAGTGCGGACACCTGATGAAATTCAACCTAACTTTTTCACCTTTTTACTTTTTCCTGTCTTTAGCCGCTTTTGTTTCGCCCGCCGCGAAAATGATATATTTCTCTTTTATAAAAAATGTATAACTTTTCGGTTAATTATTCATCTAACTTTTTATGACAGGGACTTCTAAAAATGAACTCGCTCCGAAGAGCGTAGCGGTTGATTACGATTTTAATTTGGGCATCGAAGGCTTTAAGTATTCAGACCTTTACGATGCGTTGAAACTCGGCGAAATCGCCGAAAGATTTTACGCCGAAGTTAAGGAGTCCAATCCGATTCTTTCCGAAGCGTTAACGAAATACATTGCGGGTCGCGGTGCGAATTTTGAGCGGCGAGTCGAATCGAAAATCCTGACTGACGCTGCGCCGTATCTATCGGATTTCATCGCGCGGATGTTCGGCGCGAGCGGCGAGCGCGGCGATTTGCAAAACGAGATTCTCAAACAAAACCCGGTCTGGGCGTATAAGTTTTTCGTCCAGCGACGCGCGATTAAAAAATTTACGGCGGAAAATCTGGTTGACTTCGACGAAATAGAATTAACGCGGGCTTTAACCGAATTAAAAAACGCGGCATTCGACGAAACTCTGATTTACGACGAAGAACTGGCAATCGCTTCGATTACGCAAAAACTGACGACCGCCGAAGAAGCCTTAACGAAAAATCAGGAAATCACGGCTGAAATTCGAGAGACGTTAAATAAAATTAATCAGGCTTACAACGCGCTGAAAGATAAAACTTTCGGCACGGTTTTCTCGCGTTTCGTGCTTGAATCAGAAGAGACGGGCGAGCTTTTGCCGGTTAAAGCCGTTCTCCATCTGCTCGAAGCGTGGTCGGCGATTCAGTTTTTCGGCAAAAAGAAACGCTGGCATTCGATGAAAACACCGCACGGACTCGATTACCAAAACCTCGTTCATCTGATTCACCCGAACGAAAATTTGCCGAATCTGCTGCGCGGCGCGACCGAAGAGTTGCGGCGGCGCGACGGCTTTAAACTAACCGACGACCGCGGCACGATGCGCGACGCGCTTTACGAAGTTGACTATTGTTTGATTTGCCACGAACGCGAAAAAGATTCGTGTTCAAAAGGCTTGCACGAAAAAGACAGCTCGCCGAAACGCAATCCGCTCGGAATCAAACTCGAAGGTTGCCCGCTTGACGAGAAAATTTCCGAAATGCACCTGCTCAAAAAGCAGGGCGATTCGATTGCGTCTCTGGCTCTGGTGACGATTGACAACCCGATGTGCGCCGGAACGGGACACCGCATCTGCAACGATTGTATGAAGGGCTGCATTTTCCAAAAGCAAGACCCGGTGAACATTCCTTTGGCGGAAACTGCAACCTTGACGGACGTTTTGAATCTGCCCTACGGGTTTGAAATTTATTCGCTTTTGACGCGCTGGAATCCGCTCAATGCCAAACGTCCATACGCTTTGCCGTATAACGGAAAAAACGTTCTCGTCGTCGGTTTGGGTCCGGCGGGTTATACTTTGGCGCATTATCTCTTAAACGAAGGTTTCGGCGTCGTCGGCGTGGACGGTTTGAAGATCGAGCCGATGACCGATGAGATTACCGGCAGGAATGGGAAAACTTGTCCGCGTCCAGTCAAAGATATTAACGAAATCGTTGACGAACTCGACCAGCGTGTTTTGTCGGGTTTCGGCGGCGTTTCCGAATACGGAATTACGGTTCGCTGGGACAAAAACTTTTTAACGATGCTGCAATTGATGCTCACGCGCCGCAAGCGTTTTCGCGCCTACGGCGGCGTGCGTTTCGGCGGCACGTTCACGATTGAAGACGCTTGGAATTTTGGCTTTGACCATATCGCGATTGCAACCGGCGCGGGTCGTCCGACGATTGTGCCGATGAAAAACAATCTGATTCGCGGCATTCGCCAGGCATCGGATTTTCTGATGGCTTTGCAATTAACCGGCGCGTTCAAAAAAGACACGCTTTCTAATTTGCAGGTTCGTCTTCCGGCAGTTGTTATCGGCGGTGGTTTGACGGGCGTTGACACGGCGACGGAAATTTTCGCTTATTATCCGGTGCAGGTCGAAAAGATGCTGGAGAAATACGAAACCATTGTCGCCGAGTTTGGCGAAGAATCGGTTTGGGCGAAATTCGACGATGAAGAAGTTAGTGTTTTCCAAGAATTTCTCGATCACGGCAAAGCCGTTCGCGCCGAACGCGCTCGCGCCGACGAAGCGGGCGAAGAACCGAATTTCGTGCCGCTCGTCCAAAGCTGGGGCGGCGTGTCGCTTGTTTACAGAAAAAGATTGCAGGATTCGCCCGCCTATCGTCTGAATCACGAGGAAGTTCAAAAGGCGCTTGAAGAAGGCATCAATTTCGTCGAATGTATGAACCCTTCGGAAGCCGTGCCAGACGAATTCGGCGCGATTAAAGCGTTGATTTTCGAGCGTCTAAATTACGTCGCTGAAACCGGAAAATTTGAAAACACCGGTGAAATGGTCGAATTTCCGGCGCGCACTGTTTGCGTCGCGGCGGGAACTTCGCCGAACGTAATTTACGAAAAGGAAAAACCCGGAACTTTCAAAATGGACGAATGGCGGCAGTTTTTCGAGCCGCATGAAGTCCGCAAAAACGGCGACGGCAAACAGCACGCCGTCGCGTCGAAAAACGGATTTTTTACGTCTTATGAACACGACGGAAAATTCATTTCCTATTACGGCGACAATCATCCGCGTTACGCCGGAAATGTCGTTAAAGCGATGGCTTCGGCGAAACACGGTTACGAGAAAGTCGTCGAGATTTTCGGCGAAGAACTTGCGGAAAGGGGAACTTTGCCGCAAGCCGAGCGCAATGCGATTTTCGATAAACTCGAAGCGACTTTAGACGAACAGCTTCGCGCCTACATCGTCAAAATTGAACGGCTCACGCCGACGATTATTGACATCGTTGTCAAAGCGCCGCTGCAGGCGAGAAAATTCGAGCCGGGACAATTTTATCGGCTGCAAAATTTTGAAACCTCTGCGCCCGTCGTCGAAGGAACGCGGCTGATGATGGAAGGCTTGGCTTTGACGGGAGCGTGGGTTGACGAGGAGAAAGGTCTTCTTTCGATGATTGTTTTAGAGATGGGAACGTCGTCGCGTCTTTGTTCCTTGCTCAAAGAAGGCGAGGAAGTTCTGGTGATGGGACCGACCGGAACGCCGACGGAAATTCCCGAAAACGAAACGATTCTGCTCGCAGGCGGCGGACTCGGCAACGCGGTTTTATTTTCAATCGCCAAAGCAATGCGCGAAAATAACAACGAGGTGATTTATTTTGCCGGTTACAAAGACGGTGCGGATTTATTTAAACGCGAAGAAATCGAACGCGCGACCGACAAAATCGTCTGGGCGACCGATTTCGGCGATGAAATTCAGCCCGCCAGAGCGCAGGACGCGCATTTTCGCGGCAACATCGTCCAGGCGATGATCGCTTACGCCGAAGGGAAATTAGGCGAGCGGAACGTGGACTTAAAAGACGTTGACCGCATCATCGCCATCGGTTCAGACCGGATGATGAACGGCGTGAAAGAAGCCAGACACGCATCTTTGAAACCGTATCTGAAACAGCAACACACGGCAATCGGCTCAATCAACAGCCCGATGCAGTGTATGATGAAAGAAGTCTGCGCCCAATGTTTGCAGCGGCACGTCAATCCGCACACGGGCGAAGAATTTTTTGTCTTTTCGTGTTTCAATCAAGACCAGCATCTCGATTTCGTTGACTTCAAAAATTTGAACGATCGGCTGCGGGCGAATTCGATTCAAGAGAAACTGTCGAATATGTGGCTCGATAAAATTTTTAAGGATAAAATAAATTTATGATTGAAAAATTGAGCGAACAAAGGTTAAGAAAAATTCACCGTTTGACTTTAAATCCCCGCCCCGGAAGCAAGGTTGCCACCGCGACGGAATTCGGCATTGATTTGACTTTGACTTTCGGACAGTTGAAAAAAACTCCGTAGGAACGAGTCGAACATCAGCAAAGCGCGATGCGAAGTTTAGAAGAGTTCAGGCGACAGATTAAAGAAAGCAGAAAGCGAAAAAATGATCGAGTTTGAACCGGCATTAAAATCTTTAACAGCTGAACGGGTAGATTTTGTAATTGTCGGCGGACTCGCCATCTCGGCGCATTCGACGGGCTACATCACCACCGACCTCGATTTTTGCTATTTACGGACGAGAGAAAACTTGAAAAAAATCGTCGCGGCACTCGCGCCGTTCAAACTGCGCTTCCGCCATTTACTCGAAGATTTGCCTTTTGTCTGGGACAAAAGAACTTTACAAAACGGAACGAATTTTACGCTCGTTACGACCATCGGCGATATTGATTTACTCGGCGAAGTCGCCGGAGTCGAAAACGACGGCAAAATGGTGCGCCGCTTCGATGTTCTCGAACTCGAACGCCGCGTCGTGTTTTTTCCGCTGGCGTGGACGGTCGTGCATCCGATTGACGACAAATCGCTGCTTTCTAATCTGACCGAAGCGGATCTGAAAAAAACCGACGCCGAAATTTTGATTCTGATTGCGGCAACCGACGAAACCTTCGCGTCAGTCGTCTACACGCGCTCATCTTATAAAACGAGTGAAATAAAATTCAAACATAAATTCGTCAATATGTATAACGAAGTCAAAGACGGCGCGCCCCTTTCGATAGACATCAACAAACTTCCGCAGGTAGAAAAAGTGGAAGAGTGAAAATGTGGAAAAGTAAAAAAGATAACTTGAGCATCGTCGAAAACTTTTCCGCCTTTTTCACTTTTTCGCTTAAATTTTTGAATATGTTTACAGGCATCATCGAAGAACTCGGCAAAATCGCCGAGCTTGAAAAAAGCGCTGATGGCGCGCGAATAAAAATTGCGGCGCAAGCCGTCACAGAAAACACCGGCGAAGGCGATTCGATTGCGGTCAACGGCGTTTGCCTGACGGCTTTGAATGTTCGTCAAAATTCGTTTACGGCTGATGTGTCGAACGAAACATTAAATCGTTCGACTATCGGAAAATTAAACGTCGGCTCGAAGGTTAATCTAGAACGCGCCGTGACGCCTGCCACCCGTCTCGGCGGACATATCGTGCAAGGTCACGTTGACGCTCGCGGGAAATTTCTCGGTGCCGAACGAAGCGGCGAATTCTGGACAATCAAAATCGAATTTCCGAAAGAAATCGGTCAGTATCTCGTTTATAAAGGCTCGATTGCGGTCGAAGGAATTAGTTTGACGATTGCTGATTTGAGCGACGATTCGTTTGCCGTCGCCGTTATTCCGAAAACCTGGGAACTGACGAATCTTTCCGCGCTGAAAAGCGGCGACGCGGTTAATCTGGAAGTTGACGTAATTGCCAAATACGTCGAGCGAATTCTGCTGCACAATCGAGGCGCCGAGAGAAAAGAAGAAATTACGACGGAAAAACTGACTAAACTGGGTTTCGTATGATAATCAAGCCGAAACGCCCGCCAAGATCGAACGACATGCCGCCTGAGAAAGCCGCAATCCGCCGCGCTTTACCAGAAATTCGGTTTCCGACCGATTGTGGCGTATTACGACAATCCATATCGGGAAGCGTTTTATGGAAAAAATTTTGAAAGGTTAAAAGCGAAAAGATGAAAGAGCAGTTTGAGCGAGAGCTAAACAAACTCTTTCATCTTTTCGCTTTTCCACTTTTAAACTTTATACGGTTTTCCAAGTCAGCGTGTAGGCGGGCGGCACGTTTTTAACTATCAGCTGGCTTCGCTTGGCTTTGCCGTAACGCTGGCGCATATGTTCGCGCAGTTTTATCGCTGACGGAAAATAGTAACCGTGCGCGTATTGGAACGTTCGGAACACGCAGCCGTGTTCCATAAATTTATCAATCTCGGCGAGAACTTTTTCGCCCGTTTCGTTCGGCAGAGACACGAACGGCAAACAGCAGATGATATAACCGACTCGCCCGAAACCCGTCTTTTGGTGAATCGAAAAAGCGTCGCACGCATTGCCGCGCACGATTCTCAATGCGGGAAAATTTCCTTTTAACAATTTGACGAGCGTCCTGTCAATCTCGATGCCGAGGTAAGATTCGCGGTTTGGCACGATGTCCTGAAGAAATTTCGTAATCGCGCCGGTGCCGACGCCGAGTTCGAGAACGACCGATTCTTCGTTCGGGCGAATGCCGGCGACCATCTGCTGGGCGAGCTCCGGCGAAGACGGCGCGATTGAGCCGACTTTTAAAGGGTTTTTCAGAAACGCCGACAGAAATTCGATGTTCTCGTTCATTCGCCTTACTCTAACCGGCGGAAACCGAAGTTTCCGCATCTGAACTTTCCGTTGTTAATTCGTTGACCGTAATTCTATAATCACAACCGTCGGTTTGGCAATAGCGAAACGTGCCGTCTTTTTTCGTCGTCTTTTCAAAAACGAACGGCGCGTTGCATTTCGGACACGGTTCGGTAATGGGTTTGTCCCAGTAAACCGCGTCGCATTTCGGGTAATTCGTGCAGCCGTAAAAGGCTTTTCCGCGCTTGGATTTTTTAACGGCGATTTCGCCGGTTTTGCATTTCGGACAAGCGATCCCAAGGGTTTCGCGTTTGATGTAATCGCATTTCGGGTAATTTGAACACGACGTGAATTCTCCGAAACGTCCGTTGCGAAGAACGAGTTTCGCCCCATCTTTCGGACAGATTTCGTCGAGTTCGACCGGCGGCGCAACCGCAATCGTCGCGCCGCTTTTTTTATCAATTTTGCGGATATTTTTGCATTCGGGATAACCCGTGCAGCCGTAGAATGCGCCGAAGCGTCCTTTTTTCAGAGCCATATCGCGTCCGCAAAGCTCGCACGGCTCGACCGCTTCGGTTTCCGTTGCTTCGGTTTCCGCCGTTTGTCCGTCAACGACGGGTTTTTTCGCCGCTGCTACCTCACGCGTCGTTTTGCATTCCGGGTAATTGGCGCACGCCAGAAATTGTCCGAAGCGTCCGAATTTGATGACCATTCCCGCGCCGCAATTTTCGCAAACCTCATCGGTCGGAATCGAGGCTTTTTTCTTGTCTTTCAAACCTTCTTCGGCGTTTTTCAAATCGGCGGAAAACTTGCCGTAAAAATTTCTTAAAGCGTCGCGCCAATCAATTTTTCCTTCCTCGATATTGTCGAGTTCGTCTTCCATCCGCGCCGTATAAGTCGGGTTAAAAAGGTCAGTGAAACCGGCGACGAGAACGTCGTTGACCGTCGTCCCGAGAGCGGTCGGGTGAAATCTGCCTTCGATTTTTTCGACGTATTCGCGGTCTTGAATCGTCGTCATAATCGCGGCGTAAGTCGAAGGTCTGCCGATGCCTTGTTCTTCCAAAGCCTTGACCAGTGTCGCTTCCGAATAACGCGGCGGCGGCTCGGTGAAATGCTGTTCGGGCGTGATTTTATTCAAACCGAGCTGCTCGCCCCGTTCGACTTTCGGCAAACTCAATTCTTCGTCGGAATCTTCTGAACCGACTTCGGGTTTTTCGTCGTGCCCTTCCTGATAAACTTTCAAAAATCCGTCGAATTTCTGCACCGAACCGGTCGCGCGAAACGTAAAACGCCCGGCTTTGATGTCAATCGTCGTCGCGTCGAAAATCGCCGCCGTCATCTGCGAAGCGACAAAACGCTTCCAAATCAATGCGTAAAGTTTAAGCTCGTCCGCGCTCAAATAATTTTTCAAAGAATCGGGTGTGCGGCTCGCGTCGGTTGGACGAATCGCTTCGTGCGCGTCCTGCGCGTCTTTTTTGCCGCGATAAATCACCGGCTTTTCCGGCAGATATTTGCCGCCGAAACTCGCGCCGATAAAGTCGCGCACTTCCGCCAGCGCCGTGTCCGAGACGCGCACCGAATCCGAACGCATATAAGTAATGAGTCCGACCGCGCCTTCGCTGCCGATTTCCATTCCCTCGTAAAGTTTCTGCGCCGTGGACATCGTGCGCTTGACCGAAAAACCCAATTTGCGCGACGCCTCCTGCTGCAATTTTGAGGTGATAAACGGCGGTACGGGATTTCGTTTGCGCTCTTTCGTCGTGACCGAATCAACAACAAAAGTTTCTTTTTCGGCTTCGGCAACGATTTCAACAGCCGTTTTTTCGTCTTTGATGTGCGTTTCCGATTTTTTCAAATCTTCGTCAAAGCCGCCGGTTTTCAAGGTTTTGTCTTCGATTTTATAAAGCCGCGCGTCGAATTTCGGCGGCAGCTTTGCCGACAGATTTGCGGCAATCGTCCAGTATTCGGTTTTGACGAAAGCCTCGATTTCGCGTTCCCGGTCAACAACCAAGCGCACGGCAACCGTCTGAACTCGTCCCGCGCTCAGTTTTCCGCCGATGTTTTTCCAGAGAATCGGCGAAACTTTGTAGCCGACTAATCTATCTAAAATTCGTCTCGCCTGCTGCGCGTCAACCAAATCCTTGTTAATTTGTTTCGGCGCTTTAAAGGCGTCCTTAATCGCGTTTTTCGTGATTTCGTTGAACATCACGCGATAAACTTCTTTTTTCGGCTTTTTCGGCACGATTTCTTCCGCCAGATGCTGACAAATCGCTTCGCCTTCGCGGTCGGGGTCGGCGGCGAGAAAAATCGAGTCGGCTTCCTTCGCCGCTTTTTTCAAATCGGAGACGGTTTTTTTATTGTTGCGTTTTTTCGTGTCGGGAATAACTTCATAAGTCGGCTCGAAATTATTTTCGATGTCCACGCCCAAGCCTTTCGACGGCAAATCCTTGATATGCCCGATGGAGGCGAGAACTTTATAATCGCTGCCCAGGTATTTATTAATTGTTTTCGCCTTTGCGGGCGATTCGACGATAACTAAATTTTTTGCCATTGCTTATTGAAAAAAATATGTCAGACGCATTTCTTGCGCTGACATTCTGACTTCTAACACCTTCACTTCCCGCGTGTCAATTCGTAGTTAAAATCTGCTCGGCAAAACTTAAATCTTTCGCGCGTAATTTTTACCCGGCAGCGTGCGAACGAGTTCGCGCATTTCCAAACCGAGCAAAGCCGCGCTCAAATCGCCGAACGACAACCGGCTTTGCTCTAACAAAATGTCAATGTGCGCCGGTTCGTCCGCCGAAAGCCGTTGCCAAATCTGGCGCTCGTTTTCGGTTAAATTGGCGGGCGCAAGTTCCGATTGTTTTACCTCGCTTTTCGCGTCCGCTTCGTCAATCTTCGGGGGCAAAATTGCGGCTGAAATTTCCGGCGGCAATTCCGAAACGACATCCTGCCATTGCTGGACCAATTTCGCGCCCGACTTAATCAAATAATTCGTGCCGAACGAATTTTTTGACGTGATATTGCCCGGCACGGCTAACACTTCGCGGTTCTGCTCCATCGCCAATCGCGCGGTAATCAAAGAACCGCTTCTTTCCGACGCTTCGACTAATAAAACTGCCAAACTTAGTCCGCTTATGATTCGGTTTCGGTAGGGAAAGTTGTCCCGCAAAGGCGGCGTATTTAAAGGGAATTGCGAAACAATCGCGCCGCCCGCGTCTAAGATTTGACCGGCTAGTTTTGCATTCTCTTTCGGATAAATCGCGTCAACGCCCGTCCCCAAAACGGCGATTGTTCTGCCTTTCCCGGCAATCGCGCCGCGGTGCGCCGCCGTGTCAATTCCGCGAGCCAGACCGGAAACGACGCAAACGCCGTTCGCCGCCAAGTCGCGAGCGAGCATCTCCGAGGCGTTTTCCCCGTAGGTCGAACATTTGCGCGAGCCGACGACCGCCACGCACGGCGCATCAAAGCACGCCTGCCAATCGCCTTTGACATAAAGCGTAATCGGCGGGTCGGCAATTTCCCTCAAAAGATACGGATAGCCGCCGTCGTCGAGAATCAAAACATCGCCGCCGATTTCTCGAACCTTTAATAATTCTTCTTCCGCCTTTTCGTGGAATTCACGCTTTAAAATGCTTTCGATTGATTCGGGTTTCAATCGTAAAGATTCGAGTTCGTGACGGCGGGCGTGAAAAACATTTTCCGCCGAACCGAACTTCTCCAAAAGTTTGGTCGCGGCTCGCGGACCGATTTGAGGCGTCATATTTAAGGAAATCCAATCACGCATAGAATTTCTTACTCATCCCTCATCCTTCATCCCTAAATTTTGGCGGAGGCGTGTCGGAGTCGAACCGACCTAAGTTTGCTCTCACAAACTCACAAACGGTTTTGAAGACCGCGCCGTTCACCGGAACAGATGCGCCTCCCTAGAGAATTAAAACTAAGCGTTCGGGTGAAAAACTGTCAAGTCGGTTTTAATGTCTGCGCGGTTAAATCGGTTGACGGTTGACCGCCAAAAACGGAGCGTGTTATTCTTTCTCTTTTGAAACGCAAGTGAATTTTTGCACTAACGTAATCAAACGCATCTTAAAAAAAATATATGTTTCTGCTCGTGTTCCAGGAAGTTCGGCTCGTGCCGGACGGTTCATTGCTTATTCACATCGCGCTCATTCTGATAATGATTTGGGTTTTGAATCGCACGCTTTTTCGTCCCGTCAACCGCATTATCGAAGCGCGCGAACGAAATAAAGGCGGGCATTCGAGCGAGGCGCAGGAAATCTTGAAAAGCGTCGGCGAAAAGCAGTCACGTATCGAAGCGGCGATGCTTGAAGCGCGTTCGGAAGGCTATGAATTAATCGAACGCGAACGCGCTCAAGCGGTTGCCGTTCGTCAGGAGAAAATCGGCACGGTCAAACAGGAAGTCGAACAGATGGTCGCGCGGGAAAATCAGGAATTGGGCGAGCAAACCAGACAAGCGCGAACGACGCTTGCCGCCGAAGCCGAACGAATGGCGGAGCGCATCAGCTCAAACATTTTGAAGCAGGCGTAACAACGGGAAACGAACCGGAAATTCAATTCGGAAATTTAATAATGTTAGCTTTTCTATTTAATTACATTTTGATTTTCGCCGCGCCGACCGGCGGCGCGGGCGAAGCCGCTTCAGGCGGCTTTATGGATTTTTACAATCATTATTTAAACTTCCCGGGCTTTGAGGCGTGGCGGTTTTTCAATCTGGCGGTTTTTCTCGGCATTTTAGTTTACCTTTTGAAAAAGCCTTTGACCGCTGCCTTCAAAACGAAACGCGAAACAATTCGCGCCGAGTTGATTCGCGCCGAAGCGGAAAAACAGGCGGCGCTCGAACGTTTGACCGCGACCGAAGTGAAACTCGTCGGGCTTGACGCGGAAGCCCGAGCGATTCGTCAGCGGGCGGAGCAGGAAGCCGCCGCCGAAAAATCGCGCATTCTGGAGCAGACCGAATTTGAAATCAACAAACTGCGCGAACAGGCAATCGGGGAAATCGAGCGCAAAAATCAACTGGCGCGGCTCGAACTCAGGCGTTTTTCCGCCGAAGAAAGCATTCGTCGCGCCGAAGAAAAAATCAGGGCGGAGATTACCGACGAAAAAGATGCCCGATTGGTTAAGGCGAATATTCAATCAATCGGAGGCTTAAACTAACAATGAGCGTTGAAACCGTTGCCCGCCGCTATGCCGCTGCGTTGGCTGATGTCGTCACGAAAACAAACGAAATTGATTCGGTCAAAACCGAACTCAAAACGTGGGAACAAATCATCAACTCGAACGCTGATTTGCACGCCGCGTTTCGCAACCCGGCAATTTCATACGCCGACAAGGAAAAGGTTTTGGACAATTTAATCGGCAAAACGCAGCCGACGAAAACGACGGCGAATTTTCTGCGCATTCTTCTGCGAAACGACCGCTTAACCGAAATCAAAGAAATCAACGAGCGTTTCGCCGGTGTTTTGGAAGAGCGCAGCGGCGTTGTTTCCGCCGAAATTACGTCGGCGCGTCCGCTTTCGGAAATGGAAAAAGCGGAAATGCGAACGAATTTAGAAAAACTGACCGGCAAACGAATCAACTTAAACTTCGCTACCGACGAATCTTTAATCGGCGGAGTTGTCACGCGCCTCGGCTCGACCGTTTACGACGGCTCGGTGCGAACGCAATTGGAAGAACTTAAACAACAAATGATCGGGTCATAAAACGGTCTTTGGTTTTTGGGAAATCTTACGAAGATCAAAAACCAAAGACCTAAGTCCAAAGACCGAAAACCAAAAATTATGGAAGCAATAAAAGCCAACGAAATAAACGAAATCATTCGTTCACAGATTGAAAATTTCGACACGAGTATGACCGTCTCGGAAGTCGGAACGGTAATCAAAGTCGGCGACGGAATCGCCGAAATTCACGGACTCGAAAAAGTGATGGCTGGCGAACTCATCGAATTTCCGTTCGATGTGCGCGGTCTCGCTTTAAACTTAGAGGAAGATAAAGTCGGCGCGGTGCTGTTCGGCGATTTTCAGAAAATCAAAGAAGGCGACGAAGTAAAACGAACGGGAAAAATTATGAGCGTTCCCGTCGGCGACGCGATGGTTGGTCGTGTCGTTGACGCGCTCGGAAATCCGATTGACGGCAAAGGCGCGATTATTACCGACCAATCCAATCCGATTGAACGCATCGCGCCGGGAATCATTGACCGCCAGCCGGTGAAAGAACCGCTGCAAACCGGAATCAAAGCGATTGACGCAATGGTGCCAATCGGTCGCGGACAGCGCGAACTGATTATCGGCGACCGGCAGACTGGAAAAACCGCCGTCGCCATTGACACGATTCTCAACCAAAAAGGCAAAGACGTAATTTGCATTTACGTCGCTATCGGGCAAAAGGCTTCGACCGTCGCGCAAGTTCGTCAAAAACTGGAAGAATACGGGGCGATGGATTACACGATTATCGTCAACGCTTCGGCTTCCGACCCGGCGGCGATGCAGTTTCTCGCGCCGTATTCGGGCGTGGCGATGGGCGAGTACTTCCGCGATAACGGCAGACACGCGCTCACCATCTACGACGATCTGACGAAACAAGCGGCGGCGTATCGTGAGATTTCTCTGCTGCTCAGACGACCGCCGGGACGCGAGGCGTATCCGGGCGACGTTTTTTATTTGCACTCGCGTCTCCTCGAACGTGCGGCGAAAATGTCCGACGCTCGCGGCGGCGGAAGTTTGACGAGTTTGCCGTTTATCGAAACACAGGCGGGCGACATTTCAGCGTATATTCCGACGAACGTGATTTCGATTACCGACGGGCAAATCTTTCTTGAATCCGATTTGTTCAACTCCGGCGTTCGTCCGGCAATTAACGTCGGAAACTCGGTTTCGCGCGTCGGCGGTTCGGCGCAAATCAAGGCGATGAAACAAGTCGCCGGAACTCTGCGGATTGATTTAGCGCAGTTCCGCGAACTCGCCGCGTTCGCGCAATTCGGTTCGGACTTGGACAAATCAACGCAGGCGCAGCTTGAACGCGGCAGGCGTTTGACCGAAATTTTGAAACAAGGTCAATACCAGCCGATGCCGGTCGAGCAGCAGGTTTTCATCATTTGGACGGTTTCCAACGGTTTGGCTGATGACATCGAAGTCAGCGATTTGCGACGCTTTGAAGAAGACATTTTCAAATTCATTGAAAACTCGCATCCGGCGGTTTTGCAAACGCTGCGCGATAAAAAATCAATTGACGACGATTTGAAAGCCTCTATGCGGGAAGCCGTCGAGGATTTCAAACAAACGCGCTGGAATCAAGATAAAATTGCAGTTGCGAATGCTTAATTCGATTTGAGATTGCGGATTCGGGATTTAAAGATCTTCAAATCCGCAATCCCAAATACCAAATCAAAATATGGCAAGTCTTTTAGATATGCGAAGGCGGATCAAGTCCGTCAAAAACACGCAGCAAATCACCAAAGCGATGAAAATGGTCGCGGCGGCAAAACTCAAACGCGCCACTGACCGCGTGACGGCGGCGCGTCCGTTCGCGCAGAAAATGTCGCAGATTTTGGGAAACTTGAGCGCGAACGTCGGCGACGATTTTTCATCGCCGCTTTTGACCGCGCGCGGCGACGAAAAATACTTAATCGTTCTGGTCAGCGCCGACAAAGGTTTGGCGGGCGCGTTTAACGCTAACATCATCAAAGCGACGCAAGCCTTCGTCAAAGATTCGGGCGCGGGCAAACAAATGCAGATGATTCCCGTCGGGCGCAAAGGGCGCGATTTTTTCAAACGCCGCGAGATGACTTTTACCGAAGAATACGTCGGCTTGACCGGCACAGGAAACGTTAATCACACGGACGCGGCGGAAATCGCGCAGCGCATTATTCAGACTTTCGCCGACGACGAAACGATTGACAAAGTTTTTCTCGTCTTCACCGAATTTAAAACCGTGCTGTCGCAAAAAGCGGTTATCGAACAACTGCTGCCGATTCCGCGCACCGCAGTTCAGGAAGACGCGGCGGGCGCGGCGCAAGCCGAATACATCTACGAACAGCCGGCGGCGGAGATTTTTAACCGGCTGCTGCCGAAACAAATCGAAACGCAAATCTACCGCGCGATGCTCGAATCAACCGCTTCCGAACAGGGCGCGCGAATGACGGCGATGGACAGCGCGTCGAAAAACGCAGGCGAATTGATTGATACTCTGACTTTAAATATGAACCGCATTCGGCAGGCGGCGATTACTAAGGAAATTATCGAGGTCGTGTCGGGCGCGGCAGCGTAATCAACTACGAATTTCAAATTACGAATTACGAGTAAGATAATCTCGTAATTCGTTTTTTATTTATGGCTCAGGTTGATTTACAAAAATCAAAATGGCGCAAGCGGATTATTCGCTACGCGCCACTTATTTTGTGGATCGGCTTGATTATGTTTCTCTCATCGGGGCAAGGTTCGATGACGAACACCTCACGCTTTATTCGTCCGCTTTTAGAATTTTTATTTCCCGACGCGCCCAAAGAAATTTTAATCGTTTACCACGGCTACATTCGCAAACTCGCACACGTCGCCGAGTACGCGATTCTGGCGTTTTGGGCGGCGCGGGCTTTTGTCAGTTCTAACAAGAATTTTCTGCGCCGTTTATGGTTCGCCTACTCGTTTATTTTAGTTCTCGCCGTCGCTTCGATTGACGAAACGAATCAGAGTTTTCTCAACTCGCGCACCGGTTCGATTTACGACGTTATGCTTGACGCGGCGGGCGGAACGGCGATGATTTTAATTTTTTATTTGTGGATGAAATATCGGCGGGAGGAAATCTAAAAACGCTTTTTGCTTTCTAATTCTTTGGCTTTGCGAATCAGTTCGGGAATCAGCGCCGCTTCCGGCAAAGTTCGCCAATGCCTGACGGGAAGTTCTTTTTTCATCGCTTTTATTTTCAAACGAAACGGATTGAAAATTGATTGGTAATAAACGAGCCAGAAATCTTCCGCTTCGTCGGGCGGCAGAACCTGATTCGTCACAGCTTCGGAAAATCGCAGTTCTTCCAGATTCCAATGAGCGCAGCCTTTCGGCGTGAGAATGGAAAACCGCATCGCGCCGAAACGCCTGATGAAAAACGGCGCTGACCTCTCAACGGTAAAATGATGCGGCTCGTGCCAGGCGACGAAAATCTCTTTATCGTCAATATTGACGGAACGAAAGCGGACGAAAGCGTGAAATTTATGCACATCGCGGTAAATTGCTCGTTCCATCAGGCGCGCCCGCCGCACATCGTCGTCCGATTCGATATGCAGTAAATTTTTATTTTCGTGAACGAGCCGGAAAAGCAAACGATAAAGCAGGGAAAATCTACATGCGTCGTTGAAACAAACAAGCGCTTCGGCGAGCGGAAGAAAATCCGGCGAAACTTTGTAAATTTTTTCGTCTGTTTTTTCTGCGGCAAAATCATTTTCAAAAAAACCGTCGCACCCGTCGCAAATCCACAAAATCTCGTCCGGCGCAATTTCTTTCTGCAGGCATTTCCGCGCCGCCACGCGCCAACTCGCAAAATTGTTTTCGATTGAAACTTGAATCACAATTTAAATAATTGAATATAAAAGCAAAACGAACGATTATTTTTATAATTCGCCCGACAAAGCCGCGTTCGATAAATTTTCAAACAGCGACGGTTGAAACACTTTCGGCTTTAATTTCTCTTCTAACTTCTCCGCGTCCAATTGGTAAACGCTCGGATTGTAATCAGCCGTGATGACAAACCATTTGGCATTCGACAGACGAACGCGCAGCTTCGCCAGGTCTTCCAATTTGATTTGGTGATAATGACGAATTTTCAAAATTCTGGCGACGTTTTTCGCGCCCAAACCGGGAACGCGCAAAAGCTGACGGGCGGACGCTTTGTTCACGTCAATCGGAAAATAACCTCGATGGCGCAGCGCCCAAGATAATTTCGGGTCTTTCTCCAAATCAAGATTTTCGCCGCGCGCGCCGTGCGTGATTTCGCTCGCCGTAAAACCGTATTGGCGAATCAGCCAATCGGCTTCGTAAAGCCGATGCTCGCGCATTAAAGGCGTCGGCGGTTCGGACAAAAGCGGATTCGTGTTTTCAATCGGCGTGAAAGCCGAATAATAAACGCGTCGCAAATCGAATTTTCGATAAAGCGATTCGGCTTTGTGCAAAATTATCGTATCGGAACTTTCCGTCGCGCCGACGACCATTTGCGTTGATTGTCCGGCGCGAGCAAATAGTGGCGCATCGCCGTTGCGTTTGGTCGAATTTTTCGCCGCGTCAATTCCGCTTTTAATATCGCTCATGGTGCTTTCGATTTCCACCAAAGTCTTTTCCGGCGCGAGCCGATCTAAATCTTTCTGCACCGGCATTTCGATATTCGCGCTCAGGCGGTCGGCGTATTTTCCCGCTTCCAAAAGTAACTCTGGCGACGCGCCCGGTGCGGCTTTCAGATGAATATAACCGCCGAAACTTTCCGATTCGCGCAACTTTTTCGCAACTGTAATGAGTTGCTCCATCGTGTAATCGGCGTTTTGGATAATGCCTGAACTCAAAAAAAGCCCTTCGATGTAATTGCGTTTGTAAAAATCCATCGTCAATTTGACAACTTCTTCCGGCTTGAAACGAGCGCGCTGCACGCTCGAAGATTTGCGGTTGACGCAATACGCGCAATCCCAAATGCAGACGTTCGTCAAAAGAAGTTTGAGCAGCGAAATGCAACGTCCGTCCGGCGTGTAGCTGTGACAAATTCCCATTCCTTCGGCGTTGCCGATGCCGCCGTTTCTGCGTTTGCGATGCGCGCCGCTCGACGCGCACGAAGCGTCGTATTTCGCCGCGTCCGCCAAAATTTCGAGTTTCCTAACGAGTTCCATTGTAAATTTGAGCTTAACATATTGGCTCGGATGCAACAATGTCGCAATTGTGAAACAAAGCGAAAACTTACAGTGCGAAACGATTGCCGTTCACCCGCATAAAACTTCCATTTACCGAAACTTTATGCGATAGTTTTCGTTAAGATTCGGCATAGGAGAATATAAAAATTATGGGCATTTTCGACAGAGTTAAGGAAGCGGCGATGAATCAGTTTATCGAAGTTATCGAATGGCTCGACGATTCGGGCAACACGATTCTTTATCGTTTTCCGGTTTATCAGCAGGAAATAAAAAACGGAGCGCAGCTAATCGTGCGCGAATCGCAGACGGCGGTTTTCGTTTTTGAGGGTCAGGTGGCTGACGTTTTCACGCCGGGACGCTACACGGTTGACGGCGGCAACACGCCGATTTTATCGAAACTGGGAGCGTGGAAATTTGGTTTTAACTCGCCGATGAAATCAGAGGTTTATTTCGTCAACACGAAACAGTTTACCGATCTGAAATGGGGAACGGCAAACCCGATTATGCTGCGCGACGCCGATTTCGGCATCGTCCGTCTGCGTGCCTTTGGCGCATACAGCCTGCGCGTCGCCGACCCTTCGATGTTTATCAAAGAAGTCGCCGGCACGAACGCGCATTTTCAAACCGAAGACATTGACGAACAACTCAAACGCGCCATCGTCACGGAATTTTCCGACGCGCTAGGCGAGCTAAAAATTCCGGCGCTCGATTTAGCAGCGCAATACAAAGAAATCGGCGGCGCGATTCGAGAGAAAATCAACGGCGATTTTAACAGTTACGGTTTAGAAGTTACGAAATTCTACGTCGAAAATATCAGCCTTCCGCCCGAAGTCGAAGAAGCAATGGACAGACGCGCTTCGATGGGCGCGCTCGGCGACGCGAACCGTTATATGCAGTTTCAAGCGGCTGACGCCCTGCGCGACGCGGCGCAAAACGAAGGCGGCGGCGCAGGCTTGGGCGCAGGTCTCGGCGCGGGTTTCGCCGTCGGCGGACAAATGGCAAACGCTTTCGGCAATATGGGCGGTCAACAAGGCGGACAAGGACAATCTTCGCAAACGCAAACCGTCGCGTGTCCGTCGTGCGGCAAGCAAAACGCGGCGGGAACGAAATTCTGCGGCGACTGCGGCGCAAAAATGGAAACGACGAAAGTTCCGTGCGTCAAATGCGGCGCGGAACTGCGCGAAGGGGCGAAATTCTGCTCGGAATGCGGCTCGTCGCAGGAAAAAGCGAAATGTCAGAACTGCCAGGCGGAACTCGCGCTGGGCGCAAAATTCTGTCCTGAATGCGGCACGAAAACCGAAACAGCGACGGAATAAGGCGAAAGTAAAATGGTAAAAGGCAAAAGGGCAAGAGAGTTAAATCTTTTGCCCTTTCAATTTGCGTCTTTGCGCCTTTGCAGCTTTGCGCTAAAATCATTTCCAGTCCGGTAAAATTTTTTGGAGTAATAATTTATGGCAATCAGTCCCGAACTTTTAGAAATTCTGCGCTGTCCGAAATGCAAATCGAAAGTCGAAATAAAGCCCGACGGAAGCGGTTTGAAATGCATGAACCCCGAATGCGCTTTGGTTTATCCGATACGCGACGAAATTCCCGTGATGCTCGTCGAAGAAGCAACGGTAGAAAAATAAGATGGATGAAATCGCCGAATACAATCAGGCGAGATGGAAAGCGTTGGTCGAAGCCGATGCGCTTTTCACTCGTCCGAAGTTGAATCTCGATACTGACTCGGCGCGGCGGATGATTGATTCGGGCGGCGAACTCGGCGATGTGGCGGGCAAAAAAGTTCTTTGTCTGGCTGGCGGCGGCGGACAGCAATCGGCGGCGTTCGCTTTGCTCGGCGCAAGCGTCACGGTTTTCGACCTTTCCGAAGAGCAGTTGAAACGCGATGCGAAAGTCGCCGAGCATTACGGCTTTGAAATCAAAATCGTGCAGGGCGATATGAGAAATCTTTCGCCGTTTGAAACGGGAAGTTTTGACATTGTGCATCACGCTTACTCAATAAATTTCGTGCCGGATGCCGTTGAAGTTTTTCGGCAAGTGGCGCGAGTTCTGTTAATCGGCGGAATTTATCAAGTCGCTTGCGCCAACCCGTTCTTGATGGGCGTCGGGCAAAAAGATTGGAACGGCGAAGGTTATATTTTGAAAGAACCATACGTCGGCGGAGCGCGGATAACTTATGACGACCAGGATTGGGTTTACAACGGCGAAACGCGCGGAAAAATTCCGAATCCGATTGAATATCGCCATACTTTGAGCGATGTTTTTAACGGCTTGATTGAAAACGGCTTTGTGATTTCGCGCGTTTCCGACAATTGCGATATGAATTCAGACGCGAACGCCGCGCCGAAAACCTGGGAGCACTTCACCGCGTTTGCGCCGCCTTGGTTGAATATTCGGGCAACTTTCCGACCTGATAAATTAGAGATTGAATAACGAAATTGACTGGAAAAAAGTAAATCGCGTTCTTGTCGTGCGCCTGCGCTCAATCGGCGACACGGTTTTGGCAACGCCTTCGCTCATCGCTTTAAGAAAATTTTTGCCCGACGCGCGGATTGATATTTTGCTGGAAGATTGGGTCGCGCCCGTTTTAGACGGTTTCGATGCGGTTGATAATGTTTTGACCGTTTCGCGGAAAGACAAAAAATCACGAGTTGAAACCGCCTGGCAGATTCGCCGCAATCGTTACGATGTCGCTTTCAATCTGCACGGCGGAACGACGGCGACGTTTTTCGTTCGCGCGAGCGGCGCGAAATATCGCGTCGGTTTGGCGAGTTATCAATACAATTTTCTTTACACGCATCTTGCGCCTTCGCCTTTGGAGTTTTGGAAAACGGAATACGCGCATTCCGCCGAACAGCAACTTGCGCTGCTTGGTTTTGTCGGAGTTCCTGTTTCCGACAGACCGAAGAGCCGTCTTGTCGTTACCGAAAAGGCGTTAAAATCGTTGAAAGAAAAATTTAACGCTGTAAAGGCGCAAAGGCGCGAAGGCGCGAAGAATTTTCCATCGGAAATCAATTTCGACCAATCGCCAATCGCCAATCGCCAATCGCCAATCGCATTGGTTCATCCGACCGCTGCATTCGACACAAAACAATGGGGGACGGAAAAATTCGCTCGTGTCGCGGAATCTTTATTTGAAAAAGGCTTGCCGACCGTTGCCGTTGCCACGCGCGAAGAACGCGAAGTTCTTGAAACTCTCCGACAAACTTCGCGCGCGCCCGTTACAATTTTCGACGATTTAAGTTTGCCCGAAATTACGGCTCTGGCTTCACGCACTAAAATTTTCGTCGGTAACGATTCGGGAATTGCGCACATCGCGGCGGCGGTCAATACGCCAACGGTGGTCATTTTCGGTGCGTCGAACGTCAATCACTGGCGACCTTGGACGAACGCGCCGAATGAAATCGTTTACGCGGAAAAGGCGTGTAACCATCAACTCGACGAAATCCGCAAAGGTTCGGAAAACCCGAAATGTATTCGTTGCGTTGATGTAAAAGAAGTTTGTGAGGCGATTGGAAGAGTTTTGCCAACGTAATTTTAATTTCCGAAAAGCGTGGAGAATGGTTGATATGGCAGTCGAAATTAAAACTTCATTATCTAACGCCGTATGGTTGAATCTTGCAAGCTCCATCTTTGCCGGAGTTGCATTTGCGGCATTCTTTTATTTTGCTGACTAAGTAATCAGACAAAAATGTATTAAACTATCTGCTTTATGGGCA
>CADCUR010000075.1:31119-38820 GCA_902805935.1 uncultured Pyrinomonadaceae bacterium
GGCATTCTTTTATTTTGCTGACTATTCAAAATTAAAAGGGAGTATATATCTTGACTTTGCCGTATCTTTGATTGGTGTCATTTATTGTGTTATCCGATTTAAGTTTACGTCGCCCAGAGTTTTGTTCATCTCCGATGAGGAGTTGTGTATCGTAAAAAGAAATGGAAAATCTGATGTGATTTTTTGGTCATCTGTAATTGAAGCCGCTCATAGCACGTTTATAGGAATGAAGTGGTCTTTGTATTTGAGTGAGAGAACAAGACGATAGTATTGCTTTAGACGATTGGGATGTTTTGTCAGAAGCTATCTGTAAAAGTTTAGAGTTACGTCAGAAACCGATTAAAACGGACCTGATAGGAAAAGCACCAGTTAAGATGGATTAATATAGTTAATCAGCCGTTTCTTGACACTTTCCCGCCCAGCCATTAGTATTTATAGTTTCGGCTCTAATGCCTGAAGTCTATCTATATGTTCGAGTCTTTATCCGACAAGCTGAAATCTACGCTGAAGAATCTGCGCGGCGAAGGCAAACTCACGCCTGAGCATGTTGATGTCGCTTTGCGCGAGATTCGGATGGCTTTGCTTGAGGCGGACGTTAATTATAAGGTTGCCAAAGATTTTGTCGAAGCCGTTCGCGCGAAAGCCGAAGGACAGGCGGTTTGGCAGGATTTGAAGCCGCATGAGCAGGTCGTCAAAATCGTTTATGACGAATTGGTCGAGTTGTTCGGCGGAACTTCTTCAAGGTTGGTTTTTACGCGCCAGATTCCGAATGTCGTGATGATTGTCGGGCTGCAAGGTTCGGGTAAGACGACTTCGACGGGGAAAATCTCGCGCTGGCTGAAGGATAATCAGGAAAGAAAACCGCTGCTCGTTTCGGTTGACGTTTATCGTCCGGCGGCGCGCGAGCAATTGAGAGTTGTCGGCGCGGCGGTCGGCGTAACGGTTTATCAGGATAAGGAATCGAACGACCCGTTAACGCTGGTGAAAGGCGCGATGAAGCACGCGCAGGATTCTGGATTTGACACTTTGCTCATTGACACGGCTGGTCGTCTGCATATTGACGACGACTTGATGGTCGAACTTGAACAGATTAAAGCCGAAACCAAGCCGATGGAAGTTCTGTTCGTTGCCGACGCGATGACCGGACAAGACGCGGTGCGTTCGGCGGAAGTATTTCATGAGCGCGTCGGCATCACGGGCGTGGTTTTAACAAAGATGGATGGCGACGCTCGTGGCGGCGCGGCTTTGTCCATCAAACAGGTTATCGGTCAGCCGGTAAAATTCGTGGGCGTCGGCGAGAAATACGACGCGATTGAGCCGTTTTACCCTGATCGCATCGCGCAAAGAATTTTGGGAATGGGCGATGTTCTGTCGCTCATCGAAGAAGTTCAAGGAAAGATTGACGAGGACGAAGCGCAGAAGCAGTTGGAGAAAATGACGAGCAATCAATTTACGCTCGAAGATTTTCGCAACCAGCTCGGACAATTCAAAAAGCTCGGCTCGATGTCGAAGATTATGAAGATGATGCCCGAACAAATGTTGGGCGGTCTGCAAATTTCCGACGAGCAAAGCGAACAAGTCGAAGCGCAGATGAAGCGCACCGAAGCGATTATTGATTCGATGACGCGAGCCGAACGGCAGAATCATAAAATCATTGACGCAAGCCGCAAGACGCGCATCGCCAAAGGTTCGGGTTCGACAATTTCCGATGTCAACGGGTTAATTCGCCAATACGAGCAGATGAAGAAAATGATGCAGCAGATGAATCGCGGCGGACTTTTCTCGAAACTCGCTGGCAAAGCGATGGGCGGACTCGGCGGCGGTTTAGGCGGCTTGATGGGCGGTGGCGGCGGACTCGGCGATTTGTTCGGCGGGATGGGCGGCAACGGCGGCGCGGCAGAAGAATTTGATAATAATTACCAAGAACAAACCGATTCTTTATCGAAGAAATTAAAGAAAAAGAAAAGACACAAGAAAAGGAAATAGTGCTGAGTGCTGAGTGCTGAGTGCTGAGTGAAGACTAAGGACTGAGGACTGAGGACTAAGGACTAACAAATAATTATGTTAGCAATCAGTTTAATGAGAATGGGCGCGAAGGGAAAACCTTTTTATCGCCTCGTAGTTAAGGAAAAGCGTTCAAAACGCGACGGGAAATATATCGAAAACGTCGGAACTTATAATCCGATGCTCGACCCGGCAGCGGTCGAACTAAAACACGAACGAATCCAGTATTGGATTTCGGTCGGAGCGCAGCCGACGGAAACCGTGGCGAGCTTGATTAAAAATAATCCCGAACAATCCGAAGAGGAAAAAGCGGCGGCGGTAGAAGCCCGCGTAGCGAAAGCCGAAGCCGAAAAACAAGCGAAAATTGAAGCGAAGAGAGCTGAAGCTGAGGCAAGAAGAGCGGAGGAAGAAAAAGCCGCCGCCGAAAAAGCCGAGGCGGAAAGAGTCGAAGCCGAAAAAGCCGCTGCTGATGCTCAAGCCGAATCGGAAACGGGAGAAAATGCTGCAACCGACAATGCGCCAACTGACGCGCCGACCGAGGAAAATCAGCCGACGGCGAGCGAGTAATTCGCGCCGTCGAGTTTCTGCTTGAATTTCAAATTTATGAAAGAAGCGGTCGAAAAAATCGTCAGCGCTTTGGTTGACGACAAAGAAGCGGTCGAAGTTTCTGAAGACGCGGGCGAACGGGCAACCGTTATAAAGCTGCGCGTCGCGGCGAGCGATATGGGACGCATCATCGGGCGCGAAGGCAGAACGATTAAGGCGATTCGCAGTCTTTTGTTTGCCGCCGGTCAAAAACACGGCAAGCGGTTTGTGCTGGATATTGTCGAGTAATTTGCGATTTTCCGGTTTAGCGATTGGTTTTATGCGCGAAGATTTAGTAGCAATCGCCAGACTCGTCAAACCGCGCGGGCTGCGCGGCGAAATCGTCGCCGATGTGCTGACCGATTTTCCCGACAGATTTGAAAATTTAGAAACGGTTACGCTCGTCCGACCGAGCGGCGATGCGGCGGAAATTGAAATCGAAAAATTTTGGTTTCAGAAAAACCGAATCGTTTTGAAATTTGCCGGTTTCGATTCGATTGAAGCGGCGGAAACTTTGCGCGGTTCAGAAATCTGCGTCGCCGAAACCGAAGCGGTCGAACTCGACGCGGACGAATTTTTCGATTGGCAATTAGAAGACTGCGCGGTTGAAACCGTCTCGGGCGACAGAATCGGAACGGTCAAAGAATTGATGCGAACCGGCGGCACGGAAATTCTTGTCGTCGCGGGCGAAACAAAGGAATATCTGATTCCGTTCGCCGAAACGATTTGCACGGCGGTTGATGTTGAAAACAAATTGATAAAAATTGACGCGCCCGAAGGATTATTAGATTTTTGATTTTAGGGAACGCCAGCATCTTGCTGGCAATAAGCGTGAGAAACGCGAACGCTGCTACATCGCTTGCGCGATGCTTGCCAGCAAGATGCTGGCGTTCCGAATGAAGATTGACGTTTTAACAATTTTCCCCGAATTCTTCAAAGAAGTTTTCGATTTCGGAATCATCCGGCGCGCCAAACTCGCTCGAATTGTTGAGATAAACATTTACGATTTACGTTCTTTTACAACGGACAAACATCAAAAAACCGACGATAAACCGTTCGGCGGCGGCGACGGAATGGTGATGAAAGCGGAGCCGATTTTTCGGGCGATTGAACAGCTCGTCGGAACTTGCAAGCGCGAAAATTACCCGAACGCAACGCGCGTCGTTTTGCTTTCGCCGCAGGGAAAGCCTTTGAAACAGGCGATTGCCAAAGAGTTTGCCGACGAAGCGAATCACATCATTTTGATTTGCGGGCGCTACGAAGGCGTTGACGAGCGAGTGAACGATGCGCTTGTGACGGATGAAATTTCCATCGGCGATTACGTATTGTCGGGCGGCGAGGCGGCGGCGATTGTTTTAGCCGATGCGGTCGTTAGGCTTTTGCCAAACGCTTTAGGCAGCGAGACGTCCGCCGTCAATGATTCATTTACAGAAAGTTTATTGGACTACCCGCATTACACGCAGCCGCGCGAATTTCGCGGAATGGAAGTTCCCGAAGTTCTGTTGAGTGGTAATCACGCGGCAATTGAACGCTGGCGGAAAGCGAAGGCTTTAGAAAAAACAGAGAGAGTTAGAAAAGATTTATTGAAATGATTTTAGTTTTTAGTTTTTAGTTTTAAGCCGAGATGATGATTTAAATTCAATTAACCAAAGATTAGGCACTAAAAACTAACGGAGAAATTATGAACCGTTTAGACAGCATTGAAAATACACAATTAAGAGACAATATTCCGGCGTTTCAGTCGGGCGACAGCGTGCGCGTTCACGTGCGAATTCAAGAAGGCAACAAAGAACGACTGCAGATTTTTGAAGGCATCGTGATTGCCAAAAAGCACGGCGGGGCGCGCGAAACCGTCACGGTTCGCAAAGTGAGCTTCGGGGTTGGCGTGGAAAGAATCTTTCCGCTGCACGGAACGGTTATTGACCACATTGACGTTACGCGCCGCGGACAAGTGCGCCGCGCGAAACTTTATTATTTGCGCGATTTGCGCGGCAAAGCGGCGCGCATCAAAGAACGCGATACGCGCAATAAAGATGCGGCGAAGTCAGCGAAGAAATAAGAGACACGGAGACGCGGGGAATGGGAGACGCGGAGAGAAAAGATTCATCACAAACGAACGAATCAATTCCCCGCGTCCCCGCGCCTCCGCATTTCCGCGTCTCAACCATTAACCTCAACTTTGAAAATCAAGCCATCGCCGACGGTTACAAATTCATCGCCGGCGTTGATGAAGTCGGGCGCGGCTGTCTGGCGGGCGCGGTCGTCGCCGCGGCGGTCGTCCTCGATTTGGCAAAGCCGCTGCCCGAAGGCTTGAACGATTCAAAAAAACTCACGGCGAAACGACGCGAAACGCTCGACCTGCAAATTCGAGAAACCGCCGTCAGTTACGCGATCGCCCAAGTCGAAGCCGACGAAATTGACCGCATCAACATTCTGCAGGCGACAAAAAAAGCGATGATTGCAGCAGTCGGAAAACTCGTTCCGGCGGCTGACTTTCTTTTAATTGACGCGCTTCAATTAAATGAACTCGACTTGCCGCAAAAAGCCATTATTGGCGGCGACGCAATTTCCGCTTCGATTGCCGCCGCTTCGATCGTCGCCAAAACTTACCGCGACAATTTGATGTCGGAACTCGATAAAATTTATCCCGCATACGGATTTTCGAGCCACGTCGGTTACGGCACAAAAACTCATTTCGAGGCGCTCAGAAAACACGGCGCGTGTCCGCTGCACCGCAAAACTTTTCGCGGCGTGCTGTCGTAAAACTTTTCCTATGAAAACGGAAAAAGTGAAAACCGCCAATTTGCAACGTGTTTCGGTCGTCGGCACAAGCTGTTCGGGGAAAACTACGTTTGCTAAAAATCTCGCGCAAATCTTAAAAGTTAAATACATCGAGCTTGACGCAATCAATTGGCTGCCCGATTGGGTCGAAAGACCGAAAGAAGAATTTTTAGATTTGGTTGAAAAAGAAGCCGCCGGCGACGCTTGGGTGTTTGACGGAAATTATACGCGCACCCGCGAGATTGTCTGGGGACGGGCGACGGCAATCGTCTGGCTCGATTATTCGTTCCCCAGAACTTTTTACCGCGCGATAAATCGCACGACGCGTCGCATCGTCACCGGCGAGAGAGTTTGTTCGGGGAATCAGGAAACTTTTCGCCAATCGTTTATGAGCCGCGATTCGATTTTGCTTTGGGTTTTGACGACTTATTTTGAAAAGCGGCGGCGTTATACAAAACTTTTACGTGAAGATAATTTGAGCGAAAAAGAAATCTTTGTTTTCCGGCATCCGAAAGAATCGGAAGAATTTCTTCGGCAAGTCGAACGGACAAAATCCTTAAATTCTTTCAAACCACTCGCCGCAAAAAGCTAAATCCGCCCGACCTGTAATCAGCATTTCGTCATCTTCCTCGCGCCAGACGGCTTCGGTTGTGCCGCCGGGCGCGTGAACAGAAATTTTTCTTTCGGTTTTGCCCATCGAAGCCGAAGCCACCGCCGCCGCAATCGAGCAAGTTCCGCTTGAGGCGGTTTCGCCCGCGCCGCGTTCCCAGATACGGATTTCGATGTTTTCGCGGTCAACAACTTTAACAAAAACAACATTCGTTCGGTCGGGAAATATTTTGACGTAAGATTCGATTATTCGTCCGCGAGAACGCCAATCAAAAGCATCGAAATTTTCGACATAAATGCAAGCCACCGGATTGCCGACATCAACATAGACAAATTGCATAATTATGTTCTTTGACGGTATCATCAGGGTCGAAAATTTAGACATCTCAAGTTCTTTGCCGGTTTCAGGATGAACCACTTGTTTCGGCACGCCGGGCAGACCGAACTGTGGTTTGCCGAGTTCGGCTAGAAACTGAAAAGTTCGGTTGTTTTTTTCCAAAAGCTCGTAAGTTTTGATTCCGCTTTTTGTTTCGAGTTTAAGAGATTTTTCGCGCCATAAATTTTTGTAATACAGATAAGCAACGGCGCAGCGCGTTCCGTTGCCGGAAAATCCGGCTTCGCTGCCGTCGGGATTTATTATCCGGCACGAATAATCCGCTGGTTCGTTTTCCAGTTTTTCCAAAACCGCGATGCCATCGCCGCCGATGCCCGTGTTGCGGCGGCAGACATTTCGGGCGAATTCGTGCAGCGAAGAAACATCTCTTAAATCGTCCGTTTCAAAAACAATATAATCATTGCCGAAGCCGTGAAATTTGCAAAACTTTATCGGGTTCATTTTGCCTTTTTAATGCTGACAATTTGCTCCGCGCCGGCATTGTCTTCGAGGACAAAATCAACCGCGTCGCCGACTTTGAGTTTTTCCAATTCGCTTTTTTCCCTGACGTAAAATTCCATCGTCATTTCTGGCATCAAGCCTTTAATTTCTTCGTGGTCGAGTTCGACCGAAACAAGTTCGAGATTGATTTTCGTTACCACGCCTTTGCCGTCGAAGGTTCTTATTTTTGTTTTATCTAGCTGCGCGGTTGGCGAAACGGAAGCGGAAACGGCATTTTTCGGCGGCGCGATGCTTTTTGAATTCGTCGCCTTTAATACCTGATTTCCCGTTGGCGGCGCGGTCCGTCCGCCACAAGCGGCGAAGGCGCAAATCGAAATTAAAATAAAAAGATGTTTCATCTTCATTTCTCCACGTCTCTCTTTCTTATTTGCGCGCCGCCGGAACGATTTTTAATTTCAATCGCGCCGCGCCGCGAACGATTTCGACTTCGTATTCCACGCCCGCTTTCATTTCGCTGAGGACAAATGTGTAATCGGTCGCGTTGCGAACGTCGCGCCCGGCAAGCCGGACGACTTTATCGCCCGCTTTGAGTCCGGCTCGCGCGGCGGGCGAATCGTCGCGCACGCCGTCGAGCAATAAACCGTCGTTATTGTTATCGGCGTAATTCGGTATCGTTCCCAAAGAAACATTGAAGCCCATTCTGCCGCCCATCGCACCCGAACTTTTTGCCACGGCGTAAGTCGGCTTGTATGGATTCTCGGAAAGTGCTTTAATGATTTCGGCGACAAAATTAGTAATCTTTAGCAATCCTACGTAATTGATTTTCTCCGCCGTGTCGGTCGGCTTGTGATAATCGAGGTGCGTTCCGGTAAAGAAGAAAAGGACAG
>CADCUR010000076.1 GCA_902805935.1 uncultured Pyrinomonadaceae bacterium
TCCAAGGAAATCAGACCGAGATTGAACATCGTGAAAAGTTCTTCGCGGTTCTCCAGCGCGTCGTGATAATACTCGCCGTAATTTTTTCCGTTGATGCTTTCGCGCAAATCGTGAAGCTCGCGGACGACCGGTGGGTCGTCAACACTAATCGTCAGCGGCGTTAAATCTTCGACGACCGTTTCGATTTCGTCCTGCACATTAGTTACTAAAATCGCGTGATAAGCCGAAAGATAACGTCCCGATTCTTGAATAATCGTCGGATGCGGCACGTCCTCGTCGTCGCAGACGGTTTTAATTACATAGACGACATCGTTAGCGAATTCCTGCGCGTTGTAGTTTGCCGAAGATTCAAACGAGGTTTTCGAGCCGTCGTAATCAACCGCCATTCCGCCGCCGACATCGAGATACTGAATCGGAATGTTCATCTGGCGAATTTTGGAATAAGTTCTGGCTGCCTCGCGCATCGCGCTTTTAATTCGTTTGATGTCAGTGAGTTGCGAGCCGATATGAAAATGCAGCAGTTTGAGCAGATCGGTTCTGCCCGTTTCGTTCAGACGACGGATGACTTCTAAAATCTCGGTCGTCGTCAAACCGAACTTCGCCGCCTCGCCGCCGGATTTTTCCCATTTGCCCGAACCTTTCGAGTAAAGTTTGACGCGTACGCCGAGCATCGGTAATTTGGTTTCGGGATTTTCCGCCGTCACTTCGTCGGCGAGCTTTAAAGTGTTTTCGAGTTCGCTGAGTTTTTCGATAACGATGACGACGTTTTTTCCGGCTTGCGCGCCCGCAAAAGCCAGTTGAATAAAATCCCGGTCTTTAAATCCGTTCAAAACCAGCAGGCTTTCTTCGGAATGCTCCTGCGCCAGAGCCGCGTAAAGCTCGGCTTTTGAACCGGCTTCAAGTCCGAAGTTGTAGCGTTTACCCTCGCGCAGATATTCTTCGACGACGGCGCGATTTTGATTGACCTTCATCGGATAGACGCACATATGTCCGCCGTTGTAATCAAATTCTTTGATGGAATTTTTGAAGGCTTTCTGAAGTTTGCGGACTTGCCCGGCGAGCAGTTGCGGGAAGCGCAGAAGAATCGGCGGATTAATGCCGCGCTTCTTTAAATCGTCAATAATTTCCTTGACATCTGCCGAGAGGTTATCGTTATCGGCGGGGCGAACCGTCAAATTTCCTTTGCGGTTTACGCCGAAATACCCTGCGCCCCAATTTTCAATGCCGTAAGTTTCAATCGTCTGCTCTATGACTGCGCTCAATTAGCTTTTCTCCAAAAATAGAAATGTAAGAAACAGTATAACTCAAAAATCCGGCAAAAATTTGCAAGCCGGAAAAAATTTAACAAAAAAAGAAATTTTTTCCCGTCAATCAGCGGCTGTCGGCAAAGAAAAAAGTCGGCTCGTCATTTTGTAAATAAGGCTTTCGGGTTGTTGGCTGCCGCGTTGCCAGTTGGCATACATCTTGCCTTTTTCCGCAAGGCTGAAGAAGAGCCGGCACGGTCTATTCTCTCGAAGCCTTGATTTTAAGCGCGAAAACAATTACCAGGCTCGAAAACAGAATGGGGAAATGTCGGAACTTGTTAAGTTGCGCTGCCAAAAAATGTCACTCTCACGGGCAGACGTAAACTACGAGCGGAACTCTTTGAAGAACGCCGCGCGACACGCGCTTTCGGTTGTCGAATTTTATTAGGCGGCTGGTCACGAATCAGATTTACCCGAAAGATTTTCAACGGCGAACCGTTCTACACTGCGCCTCGTCCATTTAACGCCTCAATTACTAATTATACTTGCCTGTTATTTTGAGCTGCTACAACGGCGATGACAATTATCGCTCTACATAAAAATCATGAATGTATTTGAAGACCTGATAAGTGAATTGAAAGACGAAAACTTGATTGAACAAACGGTTATCGAGACGAGCCGAACGGGAAACGATTTCAAAATGTCAAAAGACGTTGAAGCCGAAACTTTCCTCGCGGTTGAGTCGGTGCCGCGGGCGGAAAACCTAGCGGAGATTCAACCGCCGCCGAGCAAATTAGTCGAGGCTCAGGCAGAAGTCGTCTCGCTCGACGGTAAAAAGGCGGCGGGCGAGGCGGAATTTTACCGTAAGCGAGCGACGGAAGAAGTCGCCTTTCTGCAAATGGTCGAAGCGGTGTTGGCGAACGTCGAGCGCGAGCATCTGAAAGTCGAACCGAAGCCTTACAACGAGTTGAAAGTCAAAAAAGTTTTGCATTCGTTTATACAGGTCTCGCAGGACGTGAATTCCCCGGAACATCTGCAGGCGCATTTTCAGCTTTTGCAGGAAACCGAAAACTGGCATTCGGCGCTGTCGCTGCGCGACGAGCACGTGATGACGGGGCACTTGCGCCGCTACTGCGAAGCGTCGCGCCCGCCGCTGAGCGCGCCGGCTTTGATGGCGCTGGCGCGTTTTTACCGTAACTCGTCTTTTTCCGAACAGGTTCGCGACAAATTCGATTTGATGGTCACGCGGCTTTTTTCCAAAGAAATCGGCGGCAGCCGCCGCGAAATGTCTGCCAGCCGCCGCGAGCTGGCGGCGCAAATCGCCAAACTTTACGCCGACTGGTCGAGCGTTCCGCTTTATTCAACTGACAAGGACGATGCGAAAATCTCGCAAACCGCGCAGGAATTCGAGGAATTTATCAACGAAGCCGATCAGTCTGCAAGTTTCGACGAATTAGCGAACAGTAATTTCTTTAACCGCCTGCGAATTTTTAGGGAAAGCACGAACGAAGATTTTTACGCGCCGCTCATCGCCGCGGCAGGCGTCGAAGTCAACGTGCGCGTCGGCAACCGCTGCGTCGAGCTGCTCGAAAAGGAAAGAGAAAACGGCAACGCCGCGAAACTCGAAGAAAAATACGGCTCCACGCGCGACGACGAAATTTCCGAAGTCATCGGCAAAACTTTTCTGCTGACCGAAACTCTAAAGCGAAAAGTCGCTGCGCCGACCAAATTCGCGCCGAAACCGGTCAGCGAAAAAATCACTTCCGAAACCAAAACAGCCGCGACGAAAATCGAATCAAAGCCGCAGCAGGAAATTGATCCCAGTTTTTCAAGCGCACCCGACAAAGGTTTGTTCGGCGTCAACAAATGGATTCTCGCGACAACGATTTTGGCACTCATCGTCAGTCTCGGACTTTATTTTTGGGCGGCATAAAAAGACAAAGCGTTTTGCAGTTCTCGTTTAGACTTCAAATAAAAACAAGTTTTCTTGCTCGCGCGCGACGATTTGTGATTTCATAATCGTTATGAAAATCACGCCGCTTCACGATTGGAATCTCGACCCGCGCCAAGCCGTCGAACTACAAAAACAACTCGCTTGCGAAGTTATCAAAGAAGACCGATTTGACGCGCCCGTCAAAACCGTCGCCGGAATTGATTTGGGCTACGACGCGAAAAACGACACGAGCCGCGCCGTCGCGGTCGTTTTAAGTTTTCCTGAACTCGAACTCCTCGAATCCGCCGAGGCGCTTCTGCCGATCCAATTTCCATACGTTCCCGGACTGCTTTCATTCCGCGAAACGCCGGTCGCCATTAAAGCCTTAGAAAAATTAACCGTCACGCCTGACCTGATTTTGTGCGACGGGCAAGGGTTGGCTCATCCGCGACGTTTCGGCATCGCCTGTCACATCGGTTTAATTACGAACGTGCCGACGCTCGGGGTGGCGAAATCTCTGCTCGTGGGAAAGTTTGAAAACTTGAGCGAAACGCGCGGCAGCACCGCGCCTTTAATTTACAAAAACGAACAAGTCGGCATGGCTCTGCGCACAAAAGACCGAGTTCAGCCAGTTTACGTTTCCGTCGGTCATCGCATCAGCTTGGTGACGGCAACTGAATACGTTTTGCAGTGTGCGCCAAAATACCGTCTGCCGGAGACGACAAGGTTAGCCGATAAAATGGCTTCGTACCGCAAAAGATGATTTAGCCACGAGCAAACACAAAAAAGGACGAAATAAAAATCAAAATTTTTCGTGCTTTTTCGTGTTTGCTCGTGGCTGAAAATTATTTCTTCGGTCGCTCGTTCGCCTTCAAAACTCTTTTGCGAAGACGAATCGCTTTCGGCGTGGCTTCGACCAATTCGTCGTCGGCGATAAATTCCAACGCTTCTTCCAGAGACAAATCTTTAACCGGAACCAGACGCATCGCTTCGTCCGCCGAGGAAGTTCGCATATTGGTCAGCTTTTTCTCTTTAATTGGGTTCACGTCGAGGTCAACGGCGCGGGCGTTTTCGCCGATAATCATTCCTTCGTAAACTTTTGTTTGCGGGTTGATAAACATTTTGCCGCGTTCCTGCAAAGCATAAAGCGCGTAGGTCGTTGATTCGCCCATTCGGTCGGAAATCAAAGAACCCGTGCCTCGTCCTTTCATATCGCCCTGCCATTTATCAAAGCGTAAAAACAGGGTATTTAATAAACCCGTGCCTTTCGTTTCGGTCAAAAATTCGCCGCGAAAACCGATTAACCCGCGCGACGGAACTTCGTATTCGAGCCGAACTCTGCCCGTTCCGTTGTTTATCATTTTCGACATCTGACCTTTGCGCCGTCCCAAGGCTTCGGTGACGACGCCGATAAATTCTTCGGGACAATCAACGACGACTTGTTCAATCGGTTCGAGCAGTTCGCCGTTTTCGCCGCGTTTAGTAATGACTTCGGGTTTGGAAACTTGAATTTCGTAACCCTCGCGGCGCATCATTTCGATTAATATTGCTAATTGCAGCTCGCCGCGTCCCGATACTTTGAATTGGTCGGGCGAATCGGTGTCGGCGACGCGCAGAGCGACGTTTCCCAAAAGTTCTCGTTCGAGCCGTTCCTTGATTTGGCGCGAGGTGACGAATTTGCCGTCAATGCCTGAGAACGGCGAATTGTTGACGCCGAAAATCATCACAATCGTCGGCTCGTCAACATTGATAACGGGCAGCGGTTTCGGATTATCAACGAGCGTGATGGTTTCGCCGATATTGATGTCGTCGAATCCGGCGAGCGCGACGATTTCGCCGACGCCTGCCGATTCGATTGGCTCGCGTTTCATTCCCTCAAAAACGTAGAGTTCTTTAACCCTGGTTTTTTGCGTCGAGCCGTCGCGTTTGGCGACGATGACTTCCTGATTTTTGGCAATCTCGCCGGAGAATAATCTGCCGATGGCGAGTCGTCCGACGAAGGCGTTGTAATCAATGTTGGCGACGAGAAGCTGTAACGAATCATCGCGGATTTGCTTCGGCGCCGGGATAGTTTCGATGATTTGGTCGAACAGCGGTTTTAGATTTTTCGACGCCTCTTCCAGAGTTTTCTTCGCCACGCCGTCGCGGGAAACCGCATACAAAACGGGAAAATCAATCTGGTCTTCGTCCGCTCCCAAATCAATAAACAAATCGTAAATTTCATCAAGAACTTCTTCCGGTCGCGCGTCCTGACGGTCAATTTTATTGACCAAGGCGATAGCAGGAAGTCCGAGTTCGAGGGCTTTTCTTAGAACGAATCGCGTCTGCGGCAGACACCCTTCCGCCGCGTCAACAAGGAGGACGATGCCGTCAACCATTTTCAAAACGCGCTCGACTTCGCCGCCGAAATCGGCGTGTCCGGGCGTGTCGAGAATGTTGATTTTATAATCGCCATATCGGACGGCGGCGTTTTTCGCCATAATTGTAATGCCGCGCTCGCGTTCCAAATCCATCGAATCCATTACGCGGTCTTGAACGGCTTCGTTATCGCGGAACGTGCCGGATTGTTTGAGCATCGCGTCCACCAGAGTCGTTTTGCCGTGGTCTACGTGCGCGATGATGGCGATGTTTCTAATATTTTCTCGGTTAATCATAGATGTAAAAATTGCGTGTCAAGCAAACGGTAAGAATAGAATTTACGACTGGAAAAATCAAACGGGTAATTTTTTTTGAGTTTATTGGCGGCGAAAAAGCTCCAGATCGTAAAATGAAGACGGATCTTCGAGCGGTTCTAGATGCGTGAAAACCGTCGAATCGGGAACGGCTTGGCAAATGTCGTTTTCGATTTGTTCGGTCAAATCGTGTCCTTTCTGAACAGTCCATTCGTCGGGAACGAGTATGTGAACCGAGATGAATTTTCTGGCGCCCGATTGACGAGTGCGGAGCGCGTGATAATCAATGCCTTGGGCGGCGACGTAGCCGTCGAGAACTTTTACGATGTTGTCGCAGGTTTCCGGCGCGACCGCGGTGTCCATTAAGCCGAGCGCCGAGCGTTTGATAAGTTGAAAACCCGTCCAGACGATATTCAGCGCGACAACCAGCGCGATAATCGGGTCGAGAACGATCCAGCCGGTCAAGCCGACGGCGACGATTGCCGCCACCACGCCGATTGAAGTCCAGACATCGGTCAGCAAATGCCGTCCGTCGGCTTCGAGAATAATCGAATGATGATGTTTGCCGACTCTGATTAAAACGATTCCGACGAATAAATTGATGAACGTGGCGACGAACGAAACGATTAATCCGAAACCGATTGATTCGAGCGGCTGCGGAGCAAACAGACGCGGCACGGCGGTGAAAACGATGCCGATGGCGGCAACGAAAATCAGCGTGCCTTCGATGCCGCTGGCGAAATATTCCGCCTTATCGTGTCCGAAAGCGTGGTCGTCATCAGGCGGCGCGGCGGCAATTTTAATGATTAAAAGCGCAACGATTGCCGCGACGAGATTGATGACGGATTCGAGCGCGTCCGACAGCAACCCGACCGAGCCGGTATAAAAATACGCCCACATTTTCAGCGCAATGGTGACGACCGCCGCGGCGATTGACAACCAAACATAACGGCTGAGATTTTTTCGCTGCATCATTCTAAAAATTATGAACCGGCAGTCGCCGACCTTTCGCGTCATCGGCTGATTGATACGTTGATTATAAGGTTGATACGAGAAATTTATAAAAGCGGAAAACAGAAAAAGACCGAATGAAGCAATCTCATTCGGTCTTTTTTACAGAAGTTTTACATTCGCCTTTAACGAACCAACTCCTTTTCGACAATCAAATTATTTTTGACACTGAACACGCCCGGAACGCCTCTGGCTAAAATGTTCATCAAATTGTAGTCGCCCCGGTTAGCGACATAGCCTTCG
>CADCUR010000077.1 GCA_902805935.1 uncultured Pyrinomonadaceae bacterium
CGTCAATCGCGTTTTCACTTTTAGGACTTTTCGTCATCACGATAAAATTTTCGCAGGTCGGAACTTCATCGAAGGCTTTTTTAACCGATTCGCCGATTGGCAATGCGGGCATGCCTTCAAACGCGAAAACGGCTTTCGCTTCCGAATCTTTTAAGTGATACGCAACTTCGCGCGGTTTGAACAAAACATTGAGCGGCACGGCGCAAGCGCCCGTTTTTAAGATGCCGAACAGCACAATCGGAAAATAAGCGAGATTCGGACACGCCAGGGCGATGTTGTCGCCGCTTCCCAAACCCAATTTTTTCAAGCCGTTCGCTACGCGATTCGCCGCCCGGTTTAATTCACGAAAATTCAAGCGCGCGTTGCCCGCGACAATCGCCGGTTTGTCGGGACGCACGCGGGCTTGCTGCTCGATAATGTTGGCGAGATTGATAGTCGTGGCTCGGTGTTCAATCATTTTTAGATGTTTGTCACGGCAACCGCTTCGGGCGGCGCGGTCAATTCGGCTTCGCTCGATGCGAAAACTCCGGCTAAAATCTGCTTATTTATCGGAATCAGTTTGTGCCGCCACACGGGAAGATACATTTCCATTCCGCGCACGAGTTCGTCGAGCGTAAAATAGCCGGTAAATTTGGCGAACGCGCCCAAGACGAGCATATTCGAAACTTTGGAAAATCCTTTAGCGGCGGCGATTTCGCTGACCGCGAGCGGAACTGCCCGCGCATCCGCCGGAACATTCGGATTTTTTATCAGCGACGAATTATAAAAAAGCCAGCCGCCGGGTTCGAGATTGGGCGCGTAATTTTCAAATGATTCGTCGTCAAACGCAATCACCGTCGTATATTGGTCAACGACCGGACTCAACACGTCGTCGGACGAAAAAATCGTGCAGCCTTCAACCAAACCGCCGCGCGTTTCCGGGTTGTAATTCGACGAATAAGCGACCTGCCACTTCTTCGCCGTCGCCGCGTAAGCCACAGTTTTCAGAATCGTCAAAAGTCCGTCGCCGCCTTTGCCCGCCCCGCCGATTATTTCGTAGACATCGCTCATCTATTTTGTTTTTAACTAATAATTGCCGGTTGCTGACCGCCGATTGCCGTTTGCGGCTGTTTCGCCACGCCCAATTTGAAATAGCGCGAAACTTCGTTGTCAATCAACTCGTTCGCTGTAATCGGCGTAAAAGTGCGGTCGCCCTTCCAGTTGACGTTGCAGTTTCCCAGAAAATCAATCAATTTAATTCCGCGCACGCCCGACAGATGCAGATCAAACGCTTTCCGCAAAGTTTTCTTGGCGTGAAAGACGTTTTTCCCGGTCGTTAATCTTTCCCGTGCCGCGAACACGCAGCCCGGAAGCGGCGTGACCAAATCAATAATGTCGAGCGGAAAACCCTGCACGTCTTTGTCGCGCCCGCCCAAAAACGTCGTCGTCGGCACGACTTCGCTCGTCGTCGGACCTAATTGCCCGCCGGTCATTCCATAGACGTTGTTGTTGTAAATCAAAATGATAAAATTTTCCTGCCTCGCGCACGAGTGAAGCAATCCGGCAAGCCCGATGGCGCACGAATCGCCGTCGCCCGAATACTGCACGACTGTTTTTTCCGGCAGCATCCGCGAAACTCCGGTGCAAACGTCCGACGCCCGTCCGTGCGGCGTGCCGACAATATCCACGCGCTGCAAGCCGCCCGAAGCCGAGCCGCAGCCGACACCCGTCACCAGCACGGTTTTCGTCTGAATGCCGAGTTCTTCGATGATTTCCGCCAGCAAGATATTTAGAGAGCCGTGACCGCAGCCGGCGCAAAACGAGATATGCCGCTGCTCGTGAAAAACGTCCGAATGCGGCGAAACTTTTTTCGATTGGATTTGCGTGTAATTCATTTTTTAATTTTTAGCCACAGATTTTCACAGATGGACACGGATAAAGACAGATAAATCATTCTTTTTCAATCCGTGTTTATCCGTGTCCATCTGTGGCTAATTCTCTTAATTTCTTAAAAAGCTGCATCGGCTTAATCGGCATCGCGGGCTGCCCGTAAAAATGCACGGGACACGCGCCGTTCGCGGCAAGTTTTACGTCAATTAAAATTTGCCCGAAATTCATTTCCGTCACCAAAATTGATTTGACGCCACGCGCAATTTGATTTAACTCGTTTTCGGGAAACGGGAAAATCGTAATCGGTCGAAAAAGTCCGACTTTAATTCCCTGCTGCCGCGCCGACACGACGACTTGTTTCGCCACTCGCGCCATAATTCCGAAGGCGACGATGACGAACTCGGCATCGTCGGTCATAAATTCTTCGTATAAAACTTCGCGCTCGCGCATCACACGATACTTTTCCTGAAGGCGATAACAAGTCGCGGTGTCGGCTTCGGGCGTGTAATAGCTCGTCACATAAACCTGCGCGTCGCGCGTGTGACCGACCGACCAATCCCAAGCCTCGTGCGCCGGAACGTCTTTTTGAAAATTGACGGCTTCCATCATATTCGCCATAAAACCGTCAATCACGACGACGACCGGCGTGCGATATTTTTCTGCCAAAACGAACGCCGCAAACGTCAATTCCGCCGTTTCCTGGCAGGAGGCGGGCGCGAGAATCGGCAGATGATAATCGCCGTTGCCGCCGCCTTTGAGCATCCGAATGTCGCTCTGCGCGGGCAGCAGTCCGGCGGAAACTCCGACGTGCGCTCTGGTCATCGCGCCTAAAACCATCGGCAATTCCGCGCCCGCCGCGTTCGCTAAACCGTCAATCATTAAAGTCAAACCGGGTCCGACCGAAGCCGTCATCGCTTTTGCGCCCGCCGCCGCCGCGCCGTAACAAGCCATTATCGAACTGATTTCGTCGTTGAGCTGCTGAAACACGCCGCCCGTTGCGGGCAGAGCCTGCGACATATATTCGAGATATTCGGTCTGCGGCGTAATCGGATATGCCGCGACGTATTGACACCCGGCGCGAATGGCGCCCAAACCCATCGCCGCGCAGCCGTTCATCAATTTCGGCGCGTTCCGCGAATTCCCGTTCGTTCCGTTTGTTTCAAACACTGGCGGTTTCCTCAATCTCAACTTTTAAAGGTTTGTCGAAACGATAAACGTCAATCGCCCGGTCGGGACAAATCAGAGCGCACAAATTGCACGCGATGCACTTTTCCATATTTTGCGTTTCGACCAGATTCCAACCCGAATGATTTGTCCGGCGACCCATCAGCAAAATGTCCTCCGGGCAAGCCGGAACGCACAGTTCACAGCCTTTGCACCGCTCTTCGAGAACGACGATATAGCCGCGTTGTAGTTGGTGTGTCGCCATAAAATTTAAAGTAATTTCGCCGAATCCGCTATTTTCCGCCGATTGTGTCGGTCAATCGCTTTTAACGCCGCGTATAAAATTTCGTTGACCGGAACGGGAACGCCGAGACGCTTTCCATTTTTAACGACCGCTCCCGTGATAGCTTCATATTCGAGCGGCTTTCCGGCTTCTCGGTCGAGCAGCATCGAAGTCCGAATCGGTGCTTTCGCCGCAGTGCTTTCCATCAACAATTCCAGATGATTCGGCGCGAAATTAAAATCTTGCGCTTTGCCGACGTGGATGGCTTCGGCGATTGCCTTCTCTACAATTTCGCGTGTTTCCGGCAAACTCAAAACTTCCTGCGAATCGCAGCCCGTTAAACAAATAACGGAAGAAAATCCGGCGTTCCAGAGAAGTTTGTGCCAAAGAGTTTCCCGGACGTTCGGCGCAACATGAATCGGAATTACGGTGTTTCCAAAAGCGCGGGCGATTTTGTTTGCGCGTTCTGTAATTTCGCCGTTTAGCTCGCCGATAGTGACTTCTCCCGACGCCACATGGCGGACGAAACCCGGCTCGATCAAATTTGAACTGATGACCGGAACGCCCGCCATAACTCTTTCCGCGCCGAATCTCTCGGCTAACTGCGCGTGACCGTCAATACCGTTTTGAAACGTCAACAAAATTGTTTCGTCGCCGATTAAACTTTGCAGATCGTCGAGAATTTCGGCGGTTTGATATTGCTTGACCGAAACGATTATCAAATCAGCCGCGCCGATTTCCGCCGCGTCATCAGTCGCTTTCACCGCATCGAGCGAAAAATCTCCGAACAGCGATTCGACCCGTAAACCTTTTTCGCGCATCGCCGCCAGATGCCGACCGCGAGCGACGAACCAAACGTCCGCGCCGCCTTTTGCCAGCATCGCGCCGTAAAACGAGCCGATGCCGCCTGCTCCGAAAATGACGATTTTCATTTGAAAGATTATCGCACGGCGCGTTGCGGAAAAATAAAAACTGAGCTAAATTTAAAACCGACCAAACGGTTGGTATTTTAATCGAGTTTTTTCGGTTTGTCAAAAATTGAGTGGTTTATTTTTCCAAAATCTTTTTCGACATATACCGGCGGCTCGCGTCTAAATAACCGATTGGTCGTCCGGCGAACAGACAGACAAACACAATTTTTTTGAAAGCGGTAAATTTTTGATGCGGCAATTTTACAAACTACATTTCGGCGTAAAAATCGCCTTGGCGGTATTTTTTCTGCTGGCAACGAGCATTGCGGTTTCGGCGCAGACTATAAACTGCGGCGGCATCGGCGGCACAATTCGCTCACAGGAAGTCGTGATTCCGCAGCGCGGAGGCGGGACTCTGAACGCCAAAATTTTCGCGCCGGACGCAACTTTGCAAACCGCGCCGTGTCCTTTGATTACAATGCTGCCGGGCGGCGGCGCGGAAATTTCGAGCGTCGAATGGGCGGCGACCCGTCTGGCGGCGAACGGCTACGTCGTCATCATCACGAAACCGCAGACGGGCGGAAGTTTGAACGATTACAACACGGCGGCGCGAAGCGGGATAGATTTTCTGCAATCCGCCGCCAGTCCTTATTTGAGCGGAACGAATACAGATCTCGTCGGTGCGACCGGCTGGTCGCTGGGTTCGCGGATTTTGATGCGGACGCAGGAAGAAGATTTGCGCGTCGCGGCGGTCGTCGGCTGGGATAACATCGCGGTCAGCGAAACCGGCGATACGGGGTCGCCCGCCTGCACGAACACGCCGGGAACTTTGCGAACGCCCCGTGTGCCGACTCTCGGACAGGCTTCCGAGGCGTGCAACGACGGGCGCGGCGGGGACGCGAAAAAGACGGCGTTTAATCGCTGGCGCGAATTCGGTAAACCGGCGTTTCAGCTTGTTTTTCATAACTCGAATCATTTCTGGTGGAGCACGAATGGCAGCGGCGAAGCGCGTTGGAACGCCGCCCATTATTACACGCAGGCGTGGTTTGACCGCTGGCTCAAACGAGATTTGACGGCAACAACCAGATTGATGGCGCGAACCGTCAACGGCACCGCGCTCGAAGATTTGTTCAGCCAGATTTTTCGCTCCGGCGCGTTTTTCGACGGTTACAACTGCGACGACTTGCGAACAAGTTGCCAGCGTCCCGCCGGTCAGCCAGTCACCGTCGGCGGGCGCGTCACAAATTCCAGCGGGCGTCCCATCGCCGGCGCGCGAGTGATTTTATACGGCGAATCGGGCGCGCCGCGTTACTCACAGACCAACGCTTTCGGCTTTTACCGCTTTATAAATGTACTGACGAATAACGGCTATTACGTTTCCGCGTCGGCTAAAAACCGCCGGTTTCCGCAGCCGGATTTGTATTTGAATTTGACGAACGGCGTGACGGACGCGAATTTTGTCGCCGCGCCGTAATCGAAATATGAAACGAAACGAACAGACAATAAGAGATTTGGAGTTTTCCCGACGCGATTTTTTGCGGCTTGGTTTGGCGGGCGCGGCGGGAATTTTCGTTGCGCCTCATCCGTTCGCCGACCCGGTTTTTGCCGACGATAAAAATCCGCTTTCCGGCGCGAATTTGTTTCGTGATGTCGTCGCGTATTCCGATTTGGGCGAGCATCGGACGGCGACCGAAATTGATTTGAAAACTGCGGAATGGATTGCTAAAGAATTAAAATCAGCTGGATTTGCGACGAATTTTCAATCGTTTACCGTCAAACAATTTTTCCCGACAGAAACGAGCCTGAAAATCGGCGGCAAAAATTTCGCGGCGTTCCCGCTGTGGTTTCCAAACACGACTAAACTATTGCGCGCTCCGCTCAGAAAAGCGGGCGAAAAACCGGACGGCAAAGCCGCGCACATCGCGCTCGTCAGATTTCCGTTCGACGCGCGGGCTTCGATTTTTAAATCTTCGGGACACAAAGAAATTATTGATAAAACAATCGCGGCGGGCGCGACTGGAATCGTCGCCGTCACCGAAGGCGCGACCGGCGAGATTATCGGTTTAAACGCGATGCTGACGACTGAACCTTGGGCGGTGCCGATTCTATGCGTCGGCGGCAAAGACGCGGAAAAACTCGAAGCGGAAGCGGCGAAAAATTCGTCTGCCGAAATCGTTTTGCAGGGCAAAACCGAAGCTGCGGCGGAAGCGAAAAACGTCGTCGGCAAATTCGGCAAAGGCAAAAAAACCATACTCGTTTCCACTCCGCAAAGCGGCTGGTTTCGCTGCGCGGGCGAGCGCGGCGCGGGCGTGGCAATGTTTTTGGGTTTAGCGCGGTGGGCGGCGAAATCCAGACTGGACGCGAACTGGATTTTTGTTTCGACATCGGGACACGAATTCGGCGGTCTGGGAATGAAAGCGTTTTTGGAAAAAAGCGCGCCGAAAAAAGAAGACGTTTTCGCGTGGCTGCATTTGGGCGCGAATTTTGCGGTTTGGAATTACGAGAAAACGCCCGACGGATTGCGGAAAACCGGCAAAGCCGAATCCAGACGCGGGATTCCCGCCGCGCCCGAACTGACCGCGCCGCTCTCGAAAGCGTTTCAAAATACCGGCTTGTCCGTGACCGCTCGCGCCATCGGCGAAGTGGAATTGCTTTTAAAGGACGGTTATCGCGCTTTCGGCTTAGTCGGCGCGAATGCGTTCCACCACGTTCCAACGGATTTGCCGGACGTAACCGCGCCGGAATTGCTTGAACCCGTCGGCGCGGCATTGGTTAAATCTTTTGCGGAAATTTTTGCCACCGCCAAATAAACTTTCGGAGTTTTAACAAATGAAACAAAACTTAAAACTTTCAATCGT
>CADCUR010000078.1:0-1058 GCA_902805935.1 uncultured Pyrinomonadaceae bacterium
TATTGCCGGGCGCGATTCGGTTCAAACTCGGTGAGCTGGCGAAAATAATCCGCAAAACCGTCAGCCGAACTTCTGTCCCAGCCAGCCCAAAAAGCCGGTTCTGACACGGCGACGCAGCCCGTCACGCGCCTTACATCGAGGTTTTGCGAGGCAACAAGAATTTGACCGGCGCGCTTTCCGGCGTGACCGCAGCAATCGTCGGCGTTGTTTTAAATCTGGCTTTAGTTTTCGGCGCGGCGGTGATTGCTCCAAATGGACTCAGCGGCGATATAAATTGGTTCGCCGCCGCGATGAGCGTCGCCGCGTTCGTCGCGCTTTATAAATTCAAAGCGAACGTGCTTTGGATAGTTCTGCTCGGCGGGTTAATCGGTTTGGTGAAAACGTTTCTTTTCGGGTAATACAAGAGTGAGATCAAATAGCCGAACAGTTATAACCGAGCCTGCGACGCGGCGCGAGCGAGTCAAAGATTATTTCGGCTTGGAGCGTAACGTCCTCGCCGCATCCGGCGCCGTCTTTCTGCTCGGTATGGGCGAAGAGCTTTGGAAGAAATTTCTTCCGAAATATCTGGAATCGCTCGGCGCGGGAACGCTCGCCATCGGATTGTTCGGCACGGCGAAAGACTTTTTGGATGCGGTTTATCAATATCCGGGAGGTTGGCTCGCCGACCGTCTCGGACGACGAACCGCATTTCTCATCTTCATCGTGCTGGCTTCCATTGGTTATTTGGTTTATTTGTTCAGCCCTTCCTGGATTTTCGTTTTTCTCGGTCTAGCTTTTGCGATGGCGTGGAGCAGTATGGCTTCCCCTGCCATCTTTGCCGTCGTCGGTGACTCGCTGCCGAAAGAGCGGCGGGCGATGGGCTTTACCGTTCAATCAATCTTAAAGCGTGTGCCGATGACCATTGCGCCGATTATCGGCGGCGCGTTGATTGCGGGAACGGGCGTCATAACAGGCGTCAGAACCGGACTCGTCATTACGCTGGTTCTGGCGGTAATAACCGTTTTAATAATTCTTGCCGTCAATATCCCGGTTAAAATCGGCGAAGCAACTAATGTGCG
>CADCUR010000078.1:1068-2558 GCA_902805935.1 uncultured Pyrinomonadaceae bacterium
AACTCAAACGACTGCTCGTTTCCGACATTATCATCAGAACCTGCGAAGGAATGGCTGAAGTTTTCATCGTTCTTTATGTGACGAACGTCATCGGCGCGAGCCTCGCCGAGTACGGCATTTTGGTGGCGATACAGATGACGACGGCGATTCTGGTTTATATTCCTTCAGCGAAATTAGCTGACCGCATTGGGCGAAAACCGTTTGTTATTGCCACGTTTTTGTGTTTCGCGCTTTTCCCTTTAGCCGTTGTGCTGGCGTCGAACTTTGCTACACTTGTTTTAGCATTTATTATCGGCGGCTTGCGTGAAATCGGCGAACCTTCGCGCAAAGCGATGATTGTTGATTTCGCCGAACCTTCCTCTCGCGGGCGCTCCGTCGGACTTTATTATCTGGTGAGAAGCCTTTCGATTACACCAGCGGCGCTGCTCGGCGGATTGCTGTGGAAACACGCGCCGCAAACGCCCTTTGTGACGGCAAGCGTCATCGGTCTCGTCGGCACAATCGTTTTTGCCGTGACGGTCGAGGAACGCTACGCCGGCTAAATTTATTTTTGAAAGTAAGGAGAAATTTTATGAAAATAAAAATATTATTGATCGCGTTTTTATCCTGCGGATTGTTCATCGTCGTCGGTTGCGGCATCGGCGAGATGTTTGAAAGCAGCGCGCAAACTTCAAAGGAAAAAGGCTTTGTGCCGGAAGAAAAACCGGCTCCGCTGCAAGAGAGCGGGAAAACTCTGGAATATAATTTTGATAAGGATAAAGCCGGCGGTCTGCCGGAGAAATTTCACGATGCTTTGACCGGCAAAGGAACGCGCGGAACCTGGACGGTAACGGCTGATTCAACGGCGCCTTCGCAGCCAAACGTCATCGCTCAAACCTCAACTGACAAGACGAACTACCGTTTTCCCATTTTAATAGCGGACGAAGGTTCGTTCAAAGACCTGGATTTGAGCGTTAAATTTAAACCCATCTCGGGCAAAGTTGACCAGGCGGCGGGCTTGGTGTGGAGGCTCCGGGACGCGAACAATTATTACATCGTGCGAGCTAACGCGCGCGAAAATAACGTCGTTCTCTACAAAGTCGAAAACGGCAAACGGTCTGATTTAGCGCTGGTCGGCAAAGGGAAAACTTACGGGGCGAAAGCCCCGGTGCCGGGCAATCAATGGAGCGAGCTGCGCGTCACAGCCTCTGGCAAACTCTTTACGGTTTACGCTAACGGGCAAAAACTTTACGACGTTGAAGACGAGACTTTTAAGGAAGCGGGGAAAATAGGGTTGCGCCCAAAGCCGCGATTGAACCGAGCATCTCTCGCCGGTTGATACCATTTTTTTTCATAATTACTCCCTCGTTCGTAAAATATTTCCCTAAATCGCTGCCCGGATTTCGGCGAATTTTTCGTTTATTTTTATCGTCAAAATTACTTGGCGATGGCTTTCAAATCGTCGAAATAAGTTACCGCGTCGGCTTTTGTCCACAACCCTATTTTCCCCC
>CADCUR010000078.1:2568-7059 GCA_902805935.1 uncultured Pyrinomonadaceae bacterium
AAAATTTTTACGAACGAGGGAGTAATTATGAAAAAAAATGGTATCAACCGGCGAGAGATGCTCGGTTCAATCGCGGCTTTGGGCGCAACGGCGACACTCGGTTTAAGAAATTCGGAAGCGGCTGTTTTGAGTATGGCGACACCGCCGCTCACCGAGGACGAGATGAAGGCAATCGAGAGCGCGATGGGCAAAAAAGGCAAATACGTCGAAGCGGAAAACACTTACACGGTGCCGCTCCCGCGCAACGATTTGAAAGTTTCCGTCAAAGGCGAATCCGTCCCCGTTTCGTTCGGTTTCGGCGGTTGGGTTTCGGTTAAGAAAACGATGGACGGGAAAAGTGCGGTTTTAATGTCCGATACGGTTTTATTGGAAGAAGAAGTCAATCCTTTGATTTCCGCCGCGCACGCGAGCGGTCTGGAGATCAGCGCGATTCACAATCATTTTTTTTACGAGCAGCCGCGCATTTTCTATATGCACCTGCACGGAATGGGAACGGTCGCCGATTTAGCGAAAAGTTACGCGGCGACGATCAAGAACAACAAGCTGTTTCCGGCGAATCAACCGAACGTAACCGCGCCGACGCGCACGGCAAAAGAAATTTTCGATTTGCCCGCGCTCGATAAAATCGTCGGAAAAACCGGCGCGGTCAATGGCGCGACTTACAAATACACTGTCGGACGCGACGACCAGCGTATTATGGCGATGGGCGCGGAAATGACGGCAAACATCGGCTTAAATTCGTGGGCATCGTTTGCCGGAACAGCAGAGGCGGCGCACATTGCCGGCGATATAGCGATGCTCGAAGCGGAAGTCAACCCGGTCATCCGGGCGCTGCGAAACAACAATCTGGAAGTCGTCGCCGTTCACAATCATATGCTCGGCGATAATCCGCGCATCATCTTTTTGCATTATTACGGGCGCGGCGCGGCGACCCGTCTGGCAACGGGATTCCGCGCGGCGTTAAACGAGCTGGGTAAAAAACACGGCGCGATGCAGATGTAATCGGCGGAAAATTTACAAGAGGCAGAACGTATGACAAAACAAATGGCAAGATTATGGTCGGGCGGATTGATTTTGCTGGCAATCATCGCGGGAGCGTGCGATACGTCAACCAATCAAACCGATCAAGCAACCGCCGGAACAAACTCCGGCGCGAACACGGGCAATAACGCGGTTACGGTTTATGTATCGCAAGACCGCGTTTTCGCCGAACCCGTTTTGCAGGCTTACGAGCGGAAAACCGGAGTCAAAGTCAACGCCGTTTACGACACGGAAGAAACGAAAAGCACGGGCTTGGCGAATAAACTGCTCGCCGAAAAAAGTCGCCCGCAAGCCGACGTTTTCTGGTCGAACGAGCCGGTGCGAACTCTGGTTCTGAAAAAGCGCGGCGTGCTGGCTCCGTATCAATCAACGAGCGCCGAAGGCATTCCCGCCAATTTCAAAGACCCGGAGCATTTCTGGACGGGTTTTTCGGCTCGCTCGCGTGTGATTGTTTATAACACCGATTCAGTCAAAGAAGCGGATGCGCCAAAATCAGTTTTCGATTTGGCAGACCCGAAATGGAAAGGGCAGGTGGCCGTCGCCGACCCGCGTTTCGGCTCGACTTCGTTTCACGTCGCCGCGCTTTACAGTGAACTCGGCGACGATAAAGCCGACGATTTTTTTCGTAAATTGAAGGCTAACGGCGTAAAGATCGTTCCCGGCAATTCCGTCGTGCGCGATATGGTCGCTCGCGGCGAAGTCAAAGTCGGCGTCACCGATACCGATGATGTCAACGTCGCGCTGGAGAAAAAGCTGCCCGTCGCCATGATTTTCCCGGACCGCGACGGAATCGGTGTGCCAATAATGCCGAATATGGTTTCCCTCGTCGCCGGTTCGCCGAATGCGGAAGCCGGTAAAAAACTGATTGATTATTTGCTGTCCGCCGAAACGGAAGCCGCGCTCGCCCGTTCCGAAGCGGTGCAAATTCCGCTCAGAAGCGGAGTCGAGACTCCGAAGAACATTCCGCCCCTCGCTTCGTTCAAGCCGATGACGCTCGATTACGGCAAAGCGGCTGACCGCGTGGAAGAAGTTACAAGGCGGCTGCAAGATTTGCTCGGACTTTAATCATCGTCAAACAAAACACGCGGCTTTGCCGGAAAAATGACTTTTCATCAATTCCTTCCACGGGCTCGCGCCGCTGCGCTCGGCATCGCCAACTTTTTGCTCGTTGCCCTCTGTTTTCTGCCGCCGCTTTATATGTTCGGGCAATCGTTTTTTGATACGACGGGGGAATTGAGTTTAGCGAGTTATAAACAATTAATTTCGATTGCCGTGAACTCTCGCGGGCGCGAGCTTCTTCTGTCGAGCGTCGCGCTCGGCGCGGGCGCGGCTATGATAGCAACCTTACTCGGTTTTCCGCTCGGAATCCTGCTGGCGCGTGTTCGTTTTCCGGGCAAGCGTTTCTGGCGCACCGCGTTTCTTGCGCCGCTCGTCGTGCCGCCGTATATTCTGGCGCTGGCTTGGATTCTGGCAAGCGGAAAAGCCGGATTTTTGACCAGCCTGACCGGAATCGAATTTCCAATAAATTGGACTTACAGCCTCGGCGGAGCGATTGTCGTTCTCGGAACGAGTTATTTTCCGCTTTCGATGCTGGCGACCGAAGCCGCCGCCCGCCGCGTGAGCCGCAGCCAGGAAGAAGCCGCGCTGCTTTATCGAAACGCGGGCGGCGTGTTGCGGCACATTACTTTGCCGCTCGTCGCGCCGACCGTTCTGGCGACGTGGCTGATTATTTTCGTTTTGGCGACGGCAGAATTCGGCGTGCCGGGTCTGCTCCGCGTCCGCGTTTTTACCACCGAAGTTTTTACCGCTTTCGCCGCCTTTTACGATTTCGGAGCCGCGACCGCTTTAACCGCGCCGCTTCTGCTAATTACGCTCTTGATTGGAACAATCGCCTTTTGGCTCGTCGGAGAATATGATTTGACCGCTCGCCGAAATTTCGCGGGCGGACTTTCCTTTGCGCTCGGTCGGATGCAGTGGCTTGTTTTTTCAATTTTCGCGCTGATTTTTCTCGTCGCCGTCATTACCCCGCTCGTCTCCCTGTGGTATGAAACCGAAGGCTTTTTGCACGTTTTCGCGGCGATTGGCGACTCGGCAGCGGCATTGATGAACAGCCTTGTTTTGAGCGGTACAGGCGCAACGCTCGTTGTTTCTCTGGCAGTCTGGCTGGCTTACGGACGCGCCCGTTCAACCGGCTTTTACCGCCGATTTTATGATTTGTCGCTCATCGTAATTTTCGCCGTTCCCGGCACGGTCGTCGGCATCGGTTTGATCGGCTTGTGGAACCGACCGGGGTTGAGCGGAGCAATTTACACGAGTCCGTTTATTATCGTGATTGCGTATCTGGCGCGTTTCGTGCCGCTGGCGACGCTGCTTTTGATGACGAGTTTTCGGCAAGTTCCGACTTCACAGGAAGAATCCGCCGAAATCGCCGGAGCCGGTTGGCTTCGCACTTTTTTCACGATTGTTTTGCCGCAAATCAGGCAGAGTTTAATCGCCGTCTGGATTATCGTTTTTATTTTCTGTTTCGGCGAACTCGGCGCGACTCTGCTGGTTTCGCCGCCGGGAGAATCAACTTTGCCGGTCCGGATTTATACATTGATTGCCAACTCCACCCCGGGCGATGTGGCGGCGTTGGCATTGCTGCAAGCCGGTCTCGTTTTGCTTCCGCTCGCCGTGCTGAGCTTGTTCTTTCGCTTTGAAAAAGGAGAACGCGGGCAGTGAGCGAATCGTTTTTACAATTGAAAAACGTCCGCAAGAAATACGGCGAGCGAAACGTGGTTGACGATGTTTCGTTTGATGTTGCGGCGGGCGAGACAATCGCTCTGCTCGGCGCATCGGGCAGCGGTAAAACGACGATTCTGCGACTCGTCGCCGGACTTGAAAAATCGGATACGGGCGAGATTTGGCTGGCTGGTCAATGCGTAAGCGCGGGGCAGCACAATCTCGTCCCGCCCCACAAACGCAAAATCGGTTTTGTCTTTCAGGATTTGGCTTTGTGGTCGCACTTGACGGTGATGGGAAACCTCGGCTTTGTGCTGCGCGCGGTCGGAGTCGGACGCCAAGAACGGCATTTGCGAGCGATGGAAATGCTGCGATTGATGCGAATCGAACAATTTGCCGAAAGTTTCCCGAACCGGCTTTCTGGCGGCGAGCAGCAGCGAGTCGCTCTGGCGCGAGCCTTGGTTACGCGCCCGCATTTGCTTTTGTTTGACGAACCGCTGTCGAGCCTTGACCCGGAACTGAAATCCGCGCTGCTCGTCGAACTCAAAAAGTGGTTGAAGAAACTCGAAATTACGACCGTTTACGTGACGCACGATCACGCCGAAGCTCATTTTCTTGCGGGGCGAATCGTTAAACTTAGAAACGGAAAAGTGACGAATGAATTTGGTGAATAATAAGAATCAGAAACAAATCGGCAAACGGCGACGCGCTGTTTTTTAGTTGACCGCG
>CADCUR010000079.1 GCA_902805935.1 uncultured Pyrinomonadaceae bacterium
AGAATCCGGACGCAGAACTTTGATTTGATGATTTGCGTCGGCGGTTTCCGTTTCGACTTTTTTCGTCTCCGGATTCACCACGACGAATTCCAGTTTATGAACGTTCGCCACCGTCACGTCCGGGTAATAAACTTCCGTCAGCGCGCCTTGCGCGAGCGTGAACCAGACTTTGCTTTCCAAACTCGTCGAAGTTCCGACGCCCTGTTTGCCTGCGGTCGCCCATTGCGCGTCTTTGCCGGGCGCACGGGGCGCGAGAGTTTGCGCTTCGATTGCGACGGAAAAGAGAAAAATCAACCACAGATAAACACAGATTGACGCGGATATTTTCAGATGTGCAGCAAAGTTTTTTTCCGGTGCCACAATTTTGTCTGTCTCAATCGAATCAAAATTCTTTTTCATACCTTTTTTCATCCGCGATTATCCGTGTAAATCCGTGGTTAATTTCTTCGTTTGAAAATCCGGTAACCGAACGAATCCAAAGTTAAAACCGGAAGTGAGGGCGTCGTTTTCGTTTTCGCTTCCGGCGACGGCGGCGCGACGTTGCCGGGCGTGATTTCTTCAAAATTTCCGCCCGCTTCGACCGAACCGAAATACGGCGCGTTCGTCATATTTATCGCCACGAGAATTTCTTCGTTTCCCGATTTGCGCGTGAAAGTTAAAATTCTCGCCTCGTCGGAATTTTTGACCCACGTCAAATCGCCGCGCCGCAGCGCGACGGAATTTTTTCGCAAATTAATCATTGATTGATAAAAAATCGGAAATTCCTTGCGGCGTTCGCTGATTTGCCAGAAAATCGGCAGCTTTTCAAACAAGGCGGGCGCGCCCGATTCGGTCACGTCTCCGACTTCCATTCCGTTGTAAACAAGCGGCACGCCGTCGAGCGTGAACACGAGCGCCTGCGCCGCGAGCGCTCCCTTTTCTCCGAAACGTGCAATCGCGCGGCGTTCGTCGTGGTTGTCGGAAAAACGCATCCGCAACGCGCCCTTCGGCATTTTCGCCCGGTCCGCTTCCCATACTCGGCGGATTTCCGAAGCGGAAACATTGCCCTGCAAGACGTTCATCAACGCTGAATGATTCGCCCACGAATAATCCAAATCGAACGCTTTTATCAATAAATCGGGCGATTCCCATTCCGCCAGCCAAATCGTATCCGGCTTGATTTTGTCCACTTCCGCCCGCGCCGTTTCCCAAAAATCGGTCGGGACGAACCCGGCGACATCGCAGCGAAAACCGTCCAAATCGTATTCACGAACCCAGAATTTGAGCATTTCGACGATGTATTTTCGCAGTTCGGCGTTGCCGTAATTCAAATCGGCAACGTCCGCCCAATCAGGAACCGGCGGAATGATTTCACCCGTCGCGTTCTGCGTGTAATACGCCTTATTTTTCATCATCACCGAATCCCAAGCCGTGTGATTCGCCACAATATCAATGATGACTTTCATATTGCGCCGGTGCGCCTCCGTGACGAGTTTCTGCAAATCCGCTTTCGTGCCGTAATCGGGATTGATCGCATAGAAATCCTTTACCGCATAGGGTGAACCGACTGTTCCCTTCGCTTTTTCCCTGCCAATCGGATGAATCGGCATGAGCCACAAAACCGTGACGCCGAGATTTTTCAATCTGTTCAAATCATTTGTGATTGAATTGAAATCGCCTTTGTTTGAATATTGACGCGGATAAATTTCATAAATTACTGCGTCTTTCACCCAATCCGGCGACGTTCTGGCGTTTTCTTTCGAGAAGTCACGCGCCGCCGGTTGTTGGGATTTTGTAACGGATGAAAAACTTACCAGCAAAAGCAAAACGACGACGTTTCTGACGAAAAATTTATGCAAAGTTTTGTGTTTCATAATCTTCCCTTTTACGAATTTATTTAGTTTTCAGCTCCGGCAACGGCACTCGCGCTCGGCACGGTCGTGTCAATATTTCCCGCGCCGACATCTTTGACAATCAAGACGCTGAACGCTGCAATCAGCATGACGGAACCGCCGAGCAGGACAACGTTGAGCGGGTCTGCACCGAGAATGTTTTCGTAAATTTGCGGCACGATCAGCGACATCGCAATCTGCGGCAAAACGATGAACAGATTGAAAACTCCCATATAAACTCCCATCCGCGAAGGTTTTATAGCCCCCGCCAGAATGACATACGGCATCGAGAGAATCGAAGCCCAGGCGATGCCGACGCCCGCCATTCCAATCCACAAAAAGTATTTATCGTGCGCGAAATAAGTCGAGAGCAAGCCCAAACCGCCGAGCGCCAGACAAATGAAATGCGTCGTTTTGCGGTTCGTCGCCTTGGCAATCGGCGGAATCAGAAAGGCGACCAGAAAACAGCCGACGTTGTAAACCGCAAAGGATAATCCGCCCCATTCGGTTCCGGCGGCAAAGAGCGGCGATTTTTCGTCGGGCGCTAAAAAGACGTGCCGCGCGACCGCCAAACCGTAAAACTGCCACATACACGGCAGCGCGAACCAGGTGAAAAACTGCACGACCGCCAACTGTTTCATCGTCGTCGGCATATCACTGAGCGCGTCCCAGATTTCCTTAAAAATATGACCGACGACATTTGTCTCAGATTGTTTGCGCCGAAATTCTTCGATGTCTTCGGGCGGATATTCCTTTGTCGAAAAAACCGTCCACAAAACCGCGAGCAGAAAAGCCGCCGCGCCGATGATAAAAGCGTAAAGCGTCGCGTTCGGTATGCCGCTCGCCATCACGCCCGTCACGCCCAGAGTTGCGAGAATAAACGGCGCGGCGTTTGCCAGAGTTTGTCCGACGCCGATAAAAAACGACTGCGTAACAAATCCGGTCGTGCGCTGTTCTTCCGGCAATTTGTCGCCGACAAACGCCCGGAACGGCTCCATACTCGTATTGATGCTCGCGTCCAAAATCCACAAAAGACTCGCCGCCATCCAGAGCGCCGACGAAAACGGCATCAGCAGCAAACAAATGCTCGACGCGATTGCACCAATCAGGAAATACGGACGACGGCGACCGAGCCGATTCCAGGTTCGATCCGACATCGCGCCGATAACCGGCTGAATCAGCAAACCCGTTACCGGACCGGCAAGCCACAAATACGGCAAACTGCTTTCTTCCGCGCCGAGATATTTATAAATCGGCGACATATTCGCCTGCTGCAAGCCGAATCCGATCTGAATTCCCATAAAGCCGAAGCTCATATTCCAGATTTGCCAAAAACTAAGCGGCGGTTTGTTTTGCATAAATTTTTCTTGAGAAGTTATTCACCTAAAGAAATTATTTGACTGTGTAAATTCCTGCCGTTCGCGCCGGGATTGAAAGTTTGACGACGCCGTTTTCGATTTTTACGTCCGACACTTTGCCGAGTCGGTTGGTCAAAGTCGCATTCGCGCCGAAAGGTTTAATCATCGAAACGTCGAACGAAACGCTTGCCGTTTTCGCGTCGTTGTTGAAAATCATCAAAACGGCTTGGTCGGCGAAAACACGCGCGTAAGCCATCTGCTGTTCTTCGTCAAGAAGATCGAAAGTCTCGCCTTTTTGCAGCGGCTTTAATTCTTTGCGCAGCGTGCCGAGTTTGGCTAAATGATTCCAGACTTCGTTTTCCTGAGCGGTTCTGCCCTGAGCCGTAAAAGCGTTTCTCGAATCGCCTGTAAAGCCACCGGGAAAATCTCTTCGATTATCGGGATCGGCGCCGCCGGGCATCGCGATTTCGTCGCCGTAATAAAGCAGCGGCGTTCCGCGCGAAGTCATAATCAAAGTTTGCGCGAGTTTCAAGCCTTCAATCGTCGCGCCCGGTTCGTTCATAAATCTGGGCATATCGTGAACGCCCAAAAATGTCGTCAGCACGCGCGAATTCGGGTAAAGCCAGTCTTTGGCGAACATCTGCGACACTTCGCGAATCGGTTTCCCTTGCGCGAAAGCTTTGCGAAGCGGATAAAAAAGTCCGAAATCGTAAAGCGTGTCAATGCGCGTATCAATCTTGTCGTGTCCGACGCGTCCACCTTGAAAATATGCAAGCAGAGCCGGATCGCTGTCGTAAAGCTCGCCCAAAACATTGACCTTCGGAAACTCCGCTTTGAGCGCCGTCATCCATTTCGCCCAAAACGTGCGCGGAACGTGCGGCAGAGTGTCCATTCGCACGGCGTCGAAACCGACTTGCGCAATCCACCATAAAGTGTTTTGAATCAGGTATTTTTCGACTTCCGGGTCGTTTTGATTCAGATCGGGCAGAATGTCGATAAACCAGCCGTCAATGTTGCGCGCTTGGGTTTGGTAAGTCGCGCGCGGATTCATCGCCGTCCATTTCTGCCAGTTGTTGTTGAGATGTTTCTCGACCGTGCCGTTAAACCACGTCGGCGTCGGCGGATCGTTCGCCCAGACGTGATACGGTCCGGTGTGATTGACGACTTGATCCTGCATAACGATCAAACCGCTCTGATGCGCCTTACGGACAAACTCCTTGAGCTTAGCCATATCGCCGAGATGCTCGTCAACCGCATACATATCCGTCGCGCCGTAACCGTGATAGCCGGTCGTATAAGGCATTCCCGGATAAACTTCCTTCGTGTCGGGCACATCGTTATTGTCGTAAACCGGCGTCGTCCAGATCGCCGTCGCGCCGAGAGATTTAATATAATCGAGGTTATTTATCACGCCCTGCAAATCGCCGCCGTGATAACTGCGCCCCATTTTGCGATCATACAAGCCTTTGGATTTCGGCGGGTCGTTGTTTGACGGGTCACCGTCGGCGAAGCGGTCGGGCATCAAAAAATAAATCACGTCGTCGGGTAAAAACCCCTGATAATTCCCGGTGCGCGGCAGCGGCTCGAAAATTTCAAAAGCCGCATCTGTTGAACCGCCGCCGGTTTGAATCTTGAAATTATATTTACCGATTCTCGTCGATTCAGGAATTGTTACGTCGAAGAAAAGATAATGCCCGTTCTGGCTCGACTTCAAATTCGACGCCTGCAAACCGCCCGTTTGCGACGCAGCGACTTTTGCGCCCGTCAAATTCGTTCCGCGAATCATCACGCGCACGGTTTTCATCGAACTGTTTGTCCACCAACTCGGCGGCTCAATCTTTTCAACCGTCGGCGTTTGCGCATTGGCGGTAAGCAACAAGCATTGAACGGCAAGCAGCAAAAAAATGAAATAATGCAATCTGTTTTTCATAACTTTTCTTTCGTGTCTTTTCGTGTTTGTTCGCGGCTAGCTCTTCCGTAAATTTCCGTCAATCCGCGCAATCTTTCCCGAGTCTCGTCTGAAAAATCGCCTTCTTTGCATTGCCAATACCAGTTTCCCGAACTCGACGCCGGAAGATTCATCCGCGCTTCGTTGCCCAAACCCAGCAAATCCTGCATCGGCGTGATCGCCGTATTCGCCACCGATTCCCAGACGGCTTGAATAAAATCCCAATGAATTTCCGCTCCGTCGGATTTCAGGTAATTCAAACAAAATTCTCGTTCGCGTTTTATCTGTTTGGCATCGCGCGTCGAACTGCTCCCGGCTTCGGAATTAAACCAGCCTAACGTTGTATCATTGTCGTGCGTGCCGGTGTAGGCGACGCAGTTTTTTATATAGTTGTGCGGCAAATCGTGATTGTCGGTATCGCCGCCGAAAGCGAACTGCAAAATCCGCATACCGGGAAACCCGAAACCGTCGCGCAATTCTTCGACGTCTGGCGTAATCACGCCCAAATCCTCCGCCCAAAACGGCAGATCGCCGAGCGTGTTTTTCAGCATGTCGAACAGTTCTTTGCCCGGCACATTTACCCAACGCCCGTTTTGCGCCGTCGTCTCGCCGCCCGGAACTTCCCAGCTCGCCGCAAACCCGCGAAAATGGTCAACGCGCACGACATCAACCGTTTTCAAAATCGCCCTCACGCGCTCGATCCACCATCGAAAATCGTCTTTTCGCATTTGTTCCCAATCGTAGATCGGGTTGCCCCAAAGCTGACCGGTTTTCGAGAAATAATCGGGCGGAACTCCGGCGACGACTTTCGGACTGCCGTCGGCGTTTAATTTAAATTGCGATGGATGGCACCAAACGTCCGCCGAATCGAGCGCGACGAAAATCGGCACGTCGCCGACGATTTTAATCGCTTTTGAATGACAATAGTTTTTCAGTTCGTTCCACTGCCGGAAGAAAAGCCACTGCTGAAATTTCTGCGCCTGAATTTCCTCGCGTAAATTTTCACGCGCCTGCGCCAGAGCGGTTTCGGCGCGCAATTTCAGGAGCGCGTCCCAATTTTGCCACGAAGCTTGATTCTGCGATTTCTTGACGGCGCGAAACAGCGCGTAATCGTCGAGCCAAGCCGCCTGTTCCTGACTGAAAGTTTCAAATTTACCGCGCAAATCAACGCTCGTCGTCAAACGGAAACGCTCATAAGCCACACCTAAAATACGGTTTTTCCATTCATAAACTTTTCCGAAATCAACTCGACCGGCGGGAAATTCCGGTTTCTCACTGATTTCCTTTTTCGTCAAAAAACCGTCCTCGACAATTTTCTGCGGCGAAATCAGATTCGTATTTCCGGCGAACGCAGAAAAACATTGATACGGTGAATCGCCGTAGCCGGTCGGACCGAGCGGCAAAACCTGCCAGTAAGTTTGTTTCGCATCCGCCAGAAAATCTACAAAACGAAACGCCTCATCGCCCAAATCGCCGATGCCGAACTTGCTCGGCAACGATGTGGGATGAAGCAGAATGCCGCTTGCTCTTGGAAAATTCATAAATATAGAAAGCTGTCTTTGTAGTTAAAAATTCAATTTATTTGGCGTTAATTGAAACTTTATAAGCTATCGAATTTTTTGGCGGAATCGCCAGTTTCACAAAACCGTTTTCTCTAGAGGGATCAGCGAGGCTTTTTGTCAATAAGGTTGCATTTCCTTTGTAACTTATTTGATTCCCGCCCAATTCAAGAATATTTTCCTGAAACTCGATGTATTTTGTTAAATTTTGGATAGAACTGCGGCGAAAAAGCGAGGCGTTGAAATACGGAAAAACGATTGATTTACATTATCAGGAAGACGTTTACGCTTTCGCTAGGCGATCGAAACACGAAACGGTTA
>CADCUR010000080.1 GCA_902805935.1 uncultured Pyrinomonadaceae bacterium
CACAGTCGAAATGGCTGAATTCGAGCGTTGTCTCAAACAATCCCAAGCCGTTAATTCCGGCAAAGTTTAAATGCGGCATTACCCTGAATTACGCCCGGCATTAATAATGCCGAACGAACAGCGAACAATCAGTTTATGGTAACTTCCGCTTGAAGCCGCGTCCTTTTCATTACGTTCCGAATCCCGCAAATTAATCAGCGCGTATTGCTGAATCGTCGTCAGTGGCAGCATAATTCGCTCGCGCATCTGAATCGATTGCAGCTCGACTGGGTGATCCGCCATTAAACCGTCTTTGCCGGAAATGAGCAGCAAATAACGCCGGGTCAATTCGTATTCATCGTATATCTTTCGCCATAATTCGCCGTAAACTTCGTGTTCGGATAAAAAGCGCGTCAGCGGAAAAAAGGATTTCTGCATCGCCATTTCGCAATTATCTACGAGCGCCCTGAAAAAAGCGTTGTTTTGGTAGAGAATAACGACCGAATCCAAATCACCGTCTTCATCCGTTTGACGCAAAGCCGAACCGAAACCGTAGTAACCGGGAACGTTTTGCTTTAACTGGCTCCACGCGCCGACAAACGGAATGGCACGCAAATCATTGAGTTTAAGCGTGCCTTCAGCCGCGCGTTTGGCGGGACGACTTCCGATGTTGGTTTCCGCGTAAAATTTCAAAGGACTCGCGTGAGACAGATAATCGAGAAACGACGGGTGATTTTTCAGCTCTTCGTAAGCTCGAAAACTTTCGTCCGCTAATTTCTGCATCAACTCATTTTCTTCAGCGGTGAAAGTTTCCGCTTTCGGTGCAAACAATTCTTTGTATAAACCGGCGTGCAAAAGCTGTTCGACGTTGTATTGCGCCGCAGTGATCGTCCCGAAATTCGAGCTGACGGTTTGACCCTGAATCGTTAATTCGATAGCTTTGTCCGAAATGTTTTCGCCCATCGAAGAATAAAATTTGTGAGTTTTGCCGCCTCCGCGGGCGGGCGGTCCGCCGCGACCGTCAAAAAATATCACTTCGACGCCGTAACGTTTTGAAATCGCGGTAAGCTCGTCTTTCGCCTTATAAATGCTCCAGTTCGCCATCAAATAACCGCCGTCTTTCGTTCCGTCGCTGAAACCGAGCATGATCGTCTGCGTATCGTTCCGGCGTTTTAGATGCTCGCGGTAAGTTTGATTTTCGTAAAGCCGCCGCATTACGTCCGCCGCATTTTTCAAATCATTAACCGTTTCAAAAAGCGGCACGATATCAATCGTCAATTCTTCAGCTCGCCAGCCGCCGAGTAAAAACAAGCCGTAAACTTCGATGGCATTCAGCGCGCTCTGGCATTGGCTTATAATATACCTGTGACAACCCTTTGTGCCGTTTTGCTGCTGAATCGTTTTGACGGCGGCAATAGTTTTGAGCGTATCGGCAGCTAATTTATCTTCAAGCGTGTCAGCGTTTACTCTTTGTTGGACGTTTATCAGTGCGGAAATTTTTTGGTCATCGTCGAGCGAAACATAATCGTCTGGCAAAGCGTCGATTTTTAGAGCGATGTGTTCAAGGACGTCACCGTGAGCCGAACTTTCCTGACGAATGTCCAGTGAAGCGAAATACAAACCGAACGATTCGACTTTGTAAATCAGATTGTCAACAAGAGAAACGAATAAACCGTTGTGCCGTTCGATCAGCATTCGACGAATTTCGCGCACCGGCGTGAGAAGTTCTTCGTTGCTGAGAACGCCGCTTTGTTCGGCGAGCGGAATATTGTCATCGAGTTTTTTTTCGAGTTCCAACAAAACCGTTTCTACGCCCGTAAAAGTCAATCTTCGCTTCAGTTTCCCGACATCGCGGCGATAACATTTAAGAATCGAATGACGCAGCGCGGCGGCGACCTGCAAAGTGGTTTCAACGGTGACGAATGGATTTCCGTCACGGTCGCCGCCCGACCAGAAACCCATTTTTACCGGCGCGAAATTTTCTCCGGCGAAATCATTCAAATCCGAAACGATATTGCCGACGGCGTCGTAAAATACGTTTTCCAGATACCAGATTAAACTGGCGGCTTCATCGAAAGGTGTCGGTTTACGTTTCTTGATAAACGGCGTGCGACCAAGCTGCTGCAAATACGTGTTGATGTCGGAAACATTATTTTCGGCAATCGCTTCAACCAAATCATTGATAATGCCGAGCACCGCGTCTGGGTAAAATTGCGTCGGGTGCGAAGTCAAAACCAAACGAACGGAAAAATCGCGTAATTTCTCGCCGACTTCTAGTTTTTTATTGTTTTGCGCGACGGTCGATTCGAGATGTTTGAGCGTTCCCGCGCCTTGCACATCGTTAACCGCCAGGAACGCCGCGTCTTCGAGCGCGTCGAAAAGAACGACTTGCCGCTCGGCATACTGGACGAAGCGAAACAGCAAATCCAATTTTTCCGCATCATTGGTGATGGAAGTATGCGTTCTGAAAAAATCTTCGACGATTTCCTGCGGATTGCTGCCTCGTTCGTAGCCTTCTTCGCAATTATTCAAAAAAAGCGAGAGCAAAATGCCGGTTTTTTCGATTCGGTTAAACGGCAGCGACGTAAAAAGACTGTTGTAAAGCTGAAACGGAACGGCGACGTTATTTTGAAATTTTTCCGAGGCGCTCGACAAATTTTGTTTCATGGAAAATAAATCGACAAATAATAACTCATCTTATATCAGTCGGCACGGAAATCGTAAATTTTCGCTTTTCAATTTTTTAATTTCTTATCGGATTTTTATATGTTCCGTCGCCATTGTCGGCGACCCAAACTTTTGAAACATAATCAGTTTGAGCAAATATAGAAATGACGGGGAAAACAAAATGACTCGAAAAATTATTGATTTTACGAAATGCCTTTTCATATTTTAGAGAGTTCAATCTAAAATACAGAAACCACAGATGTTCATAGTCAACTCAACTTTTATCTTTATTGTTAACTAGAGGCATTTGTAGCTTTTTATATCGCTTGTTTAGCGCTAAGTCTAAGAAAAAGTTATGTGTTATTCACAATTTTCAAATACTCTCGCGCTTTTTCGGCTATTTGCTCGGAATTACCTTCTCGAATCGCTTCGACGTCAACCAAATCAGTGCCGACTCCGACCCCGATTGCGCCCGCTCTGAAGAAGTCGGCGATCGTTGCGCACGAAACGCCGCCGGTCGGCATCATTTCAATGTGCGGGAACAAGGTTTTCAAAGTTTTCAGATATTTCGCGCCGCCGAGCGCGTCGCACGGAAAAACTTTGACGCAGTCGGCGCCCGCGTTCCAAGCCGTTAAAACTTCGGTCGGAGTCAAACATCCAGGCATCACAGCGATTTTATTATCGCGGCAGTAGCGGACGGTTTCGGCATCGAAAGCCGGACTGACGATGAATTTAGCTTCGGCTTCCACGCATTTTTCGGCTTGTTCGGGATTTAAAACCGTGCCTGCGCCGAGCATAACGCCGGAATCCGCCACACTTAATTCACGAATCAACTCCGTCGCATTCGGCACGGTCATCGTAATTTCAAAAATCTTGATGCCGCATGAAGCGAGAATTTCAACGGCTTTTCGCGCGTCTTCCGTATTGTTTGTTCGCACGACCGGCACGAGCTTTTCGCGTTTGATCGTTTCCAAAACTGCTGATTTTTCCATTCGTTTATTCTACCGAACAAATCAAATTTCGCCGATGCGCGCCGGCTCGAGGCGCGGCGCGAGCAGATGAATCAACGCTAAAGCTATCAAATACGCGGAAGCCGCAATGGCGAAAATCGGCACGTAGCTGCCGGTTAATTGCAGAATCTGCCCGACGACGAGCGCGATTAACATCCCGCCGATCGAGCCAGCCATTCCGCCGATGCCGACGACCGAGCCGACTGCCTGACGCGGGAACATATCCGAAGCGAGCGTGAAAATATTCGCCGACCAGCCTTGATGCGCCGCCGCCGCGAGCCCGATGAGCAGAACAGCCACCCATAAATTCGCCGTCTGTGCAGCGAAAACAATCGGCACTACCGCGAGCGCGCAAATTAGCATAGCCGTTTTGCGTCCGCCGTTGATTGACCAACCGCGTTTGATTAAAGTCGAGGAAAGCCAGCCGCCGCCGATCGAGCCGACGTCGGCGATAATGTAAATAACGGCGAGCGGAATGCCGAAATTTTTCAGATCGAGTCCGTGCTGTTTGTTTAGAAAATCCGGCAGCCAGAACAGATAAACCCACCAAATCGGGTCAGTCAGAAATTTTCCAACGGCGAAAGCCCAAGTTTGACGATGCGGAAAAAGCCGCGCCCAAGGAATTCTGACGGTCGATTCAGGCGGATCGGAGCGAATATAAGCGAGTTCGGCACTGGAAAGTTTTGGGTCGTCTTCCGGTTTGCGGTAAATCACGAGCCAGAAAACCAACCAGACAAAACCGATCGCGCCGGTGATGATAAACGCCATCTGCCAGCCGTAGTTAAGCGCAATCCAAGGCACGACGAGCGGCGTGGTCAGCGCGCCGACGTTTGTCCCCGAATTGAAAATTCCGGTTGCCAGTGCGCGTTCCTTTTTCGGAAACCATTCGGCGGTCGTCTTTATAGCCGCTGGAAAATACCCCGCTTCGCCGATGCCGAGGACGAAACGTGCGGCGGCAAAACCCATTACCGAGTAAGCGAGCGCATGTCCCATTGCCGCGATGCTCCAAACGATAATCGAAAGCGACGAGCCAACGCGCGTGCCGATTTTATCAATCAAATTGCCGACCAAAAGTAGCCCGATCGCGTAAGCCGCCTGAAACGAAAAGACAATCCAACTGTATTCGATTTCCGTCCAGCCGATTTCGGTTTGCAGCGTCGGTTTCAGAATGCCGATTACCTGACGGTCGATGTAATTAATCGTCGCGGCAAAAAACAGCAGCGCGCAAATCATCCAGCGCCGTTTGCCGATCCGCTCGTTTATCGCGTCCAGAGCGGCAACCGCCGAACCCGTCGCGCTCGCGCCCGCCGAAGCGGGCGGCGAAACTTCCGACACGGATTTCGGCGCTTCTATTTCCTCGATTATGGTTTTCGCGTCATTCATTTATTTGTCCTCAAGGTTTAAAGTCGGTCGGGATTCGCGCTTTCGGCGCGGCGTTCGGCATTTGAAAGCCACCGGATGCAAAACTCAAAATTTACAAACTCAAAATTTACAAACTCAAAATGCCGGAAGAAAGATATTCGCGCCCTTCAACCGAAACGCTGATTTGCACCCAACCGGGCGAAGCGGTTATTATCTCCGCGCCGTTTTCAAAATTGATAGCCGTTTCTTCAGCTTTTGTTCCGGTAATCGAAGGGTTCCACGCGAACGCCTGATTCGCTTGAACGATTTCATCGCTCGCCGGATGCGCGACCCAATCACGCGTTTTATAACCGGTCGCGCCGCCTTGATGATGCAAATTTATTTCACTGCCGTAACCTTTTTCGTCGTAAGCGTCGGCGGCGATTTTGTAAAGCTCTGCGCTGCCGGCTCCGTTTTTTGTTTTTGAAAGAAGTTTCGCAAAGACGTAAGCGACCGCTTCGGTTTTGCGTTTCAATTCATCGGGAATGCGTCCAGCGCAGGCGATGCGGCTCAAATTGGCGATTAATCCGCCGCGTTTCGCGCAGACCACGACCATCAAAACATTTTCCCATTTTTTCGCGGTCGGAACCGGATGACGATATTTTTCGATTCTTTCGTCAGCGGCAACGAGCGTAACGACGGAATTGATATTCTTGGCAGCAAGCGCGTCTTTCACTTTGCGCGTGATTTCCAATTCCGTTTCGCCGGGGCAGATATTTTCAAATAAACCGCCGACTGCTTCGCCTGCGTCTCGACCGAGGTTGCGGTATCTTTGAATTTCGGTTTCGGTTAATTTATAACGGCAATTGGCGATTAAATTTTCTATCAAGCGAACTTGACTGCCTAAAAATAGGTCGGATGCGATTTCCCGATTATGATTTAACAGAGATTTTGCTTTTTCGCGGATAAAATCGCCCGACGATTTTTCTTCCTTCCACGAAAATTCGATCGGCTCGAAATCAGCGCCGGAAATTTCTTCGGTTGTAAGGCGCGGCATTTCGATATTATTAGCTAGAATAAAACGCTTGCCGTCGCTGCCGATTAATAGAAAACACGCTCCGTTTTCCTTGCTCAAATCAATGCCGCTCGATTTTCCGCCGGTCAGCCACGCGAAATTATGCTGTGAATTAATCAAAACGCCGCCCAAGTTTTCTACGGCGAGCATTTTTTGCAGCCTTTCGGTTTTGATTTGTATTTCGCTGTGCACTAAATAATTATTTTATTGATTAACGCCACTGGCAAGGAATCCGCCGTCCACGACCAAAACTTCGCCCGTGACGTAACTCGCCGCGTCGGAACTGAGAAAAATCGCGGCTCCGGCTAATTCTTCGACTTTGCCGAAGCGTCCCATCGGCGTCCGCATCTGAAATTCTTTGCCGCGATCAGTCGATTCAAGCAGGTTTCGGTTCAAGTCGGTCTTAAAAACGCCGGGAGCAATAGCGTTAACATTGACGTTGTATTTAGCCCATTCGATTGCCAGAGATTTGGTCAAAGAAGCGACCGCCGCTTTGCTCGCCGAGTAAGCGGCGACTTCAAATAGCGAAACGAAAGTGGAAAGCGAAGCGATGTTGACGATGCGACCGTATTTTTGCTCGATCATATGCCTACCGAAAATTTGACACGCGCGCAAGGTTCCGGTCAGATTCGTTTCCAAAATGTCGTTCCAGTCATCTTCGGCAAAAATTAAATCAGAATATGGACTTTACCGAGTTGTCCGACACATTCGCTTAAAAGATTTTCAATCGAAGCGCGATCAGAAACGTCCGACGCGATTCTCAAAGTCCGTCGCCCGAAAGATTCGATTTCCTGCGCTGCTGCGTCCACTTGCTCGATGCGGCGCGATGTCGTCACCACGTCCGCCCCGGCTTCTGCCAAACCGTGTGCTATTGCGCGCCCGATTCCCGACGTTCCGCCGATTACGACGGCGACTCTGCCGCTTAGGTCAAATTTGGCATAACTCATATTTAATTTTAGATTTTTAGGACTTGTTTGGGTAAA
>CADCUR010000081.1 GCA_902805935.1 uncultured Pyrinomonadaceae bacterium
CATATTCCTGAGCTTCTTGAAAAGGCAATTGCAGAAGCCGCCGGCGGAACGAGTTCTAAAATTTTATTGGATTTCAGAGTGAGCGCCGGCGAAATCATCAACATTGAATTTTATCTGCAACCGTTAAATAACAACGAGGAAATTTTTTTCTGCGCTCAGGAAGTTACCGAACGCGAACGGGCAATCGAGTTTTATAAAGAGCGCGGCGAGCAATTGCTTTTCGCCGCCGAGAATGCGGAAGTCGGTCTTTGGTTTTGGGATTTGATCACAGATAAATTTTTTTCTACGCCAAAATGCCACGAATTCTTTGAAGTTCCGCCGCACGATATTTTCAGTTATAAATCGTTTTTAAAAAAATCGCAAATTAGCGGAAAAGAATACAATGTCGAATACCGCATAATTCATTCGAACGGCAATATCCACTGGATTGCCGCGCGCGGCAAAACGTTTCTCGACGCCGACGGCAATCCGAAGAATATGATGGGCTTGGTCAGGAAAATAACCGACAACAAACTCGCCAACGAAGAACTCTCAAAAGTTTATGATCGCGAAAAAAAAGCGCGCAGCGAAGCCGAAGAAGCCAACCGCGCCAAAGATTTTTTCCTCGCCGTCGTTTCGCACGAACTGCGCTCGCCGCTCAATGCCATTCTGGGCTGGTCGAAAATTCTTTTGAATAAAACCGTTGACGAGGTGACTCACCGAAACGCGCTCGAAACCATCGAAAAAAGCGCGCGTTCGCAGGCGAAACTGATTGACGACCTGGTTGATTCGGCGCGGGTCTCAAGCGGCAAACTGCGGCTCGAACTGCGCCCGGTAAATCTTTACGAAATCGTCAAGACGGTTTATTTCGCCCAGCGTCCGACTGCCGACGCGAGAAAAATAAATCTGGAATTTACCGCTGACAGCGAAAACATACAGGTTTTCGGCGACTCGATTCGGCTGCAGCAAATTTTCACCAACATTCTTTCCAACGCGCTGAAATTTACGCCGCAGGGCGGCAACATCGCCGTCAAAGTTCAGACCGGCAAAGAAGCGGTCGAGGTTTCCGTTAAAGACGACGGACAAGGCATCAGCGCGGAAACTCTGCCGAATATCTTTCAACAGTTTCAGCAGGGCGACAACAAAACATCGCGCAGTCAAACCGGCTTGGGTCTCGGATTGTCCATCGTTAAAATTTTGGCTGAAAAACACAACGGCACAATCGAAGCCGAAAGCGCGGGCATCGGGCGCGGCGCGACCTTTACCGTGACTTTGCCTTTATGCGGATCGGAAGTCAGCGCTTCAGGTAAAACAAAAGAACAAACTACGAGTCAGGAAGGCAAACCTTTGGACGGCATCAACATTTTAGTCGTCGAAGACGATACGGATTCGCGCGAGGTTCTGCATCTTTTTCTCGAACAAAGCGGCGCAAAAGTGATGAGCGCCGAATCCGCCGTTCAAGCGATAACCTTACTGCGCGAATCAAACGGCGATCTGTTCGACGTTATCGTCTCGGATTTAGCGATGCCCGACCAGGACGGCTACACTTTGCTCAACCAGGTCAGAAAACTTTCCGAGGAAAACGGCGGCAAAATTCCGGCGATGGCTTTGAGCGCGTTCGCTTCAAACGATAACAAACAAAAAGCCATCGAAGCGGGCTTTCAGAAATATCACACGAAACCGTTTGAACCGGACGGTATTATCGAAGACATCCGCCAACTCGTAAGCGCAAAAGCGCAAGCGTAAAAGTCCAAAATTAGGAACGATTCCCAACTTTGGACTTGAGACCTTAAACTTATTAGCTTTTCAAACGATTTGCCTTTCCGACCAAATTTAAAAAATCGCTTCGGTAACTTTTTAAATCGTTTCCCAGTGAGTTATTAACCAGACCGGAAACATTCCCGAAACTCGCGCTGCCTTTGTAACGCGAATCGCGCAAAAGCATTCCGAATTGCGCTACCGCCGAAACAAACCGCAAATTGTCCGAGGCGTTTTCGATGGAATTTCCTCTGTCGAGTAAACCTTGCGTCAGCAATTTGCTTTGTGCATCGTTCGGTTCTTTGTAACGCAGTTTGACGGTTAAAAGCTCGTCGTTGAAGCGCGTTTCCGAAGGCTCGACTTTTGAGTAGCGCAACTCATCTACGCCGTCATTTTTAATCGCTTGTCCGGCTGGCACAATTTCATATAAAACTGTTACAGAATGTCCCGCGCCGATTTCGCCAGCGTCTTTTTTATCGTCGTGGAAATCGCGGTCAGCAAGCAGACGGTTCTCGTAACCGATGAGCCGATAACCCGCAACGCGCGCTGGATTAAATTCGACCTGAATTTTCACGTCTTTGGCAATCGTGTAAAGCGTTCCGGCGACCTGCTCGCCGAGCGCTTTTCTGGCTTCGGTCTGCGAATCAATATGCGCGTAATTGCCGTTGCCTTTATCGGCGAGTTTCTCCATCATCGAATCGTTGGTGTTGCCCGTGCCGAATCCGAGAACCGATAGGAAAATTCCCGTGCGCCGCTTCTGTTCGATTAAACCGACGAGTTCGTTGTCGCTCGTCATGCCGACATTAAAATCGCCGTCGGTCGCCAGCACGACGCGGTTGTTTCCGCCCTGTATAAAATTGTCGAGCGCGACTTTATAGGCAAGCTGAATTCCCTGTCCGCCGTTGGTCGAGCCGCCCGCTTCAAGCCGTTCAATCGCATTTAAAATCTCGCCGCGATTATTCGTCGAATCCAAAACCAAACCGCTCGTTCCGGCATAAACGACGATTGCCACACGGTCTTTCGCCGAAAGTTGATTCGCCAGATGTTTCAATCCTTGTTTGACTAACGGCAAACGGTCAGGCGTGTTCATCGAACCGGAAACGTCCACGAGAAAAACCAGATTCGACGGCGGAGCGTCTTCCAACGCAACTTTTTTTCCCTGTAAACCGATGGAAACGATTTTGTGTTGTCTGTTCCAGGGCGCAATCGCCGCTTCGGTCGTCACCGAAAACGGCTGGTCGCCAATCGGCTGCGGGTAATCGTACTCAAAATAATTAATGAGTTCTTCGATTCGCACCGCATCTTTCGGCGGAAGTTGTCCGTCGTTCAAATAGCGGCGCACGTTCGCGTAAGAAGCCGTGTCAACGTCAATCGAAAACGTCGAAAGCGGAGCGCGTGAGGTTTCGAGAAAAGGATTCTCGTCAATCCGCGCGTATCTTTCGCCGTTCGTTTGCTTTTCTTCATAAACCTCGTCGGCGTTTCTGCCCATCATCGGCGCACTCATCGCTGAAGTGTTCGACATTGACGCATTTTGATTCATCACCGTCGGCGCATACGCGACATCGCGCGTTTCCGACGTTTGATAACCGGCGTTCGTGTTCGCGCTTTCACGCGAACTGCAAGCCGAGAATAACAGCGAAAAAATAATCAAACCAACCGCTAACTGTCCACTGATTCCAGAATTTTGTTTCATAAAATGTCCTCTCAAAAATAATTTAAAAAATTAAAAAGTCTGTTCTTCTTCTAACTTCGTAACTTTTCGAGAAGAACGGAGCCGAAAAACAGACTTGCAAATATTTTTAAAAAATTTTTATGAAGCGATTTTTTTGCCGAAAAATCATTCGCCGTAATCAACCGTTACCGGCGTCGCTTTCACAGCGTCAAATTTCGGTTGAAACTTATCGCCGTAAACCTGATAGTTTTCTGAGTGATTTTTCATTTCCGAATCGAATTGAGCGATCACGTATAAATTTTCAAAGGATTTGCGTTTGTTCAGCCAGACGTATGAATTGCTGAATTTTAAAAAACCGTTGTGCGAAAATTTACTGTGAATTCGTTCGGAGGTGATGTAACGCGCGCCTTTTTCGTCGTTCGAGAAAAAATGCAGGGCAATCGGCTCGTCAATGTCAGACACAGTCAATTCCCAATTAAACTGCTTGGTCTGCAAATCGAACACCGCCTGTTTCACCGTTAACTTGCCAACGCTCGTTCGTTTCGATGCCTGCTTCATTTTCCAGCAGGAATTCGGCATCGGATACGACTCATATGGCTCGATATTCTTTATCACAAAAACTTCCTCAACGTCGGCAACGCTAAATATTGAATAAATAAAACCTGCCGTAATGACGATAAAACTAAAAAGCCCCAAACCTAAAACGTGTTTTTTCATAAATCTTTACTTCTCCTTGATTTTCAAACGTTAGAACGAGCATAACCGATTCGCTTGCGCGGATTCAAGATTTTTCGGGAACTTCGTGAAAAGATTTTTCAATTTTCTTTTTCGTATTTTTCTTTATGCTCTTGCATCAACCGTTGATAAACTTCGTCGGTTTTCGCCAGGTAATACTTCTCGGAAAAAATCCTCGCGCTCTCGGCTTTTTCCTCGTCCACCTTTTCAATCGGAATCACTTCGCGCGTTCCCTTTTTATATTTTCTGCCGCTCGGATGGTTCGCATAACGCCTGGCACGGGTGATTCCCATCTGCAAAAATTTCCGCGCCATATCCATTCCGACGAAATCTTTTTGTTTTTTATACTCCAAAAACATCTCGTAAATTTTCGCCGAAGATTCTTTGGCGATTTCCGGCGTTCTAAAAGCCCAAAATTTTACAATCTGACTTCTATAGGGTTCAACCATCAGAACACCCTGCTCGCCCTTGCCGACGCGATACAGTTCGGGATTTTTCTGCAAATCCAAATTTTTATAATCAAGCGAGTAATCAAATTTCGCCGCCATAATTTATCTAACGTAAAATGGAAAGTGGAAAATTATTTTTGCTCTTTATTTTCCATTTTCCATTTTACACTTTCCATTTATATCAGCTCTGCCGAATCCATTTCCAAACTTCGGGAATTGTCGCCCGTTTGCCATACATCAGCATCCCGACACGGTAAACTCTTGCCGCAAGCCAAATCAAACCGGCGATTGCCGCCGCGTTGATAAGAATCGAAAGCCCGATTTGCCACAGCGGAGGCGTTTCCGCCAGAATTCTAACCGGCATCGTAATCGGCGCGAAAAACGGCGCAATCGAAACCCAGAACGAAAGCGTTGAATTCGGATCGCGGATAACCGCAAAGCTGAAATAAAATCCGACGAGCAACAGCATAATCGGCGGAAACGAAAACTGTCCGCCTTCCTGCACGGTCGTCACCATCGAACCGATGAGCGCGAAAATCGAAGCGTAGATAAAAAATCCGAGCAGAAAATAAACGAAAAATAAAATGACCATCAGCGGCGAGATGTTCGGAATCGAAATGTTCATTCCCGCCGCGCTCAACTGCGCCACGCCGACGCCGACTAAAACGAGTGCTGAAAGAATCCAAATCGCCAGTTGCGTCAAACCCGCCAGACCGACGCCCGTGAGTTTGCCCATCATCAATTCAAACGGTCGCGCCGACGAGAAAAGAATCTCGGCGATGCGCGTTTCTTTTTCTTCGACGACCGCCGCTAAAATCTGCTGTCCGTAAATCGCCAGCGTCAGGTAAATCATCAAACCGATGATAAAAGACGCGATAAAAACGCTGTCCGAATCCTTCTCGTCGCCCTTCTCGTCAAGACTTTTCGCGTCGAAATCAACGTTTCGGCTCAAATCTTTGAGCTGCGCTTCGCTGATATTCGCGCCCGTCAATCTTTCAGAGCGAACCGCTTCGTTCAGCGCGTCGCGCAAACTTCGCTCGCCGCCGAAATCGCCCGCCTTGCGCGAGCGAAATTCGTATTTCGCATCAGCCGCATCGAGTTTTTCGGGAATTATCAGATAAGCGTCGAGTTCTTTAGCCGTGACTTTCTCGCCCAACTCGCGGCGAATTTGTTCGAGCGATTTTTCGCCCGCCGCGTAATCGGTAAAGACGAATGATTCGACAAACTGCTCCGCGCTGTTTTTCATTTTTTCATCCGCCGGCGCGTCCAAATTTTTCATCGAATCTTTCATCGCTTGCGCGGCTTTCGCCGTCATTCGTTCCGCCGACAGATTTTCCTTCAAACGCGCGCCGATTTTTCCCGATTGGTCAACAATGGCGATGCGCGTCGGCTCGCCTTTAATGGAAAAAATAATCGCCGGCACAACCGCAAAGCCCGCCGCGATAAGCGGGAACAAAAGCGTGCCGATGATAAACGACCATTTCAGAACGATTTTTTTGTATTCGTGTTTGACGACCGCAAGAAATTTTCTCATTAGTTTCCTGTTATTTTTTCGATGAAGATGTCATTCAGGCTCGGTTCGATTTGCTCAAATTTTGAAATGCTCGCGCCGCCGTCAATCAATCTTCTCAACAAAATTTGCGCGTCGGCGTTTTCCGCCAATTCGATTTCCATTTCGTCGGCGTGCGTGACGATTTTGGCGACGAGCGATTTGTCTTCTAAAACCGCTTCGCCGCCGACCGAACGGAGCGCGATTAAATTTTTGCTGAAACTTCCCTTCACCTCGCGCAGAGTTCCGCCGATAACTCGGCGTGATTTGTTGATTAAAATTATATCGTCGCAAAGTCTTTCGGCGGTTTCCATCAGATGAGTCGAGAAGATAATCGTTTTGTGCTGCGCTTTGAGTTCGGCGACGACTTCGATTAAAAATTCGACGTTCACCGGGTCGAGTCCCGAAAACGGCTCGTCCAAAATCAGCAAATCGGGATTGTGCAAAACAGTCGAGATGAATTGAATCTTCTGGGACATTCCCTTTGATAAATCCGTCGTCTTTTTAGTTTTCCATTCAGACAATCTCATTCGGTCGAGCCAAAAATCAATCCGCCGGTCGGCTTCCGCCTGCGAGACGTTTTTGAGCGCGGCGAAATACCTGAGCTGGTCAACGATTTTCATCTTTTTATACAGCCCGCGCTCTTCCGGCAAATACCCAATGCGATTCTGCGATTCGTTGGAAACCGTTTCGCCGAACAGTTCAATCGCGCCTTCGTCCGGCGCGGTGATGCCGACAATCATCCGAATCGTCGTCGTTTTGCCCGCGCCGTTCGGACCTAAAAACCCGAAAACTCTGCCCGCTCTGACATCGAATGAAAGATTGTTGACCGCCGTAAATTCGCCGTAATGTTTGGAGACGTTTGCGACGCGC
>CADCUR010000082.1 GCA_902805935.1 uncultured Pyrinomonadaceae bacterium
AGTCGCCGCGAAAGCTGCCGATTTTGCGATGAAGCTGAATAAAAACGTCTTGCGTTAAATCTTCGGCTTCGGTCGCGTTTTGCAGCATTCGCAAACAAATCGAATAAACGCGGCGGTGATGACGATTGTAAATTTCTTCGAATGCGATCATATTGCCGTTCGCCGCGGCTTGTGTTAAATCAAAATCCTTCGCGGATTTTATGTCAATTTTTTCTGGTGATTTAATAAATCCTTTGCTGGCTTTTTCGGTTTCCGAAGTCTCCTGCCAAATCGGATATTCTAAAGTTTCTGTTGTCGTTGTCATTTTCAAATTCCCCCTCGTTTCTTTGTGTTATCAATTATTGTGCCAAAACAATTCCTGGAAAAACTATAATTAATACACTTATTTTAAGCCGTTTTGTTGCATTTTCTGAGACATATCTTTTAATTCGCCATACATCCAAGTTTGGATGCAACCGAAAGCGTGTAGCATTTTGAGGACAACATACGGAATCGTGAAAAGCGTATCAATTCGTTACTTATTGCCGACGATTTTTGAGTAATGCTACTATCGTTAAACCGAATTTACGAAGAAGTATTCAGGACGGAGAATGACAAGATGAGAAGTATTTGCCTGATGAGATTATTAATGTCAATTTGCGCTCTCTTTATATTGACGAGCGGAATTCTCGCCCAAAACGATTCCGCGGCGGCGATAAAAAGCCGTGAAGTTTCCGACGAGGACGGCATTCCGGTTTTGATAAAACATCTTCCTGATTGGGAGAACGCACGAAACCGTGCAACTTATATTTTGAATCAAAACGATTTGCGAAACGCGCTCGGCTCGCGCGAGGTTTTCGACTTGATCGAATTCGAGAGCGGCACGGAAGCCGTCACCGCCGATTATAACGCGGGAAAACTTCTGCTCATCGAATATATGACGCCGCAGGCTTCGATTGATGCCGACGGCAAAATCAACCAAAGACTGGCGGAAAGCGGACAAAACCAATCAGTCGTTTACCGGCGCATCGGGAATTACAATGTTTTCGTGTTCGAGACAACCGACCCTGTGGCGGCAAACGCTCTGCTCGACGAAATAAAATATGAGAAAAACGTGCAGTGGCTCGGCGAAGACCCGTTTTTGTTGAAACGCGCCGAACGCGCAATCGTCGTCGGGCTGTCCGAATTATTCGTTGCGACGACATTAACGATTATCGGCGGACTTGGACTATCGGTTTTGGCAGGAATCATTGTCGGCATTATTTTCTTTCGTTTCCGCGAACAAAAACGTGCCGAAATGCAGGAATTTTCCGATGCGGGCGGAATGACTCGCCTTAATCTGGACGGCTTTACGCCGCCGATCGCATCGGAAAGATTGCTCAAAGATTGAGAGCGAAAAAGTTCTTGAGCCTAGCGTTTAAACTTGTTCACTTTTTCGCTCTCTCATTTTTATAGGCTTGCACCGCTTCCGCCGCGCCCGCGTGCATTATTTCCGGGCGGTGATAACGCCAGTGTTTTTCAAATTCTTCATCGGTCATTTCCCGGTGATTTTCTTTTTCCCTTTCTTTTAAGTAATTCTCACACCAGTCGCGCATCTCGGAATTTTGATTCAACGCGGTTCTGGCTCCGTGCATCAAATTGTCGCGTTCCATAAATTGGTTCTCCTTGTGTTAGAGTTTTTTCGAGTAGAAACTTTTATGCAAAAACGGCGTAAAACCAACAATTAAATTTCCATTTGGGAGTATCCGGCGTGATAAAAAAATTTCTAAGTTCGCTTTTTATTTTATCAATTTTAACTAGCGTCAATTTTGCACAAACCGCGAAGGCGACGCAAGCTGCGGCGACAAAAACGGCGGCGGCAAAACAAACGATCGAAGTTCCATTCGTCAATCGGGTTTTGCCGAACGGTCTGGAAGTCATCGTTTTGCCCGACGCGTCTGTGCCGATTGTGACGGTCGAATTAGCCGTCCGCAACGGCTCATTCACCGAGCCGCCGGAACTCAACGGCTTGTCGCATCTCTACGAACATATGTTTTTCAAGCCGAATCAGGCAAATCTGATTTTTCAGTGCGAAATGGCTTTGAACGCCGGCGGGCTGAACGATTACGGCAGACGCGTGTGTGCCGAACCGCTGCGCTTAAAACCGCAAATCGGCAGCGTCGCATATCTTAATAACGCCGACCAGCTCAGCGTCTATAACGGCACGACGCGCGAGGAGGTCGTCAATTATTATTACACGACGACCAGCCCTTACTTGAGCAGCGCAATTCGCCTGATTAACGACGCGGTGCGTTACCCGACGTTTGACGAGCAAGAACTCAAAGAAGAAATTCAGGTCGTCATCGGCGAAATTGACCGCAACGAATCGAATCCGTTTTTCTACTTGAATCGTACGGTGATGGACAAACTTTTTTACAAATACCCGACCCGAAAAAACGCGCTCGGCACGCGGGAAACGGTTCTCTCGGCGACGACTGATAAAATGCGAACGATTCAATCGCGTTATTACGTGCCGAACAATGCGGCGCTCGTCGTTACGGGCGACGTCAAAGCCGAAGATGTTTTTCGCTTTGCCGAGGAAAGTTTCGGCAGTTGGAAGCGGCGCGAAACAGACCCGTTTAAGGAATTTCCCCTGGTCGAACATCCGGCTCTGCCGAAAAGCGAAGGCTTTATCGTCGAACAGCCCGTGCAAAATGTGCTGATCAATATCGGCTGGCACGGACCTTCAATCGGTAAAGACGACGCGGCGACTTACGCGGCTGATGTCTTTTCGTATATTTTGTCGCAGCCGAATTCGCGTTTTCAACGGGCGATGGTTGATTCGGGTTTGACGGTCGGCGCGGACATCAATTACTACACGCAGCGCAACGTCGGACCAATTTCTTTAACTTTAGTAACCACGCCCGACAAGGCGAAAGCCGCATTGAAAGCTGTTTATGCCGAAATCGCTCAATTCGATAAACCCGATTATTTCTCTGACGAAGAATTGGAAAGCGCGAAAACCATTCTCGAATCGAGAGACTTGTTCGACCGCGAAAAATTGAGCGAATACGCGCACACGCTCGGTTTTTGGTGGTCTTCGACCGGCATTGAATATTTTCGCGGTTATCACCGAAACCTCCGCGCCACGTCGCGGGCGGGAATCAACAGTTACATCAAAAATTATATACAAGGCAAACCGCACGTCGGCGTGGCGTTGATTTCGTCGGAAGCCCAGGGACAAGCGAAAATCACGGCGGAAGATTTAATTGGAAAATAAAACTATGAAAGTTGTTAGTTCTCATTCGTCAGTTGTCGGCAGATTCGCTTTGCTGGCATTAGTCTTTTTAACATTCGCGTCCGGTGGTTTCGCCCAAGCGAACAGACCGAGCATCGCCGAACAAGCGAATCTGGTAACGGAACTTGATGTCAGCGGCTTGAAAGTTTTAGTTAAACGCCGTCTGAACGCGCCGACGGTCGCCGCCGGACTTTTCATACGCGGCGGCTCGCGCAATATCAACGACAAAAACGCGGGCATCGAAAATCTGATGTTGAGCGTCGCCACCGAAGGCAGCACAAAGTTTCCGCGCGAAACCGTGCGGCGCGAGTTGGCGCGCACGGGCGGCAGCATCGGCTCGGCGGTCAGCAACGATTACAGCGCGATCAGTTTCGCTTCGACGCGCCGAAATTTCGATCGCTCGTGGGAGATTTTCACCGATTTGGCGCTGAATCCGGCTTTCGCGGCAGAGGATATCGCCCGCGCCCGCGCGCAAATTTCGACAGGTTTAAGAGAGCAGGAAACCAACAGCGACAATTATTTGCAAGTTCTGCAAGACCGCGTAATTTACGCTAATCACCCATATGCCAACGAGGTTAACGGAACGCTCGAAAGTATCGCTCGTTTCTCGGCGAAAGATTTGAGCGATTATCACAAAAAATTAATGGTGACATCGCGCCTTTTGCTCGTCGTCGTCGGCGACATTGATCCAAAAGACGTTGAGAAGCGCGTCGCCGCCACGTTCGGAAAACTGCCGCGCGGCGATTACAAAGAATCAGTTTATCCGGCACTCGATTTTTCCAAGGCGACACTCGATGTCACCTCACGCACGCTGCCAACGAATTATGTGCAGGGAGTTTTTAACGCGCCGTCTCTGAACAGTCCCGACTATTACGCGATGCGCGTCGCGGTGACGGTTTTGCAAAGCCGCATTTATCAGGAAGTCCGCACCAAACGTCAGCTTTCCTACGCGCCGAACGCCGAACTCGGTTCGTTTTCGTCAAACGTCGGAAACATTTACGTGACAGCGGTTGACGCCAATCAAGCCGTTAAGGTAATGCTCGACGAAGTGAAAAATTTGAAAACCCAGCAGATAAACGAAGAAACGATTGATGGCATTTCGGGACATTTTTTGACGCTTCATTTTATCGGACAGGAAACCAACGCCGCGCAAGCCGGCGAACTCGCCAAATACGAACTCATCGGCGGCGGTTGGCGCAATGCGTTCGCTTTTCTCGATAAAATTCGTGAAGTCAAACCCGCCGAAGTTCAAGAAGCCGCGCAAAAATATATGAAAAACATCCGCTTTATTGTCATCGGCAACCCGACGGCTATCAATCGAGAAATCTTCTTACAGAATTAAAAGTCGAAAAGTGAAAAAGTGAGAAGGTGGAAAAGCAGGTTAATGATATTCAACTAACTTTTTCACCTTTTCACTTTTTTAACTTTTCACTTTTTTAACTTTCTACCCGTCTTTTTCAGGCTTACCTTTGATTTCATTCGTCGGCGCGGCAGGTTTTTCCGCTGGCGAATCCTGACGAGGCGGCGGTTCTTGACGCACAGGTTCTTGACGAGGCGGCTCGATTCTGGTCGGCGCTTCTACGCGCGGCTCTTGGCGCGGCGGTTCTTGACGCACGGGTTCTTCCTGACGTTCGCGGCGAGGCGGTTGCGGCTGTTGTCTTTCGATTCGCCCTTCAGGTTGCGGCGGCGGATTATAAACCGGCGGCGCGATTCCCTGTTCGTCGCTGCGAATGCGCGGTTTTCTGACTGGCTGGCTTTCGTTTTCGTTATTATTGTTGTTTCCGCCGCTTGGACGAATCCGATTGGTGTTTCGTAAATCAATGTTTTCCGGCGATTGCCTGATTGGAGTTTCGCCGCTTGAAGGTGAAGATTCGACGCGCGGCTGACGTTTGACCGCGCCCGTATTGCGTATCGGCGGCGCGGATTCGAGTCCGCCGTTAGTTTCCGTGCGCGGAGCAGTTTTCTCAATCGGCGGACGATTTCCCAAAATGCGTTCTCGGCGAAGATTTTCGCCCATCGAAACGCCGCTCGTGCGCTCAATCGCCCCGGTTTTGATTTGCGTCGCGGCTCGCGTATTTCGCGGATTGGCAGCCAAAATTTCTTTGCTGACATTGCCGTTTAAATCCTTGAAAGTCGGCAGCATCGGCGGTTTAACAATTTCCGAAGGCGTTTCCGCTAAAACTTTTTTCGCCAAATTAACCGGCGCAATGCGAAAATTGCTTTTGCCCGTGCCGAAAGCGCTCGCGTCAACCGTCACCACGCCCGCCGCCGGAATCAAAGTCGAAGGCGGCGCGAGTAGTCTCGGATTTATTTTTCCCGGCGACAAAATCGTTCCCGCCGCAACCGCCGGCGTCGGAGCCGGCGTCGGATTAACGATAACGGTAGTGTTGTTGACAATCGTCGTGTTGTAGCGCCGACGGTCGTTGTAGTAATAACTGTTGTAATTATAATAATCGTAACCGTAAGGCAGCGGATACCAGCAAATGCTGCTGCCGATGTAAGAGATGAACACTAGAGCTGGTCGCCACCAACTGCGCCGTCCGCGATACTGCGAATACGGCGCCCAATACCAGCCGCCGTCGTCCCAAACCCAGCGTCCGTGATGATACGTCGCCCAACCCCAAGGCTCGTCATTGACCCAAGTCCAACCGTATGGCGGAATCCAGCGCCACTGCCCGTAGCGATACGGCGACCAGTCGGCATATCTCGCAACCGAATCGCGGTAAGGTCGCCAGACGTAGCCGTGTTTGCGCGTGTAAATCCATTCGCCGTATTCGTTCAAATCTTCCGCGCCGTAAAAATCGCGGTCGTAGTATTTGTCGTAATGGGCGTTTTCGAGACGTTTGGCGATTATTGCATCGCGCTGCAAAGCCCAACTGTCGAAGTCGTCGGCGTATTTCGCCGCGTCCGATGTTTCCCATTCGCCCGCGTAATTGCCGCCGATCTGAACCGTCGCGCTGCGTCCGTTCTTCAAAGTGAAGCCGGAATTTTCCGAATAAACGCGCGCCTGTCCCGAATCGGTGACTGAAACCCGAACTTCAGAGTCGTTTTTGCCTCCGGCATCCACGCGATACATTCCTGATTTTTCGACTGAAACGGTCGTCTGCGGCGCGTCAATCTCAAAGTAAGAGCGAGTTTTGTCAAATGTCAAAATGCGTACGCTCAGCGAACCGTTCGGCAGACTGACGGCGACGCCTTCGTCGCGCAGAGTCGTAATTTTCAAATAAGCGTTTTCCGAAAGCCGCAGATAGCTTTCGCTGCTGAACTGAATTTCCAAACGCGCGCCTTTATCGGTCGCAATCTCGTCGCCCTCGACAATCGGCAGATTCTGCGCGGCTCGCTCCCAATCAGATTGGTCAGCGCGCTTTATTTGCACGTCGCCGCTGATGTGGCTGATTCGCGCCACCCGCGCCGTCACTTCCGGCGTATAATCGTCGGAAATCGCCAAAGCGTTTCCCGCATTTAAAATTAAAAAAGGCATTGCAAAAAAGAATGCCCACAGAACTTTTCTGGTCGAACGCATATAGATTTTCTCCTTTAGTTTTTTGGGAAGATTGCTTGCGCCTAAAGCAAAAATTATACCCGCAAAGCGGCAAAGCAAGAAACAAAAAGCAACGCCGAAAAACAAAGAGCAATTTTGATCTCTCAATTTGTGAATTCTCACCTTCTACGTCGGAAATCGGATAGGCGCAATACGATATGGTG
>CADCUR010000083.1 GCA_902805935.1 uncultured Pyrinomonadaceae bacterium
ATGAAAAATACGTTTCGCTGGAAGACTCGATTATCGAAGGCGCGACTCGAATGCGTCCGAGTTTACTGTCGGGACTTCTCGACGCGGTGCGCACGAATCTCAATCATCAGCGGCGCGATTTGAAACTTTTTGAAATCGGAAAGGTTTTTGCCGCCTCGGAAAAAGAAAACGATTTGCCGAACGAGCGCGAGCTTTTCGCTCTTGTTGTAACGGGAAATGAAACCGTGCAGGACAAAGCGATGCCGTTGCGCGAGTTTGATTTTTACGATGCGAAGGGCGCGCTTGAATCGGCGGCGAGCGCGATGAATTTGCCTGCGCCGGATTTTCGCCCGAAAGACGTTTTGCATTTGCGTGGCGGGCAATCGGCGGAAATTTCTATAGGCGGCAAACCCATTGGCACAATCGGACGTGTGAACGATGAAATCTCGGCGGCGTATAAATTTCGTCAACCGGTTTTCGTCGTCGAAGTTGATTTAGAAACGCTTCTTGAAGCTAAAGAGCGAACGATTCTTTACCAACCGCTGCCCGTTTATCCGCCAATCGTGCGCGATGTTTCGCTGCTGGTAAAACGCAATGTAAATTACGCCAACGTTCGGCAGGCGATTGCCGAACAAAAATTTGAATTGTGCCGCAAAATAGAATTCGTTGACGTTTACGAAGGCGCGGGCGTAGCGGACGATGAACGCTCCGTAACGATTCGGCTCGAATACCGCAGCGACGAACGAACGCTGCTCGAAGAAGAGGTCGAAACGATTCACGCGCAAATCCTGAAAGTTTTGGAAACGAATTTGAATGCGAAACAGCGATTCTAGAAATAATTTGAGAAATCACTTGAAGTTTTTTGCAAAAATAAACATAATCAGACAGCAAACTTTAACAAACAATTTTTTTGGGAGAAACCAATGAACGGGTTGGCAGGAATGGAAAAATTTTCGCATCTCGAAGACAAGATTTATCTAACTATCGAAAATGTCCGAAAGCTGCGTGAAGACAAAGAACGAATCGAACACGAAATGAAGTCGCTGCGCCACGAAGTCAGCAATCTTTTGTCGGAGAAAACCAGGCTCGAAGAAAAAGTCGAAGATTTGTTGAGCGAACGCGACGCGATTCAGTTAAAAGTCGAAGCGATGCTCGATGCGATGACGATTATCGAACCCGACGTGGCGGAAGCCGTCCACAGGTAAAACTTTATGGTCAATAACGGCAAAGGCAAAGCCGACGCGGTGGCGCAGTCAATCCGTGTCGAAATCTACAACCAAACTTATAACATTCGTTCGGACGGCGACAACGATTATATTTTGCGGCTGGCGGAATACGTTGACGGCAAAATGCGCGAAATATCGAGCGGAACGCTGACGGTTGACAGTTTGAAAGTGGCAATTTTAGCCGCGCTGCACATCGCCGACGAATATCACCAATTGAAAAATCAGCAGCAGCAGTCCGACGCTCAACTCGCCTCGCGCAGTGCCGAGTGCGCCGAGATGCTCGACCGCGTTCTCAAACACCGCGAACCCGCACCGCAGGAACTCGAAACCGAACAGTAAAGTAAGGCAAAAGTAAAAATGCAAAAGGCGAAGATAAAGAATTGATTTCAAACTTTTTGTCTTTTGCATTTTTACTTTTGCCTTTCCGCTGACTGTGCTATAATCTTTTTCAGGCGTTGAAAATTTCTGCAAGGTTTGTGACCAAGCGTCATAATAATTGAGCCAACACTTGAAGAACGGGAGGCTAACGCCGTCGTTTTCGGTGCAGTCTTTCACAGTTAAAGATTTGCCATAGAAGACGGCTCCGATGAACGGAAAAATTTTCCGTTCAGAAAGCCACCCACCTATTTTATATAGGTTCAATTCAAGCGTTTGGAACGGCTTTTGCGGTTTTTCTCGCCAACTTTTTTTGAGTTTCAGGTTTCAGTTTTCAGGTTTTCAACTTGAGACTTGAAACCTGAAACTTTTTTATGAACATTTTAATTATCGCCGATGTCGTGGCGCGACCGGGCAGGCTGGCGGTTCTGGACAGAATCAAAAGCCTGCGCGAAGAATATAAAATTGACCTCGCTTTGATGAACGGCGAAAACGTGGCGGGCGGTTTTTCGATTACGCCCGCGCTTGCCGACGAGCTTTTTCAAAGCGGTTTTGACGTGATGACTTCCGGCAATCACATTTTTGATAAGCAGGAAATTATTCCTTATCTCGACGCTAATCCGCGTCTCGTTCGTCCGGCGAATTACCCGCCGGAAACGCCCGGCAGCGGTCTGTTCGTCGGCGAAGTCGGCGGTTATAAAATCGCCGTTCTCAATCTTTTGGGCAGAGTTTTTATGCCGCCGGTTGATGATCCGTTTCGCGTCGCGGACGAGCAAATCAAACTGATTCCCGACGACGTAAAAATCCGGCTTGTGGATTTTCACGCCGAAGCGACTTCGGAGAAATACGCGATGGGCTGGTTTCTGGCGGGCAGAGTTTCCGCCGTTTACGGTTCGCACACGCACGTTCCGACGGCGGACGAGCGCATTTTAGAACCAGGCACGGCTTACATCACCGATGTCGGAATGACGGGCAGCTACGCGGGCGTCATCGGAATGGATAAAAATCAAGTCATCGAGCGATTCAGGAAAATTCCAGCCCGCCGTGCCGAACACGCTAAAGGCGATGTTTGGATTTGCGCCGTCGTGCTTGAAGTTGACGAAACGACCGGCGCGGCGAAAAAAATCACGCGCCTTCGCCTAGAGCATCAAGAGTAAGTTTATAAATCAACGATAATCGGCGCGTTCGCCGGATTGTAAGATTCGTCGCAAATTGAAGCGTTGACGAATCGCGCGCTGAATTGTTCCGCCGTGCCGTAACCGCAGTGGATGTGTCCGAAAATATGCAGCTTCGGACGAATCGTTTCGACTATTTTCCGCAATTCTTCGCAGCCGGTGTTTTCAATCGAGTATCGCTGCGGCACTTCGTCTAAAATTCCGAACGGCGGTCCGTGCGTGATTAAAACATCGGTGTCGTCAGGAATCATCTTCCATTTTTCAGCGAGTTCCGCGCCGCGCGTCAAATTAAACGCCCAATCGAAAAAGCGCGGCTGCCAGGGCGAGCCGTAGATTTTCAAATTTTCGATTTCGACCCAAGAATCCTGCAAATAGTGAATCGAAGCGTCAAGCAGAGTTCGAGCGTAACGGCTGTTCGTTTCAAAAAGCCAATCGTGATTTCCGGCGACGAAAATTTTACGCCGGTGCGGAAGACGGGCGAACCAATCGTTAAAAAAAATAATTTCATCAATTGTTCCCCGAATCGTCGCGTCGCCTGCGTGAATCAAAATGTCGCCGTCGGGAACGTTGATTTGTGCGTGGCAATTGTGCGTATCGGAAAGGCAAACGATTCTCGGCATTGCTGATTTACTCAATCTAAATATTATACGAAGTTAATCCCAAACGCTTTTGTTTATTTGCCGCTCTATCGGCTGTTGTATAATCGAATTTGGCGTAAGAGAGAAAACCGTATGAGTTTTACAACGAATATTTTACTGACCGGCGCGGGCGCGACGCTTTTGGTTCTGGTTTTCTACGACATCTACGCGACTATTTTGCGGGCGACCAAACAGCCGGGACCGTTCAGCACATTCCTGAATCGCGGTTTATGGTGGGCGGCGACGCGGGCGACGAAGCGGCTTGACCGCCGCCATCGCCACCGCGTCCTTTCGATGATCGGACCGATTTTGATGCCGCTGCTCATCGCTGTTTTTATTTTAATGCTGCTCACGGGATTCGCGCTCATCTATTTGCCGCGGCTGGCAACCGACTTTAAAATTGACGATGCGGCGCACGCCAATCAAATTTTTCAGGCGTATTATTTCAGCGGCGTGACGTTTTTGACAATCGGTTACGGCGACATTTTGCCGGTCAGCAACGCGACGCGAATGATTGCCTTGATTGAAGGCGCCGCCGGACTTGCTATTATCTCATTGGCGATAACTTATTTATTGACCGTCTATGGCGCGCTTGAGCGCAAACGGGCGGTGGCGCTCAAATTCTATCATCAGGCGCGGCAGGGCGCCGACATCTCCGGCTATATCTCCAGCCATTTCGCGCGCGGGCGTTTTCACAGTTTGACCGAATCTTTGCGCGAGGCGACGCACGATTTGCAGGAGCTGCTCGAATCGCATCTCGAACATCCGGTGATTCATTATTTTCATCCGCCCGAAGTTTATAAAGGTTTGCCGCGCGCCCTGTTCGTCGTTTTGGAAACGGTGGCGATTCTCAACGCGCATCTCGACGAAGAAGAATACGTCGAAGCCGGCGACCACCCGGACGTTTTAATCGCGGGCGACAACGCGCGCTATGTTCTCGCCGAACTCGTCACCTCGCTCAACCTGCAAACAAGCGCGACCGAATCGTTTGAACCGGAAGCGGAGACCGTTCGGCGGCGGCGAAAAAGTTTCAACCGCTCGATGAAACATCTGCAAAACACAAAAATCAAAACGCGCGGCGACATCGAGCGTGCCTTTGAGGAATACTCGGAAGACCGCGCCGATTGGGAGCGACAGCTTTTCCGTTTCGCCGAATTTCTCGGTTACGATTGGGACGAGGTGACCGGCGACCGCGATTTGGACGACGCGACCGACGACGAAGTTGCCGAACGACACGAACCGCTGACCGCCGGCGTCGAAACGGCGAATCAGGATAGCCGACGTTTAGAGCGGTAAAAATTCAGCCGTTTTATAAATCCTCGACACAAAATTGCCGCGCAGAAATTTTTCCGGCTCGATTTGGCTTTGCAGAATCACGCCCTTGTATTCGTTTGAAAGAAGCATCATCGCCGATTCGATTAAAGGCGCGGCGGTCGTCGTCTGAATCGCGCGCAGCCGCTGACCGTTGATTTCCAGCGGCTCCACAAAAAACGCCTTCTCAATCATTCGCCTCATTCCCTGCGCGTCGAATCCGTCAACCGAGGCGTGAGCCAGCACGAAATCGTCTTCGACCGCCGGAACTTCGCGGAGAAATTCCGTAAGAAGTCGGTCGGGCAAATCTTCGTGTTCGTATTTGTTGAGAATGTTTTCTTCTTGGGCGATTCGTTCGATGACGCTTTCGACCCAATTATAATGTCCGACGTGGCGCAGAGTTTTATAGTCGAGACTTTTCGCCCGGTGGCGAAAATAATCGGGCAAATCCGCTGCGCCGCCCGACGTTAAATCGGCTTCGTAGGTTCTGCCGCCGATGACGATTGTTTCGCGGTCGGACAGCGCCGGAATCTGTCGAATTTCATAATCGCGGACGACGCGCGAAGGTTTGACGTATTCGGTCGCCACGCCAATCGGCGACCAGGTGAAACCGTAAAAATGCGGCTGGTGCGCGTGCGCCGTCAGTGCGCCGACTTTCATTGCGACTCGTTCAATCTGCTCGTTTTCAAACTGCGAGACAAACTTCCGGTAAAGCGACATAGCCAGCACGTTGACGAATCCCGGCGCGAGTCCGGTTTGCAAAACGAACCCGGTTTCGGCATCTTTGGCGAGTGCGGTAATTTCGTCGGTCTCGGCGACGTATTCGGTCAGATTCGCGTAGTGCATTTTGTAATCAAACGCGAATCGCGCCATTCGCGGAGCTTGGGAGCCGGGCGAACAATCGAGCAAAACGTCGCAGCCGTCAAAAGCCGCCCGCATCTGGTCATTGATGCCGTCGGTTGCCATCAAAATTGTTTCGACTTTTGAAGTTTTCTCCGAGCCGCACGTTACAAAATCTTTTGCTTTTCGCAGATTATCTTCGTTGACATCGCCCAGAAAAATTTCGGTTTCAAACTCCGCCCATTCGCGCACGAGCAACGCGGCGGCTTCACCGATTCCGCCTGAACCGGCTACAAAAATCTTTTTTATCATTGGAATTTATTCTTTCGTTTCGGTATGAATCGGTTCGTTTGACGCTCTGTGTTCGGCTTCTTCGTTTTCGATGGCGGTCAGATTTTTATTGATTTCCTGATGCTCGCTGCCGATTACTTGATTAAATTCGCCTTCGGCGCGAGTTACCGGATCGCCCGTCAAAATGCCGCCGATTTGCTCGATGCCGCCGATTATCATCTGCCCGACTGATTCGAGATTTTCCTTTGTGTGATTTTCCGTTTGCTCTTCGTTTTCGTGGGTCATAGCTTGAGATTTTACAATGAAAAAGCCGACTTTGCGAATGAACAAAATCGGCTTCTTCGTTTCCGGCAAAAAATAATTTAATAATAAACGTCTTGTGCGCGCACAAAAATAACCGACGGTTTATTTTTTCGTTTTGAAAATCATCGAGAGCAATCTCGGCAGCGTCGTTTTGTCTGCCTCATCAAACCATTCTTTCAAGTCAACCAATTCGTAATTATTATTCTTCGCCGCTGCGAAAAAATCCGAAACGTGATTCACGAAACATTCAAGTTCAAATACGCCCGAATCAGTTTCAAAACGCGCCTTGCTTGCCTGATATTGTTTGAACGGATGCAGTTCGCCGACGTAAAAAAGCCCGCCGGTTCGCAAAACTCTGTTTGCCTCGCCAAATACGTAATCTATATTTTCAATGTGTTCGAGCGCCAGACTGCAAGTTATCAAATCAAATTGATTTTCGGGAAACTCCCAATGCTCCCGCAAATCAAATTCTCTAAATTCAACATTATTTGCCGTAATTTTTTCCCGTGCTTTGGCGAGCATTTCTGCTGAAAAATCAACAGCGATAAGGTATTTATCTTTCGTTTGCAGAAATTCGGTATTCTTTCCCGTTCCGCAACCAATTTCTAGAATGTCTAAATCCCCCCCGAAATGCTTTCGCGTAGAGCCTTAGCTTCTAAATCGCGCGTTTTATT
>CADCUR010000084.1 GCA_902805935.1 uncultured Pyrinomonadaceae bacterium
TGTATCTCGTCAATTTTACTGCAAATTTCTTCCTCGTCGCATATTTTTCTGGCTGATTCGAGCTTGAGGCGCAGCGCGGTTAATTGCTGACCGAGTTCGTCGTGAAGGTCGCGGGCAATTCGTTTGCGCTCGCCTTCCTGCGCGCCGACCAGTTTTTGCAGCATTTCCTTTTCGCGCACGGCTTTTTCGGCGGCGAGTCGTTCGGTCATATCGCGGGCGATTTTGACAAATCCCTGCACCTTGCCGTCGGGGTCTTTCAAAAGCGTCATCACGCCGGAGACGTAAAACTGCGAGCCGTCTTTGCGAAGATGAAAGCGTTCGTCGGGCGCGCGCCCTTCGCGCAGGGCGATTTCGATTTCCTTTTCCGGCGCACCTTTGGCGCGGTCTTCGGACGTAAAGATAATCGCGCCCGTTTGTCCGAGAGCTTCGCTTTCCGTCCAGCCGAAAACTTTTTCCGCGCCCTTGTTCCACGAATCAATTTTATAGTCGAGCGACATCGTGAAAATCGCGTAGTCCGAAGCGCTTTCGACGAGCAGGCGCAGGCGTTCTTCGGATTCGCGCCCCGCTTCTTCCGCCGCCTTGCGCTCGGAGATGTCTTCGACGACCGCCAGCGCGAAATTCGGTTTACCGCTCGCGTCGCGCATCAGGGTCGCCGTCATTTCGCCCCAGATAACCGAGCCGTCTTTGCGGATGTAGCGTTTTTCAATCGAATAATCGGCGATTTCGCTCGCGATAAGTTTTTGAGTTAATTCCGCCTCGCGTTCGTAATCGTCCGGGTGAGTTATATCGCGGAGTCGGAGGCGTTTCGCCTCCGACTCCGCATAGCCGATGATTTTGCAGAAGCCCGGATTCGGCGCGACGAGTTCACCGTCAACGCTCGTCTGCACGATGCCGATGCTCGCCTGCTCGAACATCGCGCGGAAACGTTCCTCCGATTCGCGCAGCGCTTCTTCCGCCCGCTTGCGCTCGGTGATGTCTTGAGATACGGTGGCGACTTTGACGGAGTCCGCGCCGCCGACGCGAGAAGCGTAAATATCGAACGTGCGATTTATCGCTTTGACTTCGTGTTCGAGACGGACGCTCTCGCCAGTCAGCACAACACGCTCGAAAGTTTCAAACCAGAAGTCTTCGATGTCGGGGAGGACTTCGCGGATGGTTTTGCCTGCGTGGTTCGTTAATCCGCTTTGCGCCTGATATGCCGGATTCGTTTCCAGAAAACGATAATCAACCGCCTTTCCGTCGTCGAAAATCAATTCAAAGACGGCGAAGCCTTCGTCAATCGAATTGAACAGCGTGCGGTATTTTTCTCTCGATTCGCGCACGTCGTCTTCGGCGGCTTTGCGGCTGGTGATGTCGAAGAACGTGACGACCGCGCCGTTGATTTTATCTTCCGCCGTGCGATACGGGAACACGCGCAGCACATACCATTTGCCCGCTTCGGTTTCAAATTCGCGCTCGACCGCGTGCAGAGTTTCTAAAACCGTTTCGACATCGCGGTGCAAATCGGCGAAATCCATTTTCGTCGTGATGTCGGCAAGCGGGCGGTTGATGTCCGCGTCAATCAAATTGAAAACGTCGCGCGCGCGCGGCGTGAACATCTTGACGCGCATCGAACGGTCGAGAAAAATCGTGCCGATGTCGGTCGAATTGAGCAGGTTTTTGAAATCGTTGTTCGAGACGGAAAGCTCTTCGATTTTGATTTTCAGTTCCTGATTGACCGTCATCAACTCTTCGTTGACCGACTGCAATTCCTCGCGGCTCGTCTCCAATTCCTCGGCGGTCGAGCGCAGCTCTTCGTTTATCGCCTGCAATTCTTCGTTCGAGGCGCGAAGTTCTTCGGTCTGAATCTCGTATTGCTCGACGGAGATGCGAAGCTGCGATTTCGTGCGCTCCAATTCTTCTTCTAATCGCCTCGCAATCGGTTCGCCCGATTGAATGAAGCGTGTCTTTTCCGCCGCGTCCTCGCCGCCGCTTGACGGCTCAAACAGCACGAGCAGAAAACCGCGCGCCGTGTCTTCTTCGCGCAAAACGGGACGAACCTTTATGTTAACGGTTTCAGCGTGTCCGTTGGTCTGCACTTTCAGATTTGCGGCGACGACGTTCGCGTGGCTCTGGACGGCTTGATAAAGCGCGGTGCGAAGTTCTAATCGCAATTCGGGACGAACAAGATGCAGCAGGTTTTTCGTCGGCTCGCCGCCCGCAATGTGCAGAAAGCGTCCGGCGCGTTCCGAGATATGCACGATGTCGTAATTTTCGTTGACGACAACCGAAGGCGGCGCGTACTGCTCCAATAATTGCTGGTGCAAATCGCCGAACGAGATGCGTTCGAGCAGGTGATTTTCTTGTTCCTGCGAAGCTCCGGCGATTCCCGCCGTCACGCTCGGCGGCAGCGGTTTCGGCTCATTGTAGCGAATCGCGGGCGGCGCGTCCGGCACGGGATAAGCGACTTTCGCCGCCTGACGGCTTTGATAAATGCGAAACTCTTTATTAACCGGCGCATACAAATCGCCCGCGCCGTCAACGGATTCCGACGAACCGAGAAACATAAACGCTCCCGGATTAAGCGCGAAATGAAAAGTCTCCATCGCCCGCTGCTGCGCCGTGCCGTTAAAATAAATCAGCAGATTGCGGCACGTCACAAGGTCGAGATGCGAAAACGGTGGGTCTTTCAGCACGTTGTGTTTGGCGAACAAAATCATCTCGCGCAGTTCGCGCCGCACGCGGAAACCGTCGCCTTCTTTGGTGAAAAATCGCCGCAATCTTTCGGGCGAAACGTCCGCCGCGTCAATGAGCGTGTAAAAACCTTCGCGCGCGTGAGCAATCGCGTCTTCGTCAATGTCGGTGGCGAAAATCTGAATTTTCGGCGGGACGGGTGAATGTTCAATTTGCTCGCAGAACAGCATCGCCAGACTATACGCTTCCTCGCCCGTCGCGCAGCCCGCAACCCACACGCGAATCTCGTTTTGCGAAGATTTATCCTGCAAAATGCGCGGCACGACTTCGGTTTCCAAAAGATGAAACGCTTCCTTGTCCCGGAAAAAATTCGTCACCGAAATCAGCAAATCCTTCAAAAGCGCAACGGATTCGTCCACGTCGTCGCGCATATAAACGGCGTAATCGGCGAGCGTCTGAAGCTCGCGGACGTTAATTCGCCGCTCGATGCGCCGCAAAACAGTCGGGTGTTTGTAATTGGTAAAATCGTGTCCGGTGCGGACGCGCAAAATCGCAAAAATCTCGCGTAAGGCGGCTTGGTCATTTTCGGGTCTCGATTCAGGATTATCCTGAATCGAGACCGCGCCGAGATTGTCTCGATAAGCGACGATCTTCGCCGGAATCTCGCCGACGTTCAAAACCTGGTCAACGAGTTCGGTCGCAATCGAATTGCGCGGCATCTCGGAAAACTCGGCTTCGCGCGGATTCTGCACGAAAACCACGCCGCCGCGTTCCTTGACGCGCTTTAAGCCCATCGAACCGTCCGCGCCCGTTCCCGATAAAACAACGGCAATCGCACCCGCGTGTCTGGATTCGGCGAGCGTGCGAAAGAAAATATCAACGGGAGCGCGCCTATTTTCGACGCTCATATTCGGCTCGACGCTGATATGACCGTCAAGCATCTCCAAATGCTGATTCGGCGGCACGACGTAAACGTGATTCGGCTCGACTTTAACTTTCTCTTTAACCTGCGTAACGGGAATCTGCGCCGTCGTCTGCAAAACTTCCGCGAGCCGACTTTCGTGGTCGGGCGAGAGATGCAAAATTACGACATAAGCGACGCCCGAATCGGCGGGAACATTTTCAAAAAATTCTTTTAAGGCTTGAATGCCGCCCGCCGACGCGCCGATGCCCGCGATGAGAAAATCTTTCGACTTGGCTAACGCGCCGTTATCCGAGGTAAGTTTTTGAGTTTTTGTTTTCTTCATAAGCCAAGTCTGCAAATTAATAAATCAATGCTTTTGCGCTTCGGTCGAGTTCTGTCCGTTACCGCCATTCGCTTCTCCGGCTTGCTGGCGCAAAATGTCGGTGCTTAATTGTTCGTGCGTTAAAACGACTTGCCGGACGATTTGCGCCCGGTTCTGCGCTTCATTCGCTTTTTTGAAATACATCGCGGCGAGCTTTGTTTGATTGACTTCGGCAAAATGGTCGCCGATGTGATTGAGCAGCATAATGCTTTCTTCGACGCCGCGCATCGCGTTGTATAAACTGTCTTCGATGTTTTCCGTAACGGTCGCCAAAAGCGCGTCGGCGGAAAATGCATGTCCGGTATGACAGCGAAAGCGGGAGCGTTTGCCGTCTTTGATTTTCGATAAAACGCCGTGACAATCCGGGCAGGTAAAAGGCGACAGCTCGCCGAATTGCATAATGCCCGATTCAAATGCGCCGTCTTCTGCCGCAATGCCGATTTCTATTTTCGTTTTTTCGTCGTCTTCCATAATTACCTCAGAAGTTTCCCCCGCTTTTTCTTTCGACAAGCGGGCGAGCAAATCAGCCATTTCCGAAACAGGAACCGAGTAATCAACCTCGACTTCGCGCAAAGCATTTTCCGGCATCGAGGGAACTTCCGCGTCTCTCGGGTCCTGGACAACCGCCGTTCCGCCGCGCTGTTTGATTGCCCATAGTCCGGCGGTTCCGTCATCAAGTCCGCCCGACAAAATTACGCCGATGACGCGATTATTGTAAGCGTAAGCGGCAGAGCGAAAAAGCGGGTCAACAGCGGGACGAAAACGATTTTCCTTTGGACCGCGTGTGACACGCGCCTGCCCGTCTTCAATTAGCAAATGACGGTCGGGCGGCGCGACGCGAATCCGATTTGGCGCGATTGTTTCGCCGTCGCAGGCATGAGCGACTTGAATTGTATTTTCTCGATTGAGAACCTCCGGCAAAAAACCGCGAACCTCCGCCGACATATGCCAAACGATAAAAATAGACGCCGGCAAATCTTTCGGCAAACCAGCGACGATTTTCTTTAAAGCCTCGAATCCGCCCGCTGACGCGCCGATAACGATTATGGGAAAACTGCCCTGTTCCTGTTTTTTGCCAGCTCCGTTTTCGGATTTTGAGGATTTTGATTTTTTCATATCAGTTTTTCAGCAAGTTTAGTTAAACCCTAAAGACAAACGAGTTAATCCGACTAAAAAAAACTAATCGGGTGTTTTGCAAAGCAAAATTTACTTCGGGGCGACGGCGTTTTCACCTAACGGAAAGATTTCGTTTGTTTGCTTGTTTAATTTTGCCAAAATTTGGCGGAAAAGGAAACCGAAAAAGGCGCGGAACAAGTTTGAGATTATTCTTGCGGGCGGTTCGGACGAATTAAATTTTCGCAGTATTAATTGCGCGGAACAAAAAGTTTTCGAGTATCGGGTCGAGCCGGTCAATGTCGAGCGGCGCGATATGAAAGCTGTCCGCGCCGACGGCGAACGCGCGTTTGCGAAAGACGCGGTCAGTTTCGGCGGAGAGAAATATAATCGGCATCCGGTCGAACGATTTGATATTGCGAATCAGCCGCGCCGCTTCGTAACCGTCGAGTCGCGGCAATTCGGCGTTTATCAAAATTAAATTCGGACATTCGCGCACGGTCAAATCAATCACTTCTTCGCCGTCCGCGGCTTCTAAAACCCGGACGCCGTATAAATCGAGAAGCGTTTTTAATTCGGTTCGCTGCGCGGCATCGCTTTCGGCAATAAGCACGAGCGGTTGTTTTTGCTCGGGAAAGACGGCGGTCAGCGGATAATTTTGCGGGTTGTTTTGAATGGACAAAATATTTTGCATAAAAACTTCAAAACCAAAAAATGTCGGACGAGTTAGAGACACGGCGCTTATTAAAAAAGATTTAAAAATCAAAGCCGATTTAATTTTTCCGCCGAAGCCTTTCGCCCGCCCTGCCAATAGAGTAAAACCGTTTCGCGTCTCCTCTAACAAATGTTTCAGAAGGAAAATCATCTGAAGTCGGTCAAAAACATAGTTATTATCATTTCAAAAACCGACGGTTTCAGCTATCGGGAAAAGGCAACTCGCGCAAGGGATTTTCCCGATTTCGCCGCCCGGTAATTTTTGAGAAAATTGAAAATTATTTTTTTGAACGAAACAAGAAGGAGATATTTTTTGAATGCAATCAGTTAAAGTTCGCGGACGCTTAATGGCAATCGGCGGCGGTGAAGACAAAGAAAAAGATTGCCGCATCTTGAAAGAATTCGTGCGATTGGCGGGCGGCGAAAAGGCGCGAATTACGGTGATGACGGCGGCGACCGATTTGCCGGAAGAAGCCGCGGCAGAATACAAAAAAGTTTTCAAGCGTTTGGGCGCGAAACAAGTCGGGGCGATTGACGTTTCGCAGCGCGGCGACGCGATGAAACCGCAAAGCATCGAAGCGGTGAAACGAGCGACCGGCATATTTTTCACCGGCGGCGACCAGCTTCACATCACGAGTTTGATGGGCGGAACGGATTTGCAGCGGGCGATCATCGAGGCTTACGAAAACGGCGCAATCATCGCCGGCACGAGCGCGGGCGCGGCGATGATGGGAAATTCGATGATTTTGACGGGCGACTCGGACGAAAATCCGCGTTTCGGCTCGGTGGAAATGGCTCCGGGAACGGATTTAATCGTCGGCTGTATGGTTGATACGCATTTCTCGCAGCGCGGGCGGCACGGCAGATTATTAACCGCCGTCGCGCATTATCCGCAGGACATCGGTTTCGGAATTGACGAAAATACGGCGGTGATTGTGGACAAAAACCAATTCAAAGTCATCGGCGAAGGCTCGGTGACGGTGATTGACGGCGGAGCGATAACTTACTC
>CADCUR010000085.1 GCA_902805935.1 uncultured Pyrinomonadaceae bacterium
TTAGATATTCGCCATTCGTCTCATTTTCAATCTCCAACAAAAGCGATTCTAAAATCGAAACTCCGACCAGAGGGCAACCATAGGCTTTTGCCAATCCTCTGCCAATTGCCCAACCGATTTTCTCGCCGGTCGAACTTCCCGTCCCGCTCGATACGCATATTAATTTAACGTTTTTTTTTTCGATTTGATTAACACTGAAAAGCTCGGATATTTGTTCCAAAACATCCTCGGCTTTGGAAATTTCTCGCGCTCCGCTCCACCCGTATATTTCACGCGATTTTTCCAGAAGCGAAAGACTGCTGCCTCCCGCTGTCGTTTCAATTGAAAGGACCGCTTCGCGATTCGTTGACTTTTTCATTTTTTGCCGCGATTGTTCAGATGAATCAACGCTTTTTCTTCTGAACGATTGATAGGACGATTAACAACGAAACTGATTGAAAGCCGAGCAGAAATATGAGCAGCGGCTGCCATGCGCCTCGCCAACTAATCCATAAAATCGTCGCCAAAACGGTTAAAACCGAAATTAAACCGTACAAACCAGCGGTCAGGCGATGCGAAAAACCCGCCGCGACAAATTTTTGATACAGATGTCCGCGGTGCGCCTCCCAAACTTTCTCGCCGTTTGCGGCTCGCCGGAAAAAAGTATAAATCGTGTCGAAGACAAATAACCAGACGAGCGCGACTGCCGCGAACGGCAAAAATCGGCGATTCTCCAATGCGGCGCTCATCTCCTTTCCCGCTAAAAGCGGCAGCGCGGCGAAGGAAAACCCCAAAAACGCGCTTCCCACATCGCCCATAAAAATCCGCGCGGGTTGCCAGTTCTGCATTAAAAACCCTAGACAACTAAAAGCCAACACGCCGCTGTAAAATTCCGCCGAAGTCGAGCCGAGTAAATTTCCGACGAGCAGCCATCCGATACCGGCGGTGACGGCTTGTGCCGCCGCAATGCCGTCAATGCCGTCCATAAAATTATAAGCGTTTGTCATCCACACGAGCCACAAAAAAGTAATCGCTGCGCCGACAATTTTGCCCTGGCTCATCGCTTGTAAAAACGGGATGTATGTTTCATCAAAATAGCCGATGTATTTGATCACCAGAATAGCGGCGAACGCGTGAACGGAAAACCGCCAGACGATGGAAACTGTGTATAAATCGTCGAGCCAGCTGACAAGGGCGATTAAGATTGCTCCGAGAACATAAGCCCAGGCGAAGTTTTCTGCAATGAATACCGCGTGAAGCGTGTATGCCGCGAGGCTGATTAAAACGATAATCAGCCCGCCGCCGAGCGGCGTCGGCATCGTGTGCGAGCTTCTTTCATTCGGAACGTCGAAAAGTTTGCGCCGCAAACTCCAACGGCGAAACCACTCGACCCCGCAATACGAGAGCAGGAAAATTGTCGGAAACAGAAAAAATTTGAACACTATTTTTGACGCGCTTTTTTGTCTGCCAGGTAATGTTCAACCTGCCGCGCAATCGCTTCGCGCGTCGAGACTGACGGTTGAAAGCCGTATGTTTCGGCTATTTTCCCGGCTGAGTAGATGTCGTCGGAAAGCCACTTCTCGATGGTATCCGATATTTTGTTTATTTTTTTGGAATTCAAGGTTTTTGAATTTACCGAAAAAACCGTCCGCAGAAAGAATGCCGGAATCATCAGCGGAAAAATCTTTCTGTTCAAGCGACTTGAGATTTCGCCGACGAAATCCTTCATTTTGATCGGCTCATCCGCCAGATTGTAAATTTCAGTTTCGTCCGATTTTTTTTCAAGCAGCCAAACGCACGCCCGCGCTACGTCGCGTTTATAAATTAATGTTTTCAAATTTTCGCCGTCACCGACCCATACAAAACGATTTTTATCAATCGCTTCGATCAAACGCTGCGCGTTCCCGAAGTTTTCTGCGCCGAGAACGGGCGCAAGCCGGAAAATCGTCAGAGCGATTTTGTTGGCTTCGCAGATCCGCCGGCAAATCGTTTCGCTTTCCAATTTACTGGCGGCATATAAAGTCTGCGGCGCAACCGGCGCGTCTTCATCAATCACCAAGGGTTTATATGCTTTGCCTTTCGAAGAAGTTGGAATGCCGTAAACCGCCGTCGAACCGATTAAAATAAAATGTTTTATTTTGAGTTTTAACGCCAGACGAACGATATTTTCCGTGCCTTTGACGTTTACCGCATCGAAGTCTTCTTTTTTCGTCTCGCCGAACTGGTGCGCCAAACCCGCCGCGTGAATCAGCGCGTCAACTCCTTCAAGTTTTTCCAAATCCGACAAATTTACGTAATCGGTTATATCAGCCCGCCGAAAAACAACGTTTCCGTACTCTTTTTCAGCCGAAATGTTTTTGGAATTCCCGAGCGCCACTACCTGATAACCGTTCTCCAACAATTCGGAGACGATTTCCCGACCGATATAGCCGGTCGCGCCGGTGACGAAAACTTTTCTCATAAATTGAAATCACGAGGCGTAAATTTAGACGATATCGGACGCATTGCGTCGCTATTTAAGACTTTTTTGAATTTTTCGATGGCGACCTCGACCGAATATTTCTCAAGCGCCGTTCGGCGGGCGCGTACACCCATTTTTTCGATGCCGTCGCGCTCTTCGTAAATTTTATAAATCATTGCCAGAAGCTGTTCCGGCTCGTGCGGCGGCACAAACCAACCGACCCGATCTTCTTCGATGACCGTCGCCACTTCGGATTTTTCATCGGTCAGCGCCAAAATCGGTTTGCCCGCCGCCAGGAAATTATACGTCCGGCTCGGCATCGCCACGCCGCGCATACATCGAACGAGCGGAACCAGACCGACGTCGCACGCATTGAGAAACGCCGTCTGCTCGCCGCGCGGACGCGGCGCGAGCAACGTGACGTTGATCAGACTCTTTCCGTGAACTTCCCTTTCGAGCCATTTTCGCTTCGCTCCGGCACCGATAAACAGAAAATGAAATCGTTCGTCGGTTTTTAACTTTTCCGCGCATTCGACGATACTTTCCAAATCCTGCGGATGTCCCATATTGCCCGCATACAAAAAAACGAACTTTTCCTTTAGTCCCAATTCTTCCAACAAATGATTTTCATTTCTCGGCTGCGGCTCGACTTCTTCGAGCGCCGCCCAGTTTTGAATCACCGCGATTTTTTCTCCGCGCTCGTCCGCACCGCTCATCTGACTCGAAACCAACTGTTTCATATCGCGCCCGACGACGACGATTTTTTCGGCTCCGTCATACAGACGCCGGTTCAAACGATTGAGAATTTTGATAAAAACCGAATCGGGTTTCGATTTTCCCACGGCAATCAGAATTTCCGGGTATTTGTCCTGAATAATCAGGCTGTATTCGGCGCGACGCATTTTCGCCGCGAGAGCCGTCCCGAACGGCAGCGACGGCGGCGCGGAAACGACCAGCACGTTTTCGCCGGTGCCGACTTCGATGATTGATTTCAAAAACATCGAGATTCCCAGCGTCAGCATATTCAGCAAACGAAACGGCAGAATGTTTTTGTCGAGCGTCGTCGCCCAAACTCTCTGAATCTCGACGCCTCTGTGAACTTCCCTCTTTGCCGCCTTCGTTCCACGGGCGGCGTAATTCGGCTGACCGCATATCACACGGACATCGAAATCATCGGCTAAACCTTCGGCGATGCGTGTCAGATAATAACCCGTCTGATTATCTTCCGGGTAATAAAGTTCGGTTATCACCCATAATTTTCGTTTTGTTTTTGTTCGAACCCGAGTCTGAACCGACTCTCGAAATTTTTTGCCGTTGTCCATTGCCGTCTGCCAGATCCGTACTTTAACTCGTGTGGCGTTTGATGCTCGTGTAGCCCAAAACGATTTTACTGACCGTCTGCGCGACGTTTTTCGCCAGATATTCTTTCGGCGCCGTCCAATCGGACGGCTGCGAGATTGCCATCTCGACCGCCTGCAAAATAGCCGCCGTCTCGACGCCCGATAGAATGTTGCTGCCGCACTCGACGGTTTCCGGTCTTTCGGTCACATCGCGCAAAGTCACGTTCGGGACGCCGAAAATCGCGCATTCTTCCTGCACCGTGCCGCTGTCGGTTAAAACTGCCAGCGCGTTTTTTTCCAATTTTATAAAATCGAAAAATCCGAGCGGTTCGAGCAGCTTGATGCGTTCCGAATTCGGTACGAAACCGAACTCGGAAAACTTTGCCGCGGTGCGCGGGTGAACGCTGACGAGCATTTTCTTCTCGAATCGTTCGGCGACCGCCGCAAAGCCGTCGAGTATCTTTTTCAGGCGGGCGTAATCGTCCACATTCTCGGAACGGTGAACGGTGACGAGAAAATAATCGCTCGCTTCGACCGCGAATTTTCCGAGCGAATCGCTCGCTTCGATTTTTTCCGAAAAAATATCCAGCACTTCTTTGATCGGATTTCCCGTAACGAAAATTCTGTCGCGCTCGATGCCTTCGTCCACCAGATTCTCCTTGCTGCGCTCGGTATAAGGCAGTAGAATGGTGCTCGAATGATCTATGATGCGCCGGTTGACTTCCTCCGGCACGCGGTTGTCGAAACAACGGTTTCCCGCCTCCATATGGAAAACCGGGATGCCGCGCCGCGCCGCGACAATCGCCGACAGAGCGCTGTTCGTATCGCCCAAAATCAGAACTTTGTCGGGTCGGTATTTTTCCAAAACCTCGTCAATTTTTGCGAGTATCTGACCGATCTGGTCGCCGAAACTTTTCGATTTGATGCCGAGATGCACGTCCGGCTGCCGCACTTCGAGTTCTTCGATAAATATGTCGCTCAAACTTTCGTGATAATTTTGCCCGGTATGAACCGTCGTGTGTTGGCAGTATTGATCGAGAATCTTTAAAATCGGACTAAGCCGGATTATTTCCGGGCGCGTTCCGAAAATCGTCATTACCTTCATATAATTTGTTTCGTTTGAGGCTTTTTAATTTTCTCCCATTCCTCGAATCAATTTCCCGCCGTCATAAAGCGCGCGATTTCGCGGTCGGCTTCGCCGAGCAGAACCGCCAGCGCCTGAAGCGAAACGTTTCCGTCTTTGGAAGAATATTCGCCGTCAAGCGCCGGCGTGTAATCCTGCAAACGGCGCAGCTCCGGCAGCGTCGGCATTATGGCGTAATACTCGCCGCGCTCGATTGTGCGAAAACATTCTTCTTCGGAAACCATTATTTCGTGGACTTTTTCCCCGGGTCGTATGCCCGTAAAAACCATTGGCAGATCCTCGCGTCCCATTAAAACCCGCGCTACATCCGTCATCCGCGCCGAGGCGACTTTCGGGATAAAAGTCTCGCCGCGCTCCCCCTGCTCGATTGCCGCAAACACCGTGTCAACCGCTTTGTCCAAACTGAGCAGAAAGCGCGTCATTTCCTTTAAGGTAATCGTCAAAGGCTGCCGGTTTCGCACCTGTTCGACAAACAGCGGCACGATCGAGCCGCGCGAAGCGATGACGTTTCCGTAGCGCACGCAGACGAAATTCGTGTCCGCGCAGTCGAGATTGGCTTCGACTATAATTCGCTCCTGCAAAGCCTTCGTCATACCCATCACGTTAATCGGCTTGCAGGCTTTGTCGGTCGAAATGCCGACGACCGTTTCGATTGGCAGACGGTTTTCCCGAATCGCCCGCACGACGTTCTGCGCTCCGTAAACGTTCGTCTGAACGGCTTCAAACGGGAAATACTCGCACGACGGAACTTGTTTGAGCGCCGCGGCGTGGAAAATCACGTCGGCGTCGCGCATCGCCGCTAAAAGCGCCGGATAATCGCGCACGTCGCCGATTCGAAAATTCAACAAATCCTGCGAATTTTCATAAATAATTTCGTCGGTCGCCGCTTTTTGCCGCATAAACGCCAGTCGCATATAATGCTGCTTGGCTTCGTCGCGCGAAAAGACCGTCACGCGCGTCGGTTTTCCCTTCTCGCCACTTAAAATGCGTCTGATGAGCGATTGTCCCAAAGAGCCGGTTCCGCCGGTGACTAAAACTCTTTTTCCTTCTAAAAAATTCATTTGTATTTTTGATAGGCGGCGTTGTCTGCCGCCATTCTGTCGATCATTTCTTCCCAGCTTGTCGGACGGAATCCGGTCGCCGCTCGAAATTTTGTCGAGTCGAGGCTGCGGTCAATCACGAAATCGTCGAACGGTTCGATTTCGACGTTCGCGCCATATGCTTTTTTTACCGATTCGAGCAAGTCGTATTTATTGATCGGCTCGCTTGAGACGTGAAACAAACCGCGCAGATTCGGTTGATTCTCTATTAAATCAGCGATTATCTCCGCTAATATTAAAGTCGGGAAACCCGAAAAAACGGCTTTTGTAAATCCTTTCACGCTTTTTCCTTCATTGCTCAAAAACCATTCGACCAACCCGTGCGCCGAATCGAGTTCCCTGCCGACAATCGAGGTGCGAAGCGTTATACAATTCTCCGTCGCAACTTCGCCCAAATTTTTGCTTTTGCCATATAAATCCGTTGCATCGGGCGTATCCGCTTCATTATATTTTCCACTTTTCCCGCTGAATACACAATCGGTGCTGATGGTTATCAGCCGCGCGCCGAAACGATTCGCCGCCTCTGCCAGTTGATGTGGAAAAACAGCATTCACCATCAAGGTTTTTACCACATCTGTCGCCGTGGGAATCTGTTTGATGACGCCAACCGCATTAATTATCACATCCGGCTCGACGCTTTTGACGGCGGTCTCGACCGACTTCAAATCCTCGATATTAACTTCCGGCAAGATTCGGCTCTGATTAAAAATTCCAT
>CADCUR010000086.1:0-35336 GCA_902805935.1 uncultured Pyrinomonadaceae bacterium
CTTTTTCTATTTCGTCGAACAGCACGACCGAATACGGACGACGGCGCACGGCTTCGGTCAATTGTCCGCCTTCTTCATAGCCGACGTAGCCCGGCGGCGCGCCGATCATTCGAGCGACCGCGTGTTTTTCCATATATTCGGACATATCGAGTCGAATCATCGCCCGTTCGTCGTCGAAAAGAAATTCCGCCAGTGCACGAGCCGTTTCGGTTTTACCAACACCGGTCGGACCTAAGAATATAAACGAGCCGACCGGACGATTCGGGTCTTGGAGTCCGGCGCGGGCGCGACGCACGGCGTTAGCAACAGCCGTTAAACCTTCGTCCTGCCCGATGACGCGCCGCCGCAAACCGTCTTCCATTGTGACGAGCTTCTGCATTTCGCCTTCGAGCATTTTCGAGACCGGAACGCCCGTCCATTTCGCCACGACTTCAGCCACATCCTCCTCGTCAACTTCTTCTTTCAAGAAAACGCCTTCGGTTTGCAGTTCGGCAAGCCTGGCTTGCTCATCGGCGAGTTGTTTTTCGAGCGTCGGGATTTCGCCGTATTGCAATTCGGCGGCGCGGGTCAAATCGCCCGCGTTTCTTGCCTGGTCGAGCTGAAGCCGCGCTTCTTCGAGTTTTTCCTTGCCGCCGCGCATTTTCTCGATTTCGTCTTTTTCCGATTGCCATTTCGCTTTCATCCCGCCGGATTTTTCCTGCAAATCGGCGATGCGTCTTTCGATGTCTTCGAGACGAGTTTTCGATTTTTCGTCGGTTTCACGCGAAAGCGCCTGCTTTTCAATTTCAAGTTGGAGAATTTCGCGCTCCAATTCATCAATTTCCTGCGGCAGTGAATCAATTTCGATGCGCAGTTTCGACGCGGCTTCGTCAATCAAATCAATCGCTTTGTCGGGCAGAAAGCGGTCGGTGATATAACGATTCGATAAAGTCGCAGCGGCGACAATCGCCGAATCTTTTATGCGCACGCCGTGGTGAACTTCGTATTTTTCCTTTAAGCCGCGCAGAATCGCAATCGTATCTTCGACGTTTGGCTCGCCGACAAAAACGTTTTGAAAACGCCGCTCCAACGCTTTGTCTTTTTCGATATATTTTTGATACTCGTTAAGCGTCGTGGCACCGACGCAGCGCAGAATTCCTCTGGCAAGCGCGGGCTTCAACATATTCGACGCATCAATCGCGCCTTCGGATGCGCCCGCGCCGACGAGCGTGTGCAGCTCGTCAATAAACAAAACGATTTGCCCGTCGCTTTTTTCGATTTCTTTCAAAACCGCTTTCAAACGGTCTTCAAACTCGCCTCGATATTTCGCGCCCGCCAGCATCGCCCCCAAATCAAGCCCGACAAGTCGCTTGTTTTTCAAAGTTTCCGGCACGTCGCCCGAAACGATTCGCTGCGCCAACCCTTCGACAATCGCCGTTTTTCCGACGCCCGGCTCGCCGATTAAAACCGGATTGTTTTTCGTTCTTCTGGATAAAACCTGAATCGTTCGGCGGATTTCATCGTCGCGTCCAATTACCGGATCGAGTTTTCCTTTGCGAGCGCGTTCGGTCAAATCAAGCGCGTATTTTTCGAGCGCCTGAAAATTTTCTTCGGCGTTCTGGTCGGTAATGCGCGAACCGCCGCGCATATCTTCGACGACCTTCAACACGTTTTCTTTCGTAATGCCGTTCGAGCGCAAAATGCGTCCCGCTTCGCCTTCTTTTTCGTCGCTGATGACGAGCAGCAGATGCTCGGTCGAAACGTATTCGTCCTGCATCGCTTCGGCTTCTTTCTGCGCGTTTTGCGTAATCGTATTAAAGCGCGTCGAAAAATACTGCTGTCCGCCGGAAACTTTCGGAAAACGGGCAATCGCCGCCATTACGTCATTCAAAATAGTATTGGCGTTGGCGCCGACTTTTCCGAGAATCGGTTTAACCGTTCCTTCTTTCTGCTCAAGCATCGAAGCCAGCAGATGTTCCGGCTCGACTTGCTGGTTCTGATTTTTTTCGGCAACTCCGATTGCCTCCTGCACGGCTTCCTGTCCGCGAATTGTAAATCTATCGAATCTCATTGTTTTATTGCAAAAATTACCAAAAATTAAAACAGGATGAACAGGATAGGCAGGATAAACGCGAAATTCAATCCTGTAAATCCTGTCTATCCTGTTTGAAATTTGCGTTACGCTTTCGCCGTACCGCTTTTCGCTTCGGTTTCGATCGTCTTTGCCTGCGTCTGTTCGCCGCTTGCTTTTATTTCGATGCGGCGCGGCTTGGCTTCCTCGCGTTTCGCCAGAGTTAAGCGCAGAACGCCGTTGTTAAATTCGGCATTGGCGTTTTCGCTCGAAACCGTCGGCGGCAACGTAAACGAACGGGTGAACGAACCGTAACTGCGTTCGACGCGGTGAAAATTATCGCCTTCGTCCTTTTTCTCAAATCTACGCTCGCCGTGCAAAGTCAGCACGTTGTTTTCAATCGAGATATTCACGTCTTCGGCTGACATTCCCGGCAATTCGGCTTCGAGAACGATTTCGTTTTTGTTCTCGAAAATATCCACGCTTGGCGACCACGCGCCGCGCAGAACCTCGTCTTGACTGTCGCGCGAAAATGTTCCGCTGAAAAGTCGGTTCATTTCATCCTGCAAAGTTCTCAAATCACGAAAAGGGTCATATTTTACTATGTTCATTTTTATTTCCTCCAAAAAATTTAGTTTAGTTTAATATGACTACAGCCTTTATTGCTTAGTCTGAAATCATAATAAAATATGAGTGCTATCTTGTCAAGTGTTCTGCGCGAATTTTTTCAACTTTTCTTTGTAAATTTTTTCTTAAATTTTAGATGACACTGCGGGCGTTTGTTAGGTATATTTACAACGTCCAAATTTTTAAGATATAAAATGAAAATCCTTCGTGAAATTCTTTCGCCGCTCGTTGCGGTCATCGCGGCGTTCGTTGTCGGCGGCATTATCGTCGCGCTAATCGGCGATAATCCGTTTGCGACTTTCGGCTTGCTAGTCGGCAATTCTTTCGGTTCGCTGCGCGATGTCGGCTATATGCTTTTTTACGCCACGCCGCTGATTTTCACCGGCTTGGCAGTCGCCGTCGCGTTTCGCTGCGGACTTTTGAACATAGGCGCGGAAGGTCAGCTTTACGTCGCCGCGTTTGCGACGGCGTGGGTCGGCATCAAATTTGGCGGCACGATTGTCAACGTATTCGGCAAAGAGGAGAACTGGTCTTGGATGAGCCTTCCAGCGATTTTACTCGTGCCTTTATGTATCTTGACAGCGATTGTCGCGGGCGGAATTTGGGGCGCGATTCCCGGAATTTTGAAAGCGAAATTCGGCTCGCACGAAGTTATCAACACGATAATGCTGAATTTTATCGCCATCGCGCTGGTCAGCTATTTCACGCAGTATTACTATAAAGTTCCGGGCGACGCGATTTTGCAAACCGCGCCGATTGGCGAAGCCGCGCACATTCCGCGCATCAGTCAATTCATTCCCGGAATGCCCGATTTTGTTCCTTTAAGCGTCGCATTTCTGCTGGCGATTCTGATGTGCGTTCTCGTCTATATCTTTTTGTGGAAAACGAAATGGGGTTACGAACTTCGCGCCGTCGGCGAAAATGCGAGCGCGGCGGAATACGGCGGAATCTCGCCGAAAAAACAGATTATTATTGCGATGACGATTTCCGGCGGACTGGCGGGAATGGTCGCCGTCGGCGAAGTGTTGGGCAATCGTTATCTTTATTACCACGACTTTTCGGGCGAAGTCGGTTTTCTGGGAATCGCCGTCGCGCTTTTGGGGAGAAATCATCCGCTCGGCGTTTTCATCGCCGCGCTGTTTTTTGCGATTTTATTGCGCGGCGGAATTTTCGTTGACGCCTTTACCGAATATGTCTCGAAAGATTTGGTCGAAGTTTTGCAGGCGGTGGTAATTTTGTTTGTCGCTTCTCTACAGCGATTGTCCAAAAAGTAAATACCGAAAGCTGCGATGCCGCACACTATTTTGAGAAATCGAATTTGAATGTAATATGCTTGAAATATTTTCGATAGCTTTGATTTTTGCCACTATTCGTTCCGCCACGCCGCTGATTTTCGCGGCTCTGGGCGGAATGTTTTCCGAGCGTTCGGGCGTCATCAACATCGCGCTCGAAGGCTTGATGCTGGCGGGCGCGTTCACAGCGGCGGTCACGACATATGAGTTATATGAGTTGCAGACCAAATTAGACTTGCCTCCGAGCATTGCTCCGTTCGCTCCGAGCATTGCTGCGTTCGGCGGATTAATCGCTGGAGTAATTGCCGGTGCGGTTTTAGCTTTCGTTTATGCGATTGCCTGTATTAAATTTGAAGCTGACCAAGTGGTTGCGGGTTTCGGCATCAACATTCTGATGCTCGGACTTCCCGCGCTTTTGTCGAGCAAGCTATACGATTCGGCAGGTTCCACCCAGCAAATCAAGAAAGCATATTTGCTGCCCGATTTGCTCGGTATCAACGTCGCTTCTTTCCTGGCTTTTTTGCTTGTGCCGATCTGCTGGTATGTGCTTTATAAAACACCCTTTGGTTTGCGGCTTCGCGCTGTCGGCGAAAATCCGGCGGCGGCTGACGCGGCAGGCGTCGGCGTTCTTAAATTAAGATACACCGCCGTCGTTTTGTCGGGCGTTTTAGCGGCGGCGGGCGGCGCGTATCTTTCAATCGGACAATCTTCGCTGTTCACGCGCGGAATGACCGCCGGACGCGGATTTATCGCGCTCGCGGCTTTGATTTTAGCCAAGTGGCGACCGATTCAAGTTCTGCTCGCGTGTCTGTTTTTCGGTTTCACGGAAGCCTTAACGATTCCGCTTTCCAACTACCGGCTCGCTTCCGGCGAAACTATTCCGGTGCAGTTCGTACAGATTATTCCATACGTTTTGACGATTATCGTCCTCGCCGGATTCGTCGGTTTGTCGCGCGCGCCGAAAGCGCTCGGCGTTCCGTATCGCAAGGAAAAATAATTTTGCCGTTTAGAAATACAGCTCAATACAGGTTGATTGAAAATTCAGCCGTCTGTGTTAATCTGTGTTTCCTTTTATTATGAACTATGAGAAAGCGGTCGAAGCCGCCGAATTTATCCGGTCGAAATACAGTCAAGAAATAAAAGTCGCCGTCGTTTTAGGAAGCGGATTAGGCGCCTTCGCCGACGAAGCGAAAAATGCGGTCGTCATTCCATACGAAGAAATTCCGCATTTTTCGAGTTCGACGGTCGAAGGACACGCCGGACGGCTTGTTCTCGGCGAAGTCGAAGGCATCTCGGTCGCCGTCCAGCAAGGGCGTTTTCACTACTACGAAGGCTACGAAATCGCGCAAGTCGTTTTTCCGGTTCGCGCATTCGGCGTGCTGGGCGTGAAAAATCTGATTTTGACGAACGCGGCGGGCAGCGTCAACACCGATTTCGCGCAAGGCTCGCTGATGCTCATCCGCGACCATATCAATCTGACGGGCGTCAATCCCTTGCGCGGGATAAACGATGAAAGATTCGGCGCGCGATTTCCCGATATGACGGAAGTTTACGCGCTCGATTATCAGGAAATCGTCATCAGCGAAGCGAAGAAAATGGCGCAGGAAAAAGCCGCTCGCAAGGAAGCCGAAAGCGGACAAAAACAATCAATCAATTATTTTCTGCGGCGCGGAGTTTATTGCGGGCTGATCGGTCCGAATTACGAAACGCCAGCCGAAGTTCGGATGCTGCGCCAGCTCGGAGCCGATGCGCTCGGAATGTCCACGGTCGCCGAAGCGATTACGGCGCGCCACGTCGGAATGAAAGTCATCGGAATTTCGTGTATTACAAATATGGCGGCGGGCATCAGCGACGACGTAATTCATCACGAAGAAGTGATGGAAACGGGCGCGAAAGTGGCGGAAACTTTTAAGGAATTATTGAGGCGCGTGATAGCGAAATTAGATTAAAACAGGATGAACAGAACGGACAGGATAAAAACAAAATTCTGTCTATTCCGTCTATCCTGTAAAATTTATGATAATTGGAATTTGCGGCGGAACAGGTTCGGGAAAAACGACTCTCGCCAGAAAAATCATCGAATCGGTCGGGCGCGAGAACGTCATTCTCGTCGAGCAGGATTCTTATTACCGCAATCTCGCCGATATGCCGCTCGATGAACGGCGGCAGGCGAATTTCGATCATCTCGACGCTTTCGACAACGGAATGCTTGTGGGTCATCTCAAACGCCTCAAACAAGGACAATCCATCGAGATGCCGATTTACGATTACAAAAAGCACGTGCGGAGCAAAGAGTTCGAGCATCTCGAACCGAAGCCGGTCGTGATTCTCGAAGGCATTTTGATTTTCGCCGAGCCGCGCATTTTGGAATTGTTGGACGTGCGCGTGTTCGTTGACACGCCCGACGATTTACGTTTTATTCGCCGAATGCAGCGCGACATTTCCGAACGCGGTCGCACGGTCGAATCGGTCGTCGCGCAGTATTTCGCTACCGTCCGCCCGATGCACCACGAATTCGTCGAGCCGTCGAAACGCTACGCCGACATTATCATTCCCGAACGCGCCAACACCGACATCGGTATTGATTTCATCTGCACGAAAATCCGCGAAGAAGTCGGCAAACAATTAAAAAACCGCAAAAACCAAGTTAAGAAAAATGAAGAATAATCTGGAAATAATCGAGGCTGCAACCGTTGCGCGCGAAAACGCCCACGCGCCGTTTTCGCGTTTCAAAGTCGGCGCAGCACTTTTAACGACAGGTAATGAAATCATTACGGGCTGCAATGTCGAGAACGCTTCTTATGGTTTGACGATGTGCGCCGAGCGCGTGGCGATTTTCAAAGCCATTAGCGAAAATAAAAAGGAATTCGTTAAAATCTGCGTCGTCGCCGATACTGACGCGCTCACGCCGCCGTGCGGCGCGTGCCGCCAAATCATCTGGGAATTTTGCGGCGATGTCGAAGTCTTGATGGCGAATCTCGACGGCGAAACCGAAACTTTTCAAATCAGCGAGCTTCTGCCGAAAGCGTTTGACGCGGGTTTTCTGGATGCAAAATAAACGATTGCTTTCCCTGATAATTTTGTAGTAAATTCAGCTATGGAAAAGCTAAACATTTTATTCTTCGTTTCGATTCTTATATTTCTCCCGTTCGCAATTTTCGCACAAAAAAAATCAGTTGATTTGATTGTTCAAAACGGCACAATCGTCACGATGGACGCAAGCCGTCGCGTGATTGAAAACGGCGCGGTCGCCGTTCAAAAAGGCGAAATCGTCGCCGTTGGAACTGCGCAGGAAATCGCGCAACAATTCGCTTCCAACCAAGTTGTTGACGCTCGCGGCAAACTCGTCATTCCCGGTTTAATCAACACTCACGCGCACGTTCCGATGTCGCTGTTTCGAGGTATTGCCGACGATCTGGACTTGCAGGAATGGCTAACAAAATTCATCTTTCCCGCCGAAGCGAAAAACGTGACGGAAGATTTCGTGCGCGTCGGAACTCGCCTCGGCATTGCGGAGATGATTCGCGGCGGCACGACGACTTACTGCGATATGTATTATTTTGAGGATGCCGTCGCAGATGAAACTTTCAAAGCCGGAATGCGCGGCGTGCTGGGCGAAACGATTATTGATTTTCCCGTCCCCGACAACAAAACGCACGCCGAGGCGCTTGCTTATACGGAACGCTTCGTCAACAAATGGAAAAACAATTCGCTGATCACGCCCGCGCTCGCGCCGCACGCGCCTTACACGGTTTCGACCGAACATCTGCAAAATGTCAGGAAACTTTCCGACAAATTAAATGCGCCCGTTTTGATTCACGTTTCGGAAACGCGCAAAGAAGTTGACGATTCGATGGCGAGTAAAAAACTTCGACCCGTTGAATACCTCGAAAGCATCGGCTTTTTGAACAATCGTGTTATCGCGGCGCACACGGTTCACGTGAGCGACGCGGAGATTGACGTTTTGAAGAAGTATGGAGTCGGCGCGGCGCACTGCCCGCAGTCGAATATGAAATTAGCGTCGGGCGTCGCGCCCGTCCCGCAGATGCTTTTGAAAGATTTGGCGGTCGGATTGGGAACCGACGGCGCGGCGTCGAACAACGATTTGAATCTCTGGGAAGAAATGGACACGGCGGCGAAATTGCACAAGGTTTTTTCGGATGACCCGAAAGTTTTAACCGCCGCGCAAGCGTTTGAAATGGCGACGATTCGCGGCGCGCGCGCGCTGCACTTGGAAAAAATCATCGGTTCGATTGAAACGGGCAAACGCGCCGACCTCGTCATCGTAGATTTCGACGATTTAAATCAGACGCCTTTTTACAACGTCTATTCGCATCTCGTTTACGCGACGAAAGCCGACGATGTTCGCACCGTGATTATTGAAGGGAAAATTGTAATGCGCGACCGGCGTTTGCTGAACCTTGACGAAAATGTTATAAAGAAAGACGCAAACGCATACCGACGAAAAATCATCACAAGTTTAACTGATTGAAAAGACAAGTTTTGAAAAAACTTGCTTAATATGCGTTTTAATGAGTCAAAAGATTCGTTTGTTCAGGTCGAGGAAGTGAATTGTTCGCTTTGACCTTTGCGGAATGTTACAGTCAGAAATTGACTTTTAAGGAGACTCGAAAATGCCGCTGAATGTCAAAAGATTTTCCTGTTCGGTTTTACTAACATTTACTTTTTCAATTTTGATTTTCGCGCAAACGTCAGCCGACGTGATGCGTGAACGCGTGGGAAAAGCCAAAGCGTATATCGCCGTTAGAAATTACGGCGCGGCGATTTACGAACTCGAAAACATCAGGCGTGAAACCAGCGATACGACGGTTCACGCGGTCGTCAACGTTCTGCTGATCAACAGCTTTCTCGAACAGAGCGACTATAAACGCGCGCAGGATTTCTTAAACGAGCTTTCAAAAAAACCCGGCGCGTCGGCAAGTTATTTTGCGGCTGCCGGGCAAGTCGTCAAGGGCGCGAAAAATCAGATGGAACGTTATCGCGCGCTTGGTCTGAGCGTGTCTGACCGCAACTTGCCGAAGGATGCCGTCGCCGACGTTGATAAAATGCGGGAGACTTTGGAGAAAGTCGTCGAGCAGACGAAAATTTTCAGTAAAGATAAAAATCAAGCTTCGAGCGCGATGGCTTTGATGGAAGAAGCGACCGCCGCGCGCAGCAGTCTGGCGCGCGATGATTTCGACGCCAACCGTTGGAAAAATGAAGCCGCCGACGCGCGCGAAAATTTAGCCAGTTCGAGAAGCGTTATCGTCAACGCCGTTAGCGAAGCGCCCGCATCACCAATACAGACGGCTCAAGCGAATCCTGTTGCGGCGAATACGGCGCAAACGAGTTCGCCGAAAACAGACGAACCCGCGCCGATTGTGCAGCCCGATACGATTCCGGTAGAAAAGGCGATTGCCAAAACCGAACAGACTTCAAGTTCGCCGGTCGTCGAAACGCCGAAGCCGGAAATCACACGCGCCGATCAAACGCCAAAGATTGCGGCGACGGACAATTCGGCAAACTCGACCAGAACGCGGCGCGTCGAAAACTCAACCGCGCCGAACATTGTCGCGCCGAACAAAACCGAAACACAAGCCACAAGCGCGCCGACCGATGCGGCAAAAAGTTCTTCGCCGATTGCCGTCGGTTCTTTAATCGGTTACGCGACCCAGAAATCTAATCCGGTTTACCCGCCGATGGCGAGAAATATGCGGCTGACCGGCGTGGTTAAAGTCGAATTGACGATTGATGAAAGCGGACAAGTCGCCCAGGTGCAGAACACGAGTGGACCGGCGATGCTGCAACGCGCGGCGATGGACGCGGCGCGAAAATGGAAGTTCAAACCGTTCACGCGTGACGGTCAGCCGACGAAAGCCACTGGGTTTGTGAGTTTTAATTTCAGTTTGTAAATATTTCTTAGGTTAATTTTGAAGGCGGTTGTTTTCTTTAAAACAACCGCCTTTCTGTTTGTAGCGTGAATGTTTTTATAAGCCAGTGACCATAAAAGATAAGCGAAATAATATGGTTGAAAAATAGAAATTGTTGATTTTTTATTACCTGCTAGGCGTCGGGTTGGGCGTCGGCGTTCGGATTGGAGGAGTATTTGGAATTCCTCCTTGTGGATTGACGGAACTCACGCCCGCGCCTCGAAAAAGCGGCGTGAAAATCCATTTACTGTGATTTTCGATGCCGTAGTAGGCGACGACCGAGCGGCTGCGGCTTTGGCTGGCGACGCCGATGAACGGCGCTTTATCAGTCTTGATTTCGATTTCCTCCTCTGATTCGTCTTCCAAGTCTGATTCGCTTTGCGTGTCAAGAACATTAACTAAAGCCGCCGTAACATACCTGTCCAAGAAAACTCTTGGTTCGGGACTGGAAGGCAACGCGCCGTTGTTGTAAGCCTGCACACGCCGCCCGAAGTTTTGAAACGCTTTGGTGGTCGGCTCGACCAATCGCCATTTGCCGTCCGCCGAAAGCGGGTCAATTGCCGCCGAAGGTCGCAGTATCTGGCGTTTTTTCGTGCCGACCGGAATGCCTTCGAGTAAATCGTCAATTGAATCGGGAAGCCTTCCCTGGTTTGCGGCGACATACTGCCGAATCGCCTCGGCGACTTCCTCGCCGCGCCGAATCGCTTCGAGTTCTTTTTCGCGCTGAACGCCCTGCTGAACCGTCGGCGCAACCGCCAGCAGCGCAATGGAAAATAAAGTCATCACCGCTAGAATCGCAAGCAAAGACATTCCGCATTCAGATTTGCGGTCGTCGCATGGCGCATGGCGATTGTTTTCTGATTTCACTTTCTACTTTTGCCTTTTTACTTTTTACTTCCGTCAGTTTCCCTCACCGTCGTCATCGTCGTCTTTTTTCTGTTGTTGCGGCGGCGGCGTCGGTTGATAAATCGGTATATTGCTCGGAATGCCCGGAATACTGCCCGGAATACCCGGAATTTCGCCCGGCTGCAGATTAACCGGCGGATTCGGATTGTTGGGATTGGGATTAGAATCGCTTGGTCTAAAACCGCCTCTGTTGGGAATACGACCCGGACTGCCTAAGGTCGGATTCGGATTTTGATTCGGATTTGAACCGGTGTTTTGTCCAGCCGGCGGGCGGTAAAGCGCGAGCCGGTGTTTGAATCCGAGATTGACATCTTCAAAAATCGTTTCGCCCGCCGAGATGCTCATCAATCGAAAACGTCCGCCGATGACATCGTTCAGCCGAGCGCCAACCGGCGTCGGCTTGCCCTGTTCCTGAAAATAAGCCGTGTCGTTGTTAAAACGCTGGCGGGCAATCATACCGATATACTGAAACTGCGGAACGGGCGGAGCCTGCACGTTCAGCGACACCTGATTCGAATAAAGACCGCCGTCGGGCGTGCGAACCATAATTTGAATATCGCCCGCGCCGGCGATAAAATTCGACGGCACTTCGGCAACTAATTGCTGCGGGCTGACGAAAGTCGTCGGCAGTTGACTGCCGTTCAAATAAATCAAGGAAGCGGGCGTAAATTTATCGCCGTTGACTTCGAGACGAAAAGATTTTGAACCGGCGTAAACGCTCTGCGGCGTAACAAATCCGACGAGCAGCGGCGGCGTTGGCGTCGGCGGCGGCGTTTTCATTTCAACAACCGGGGCAGGCGTCGGTGTTGGGCTATACGGAGTCGGCGCGGGCGGCTCGTAAAAGGCGAAGATGTTTCTGCCCGCGTCAGGCGCGTAAAACTGACCCGGATTGTAAACGACTGGCGTAGTCGTGTATTGAAAATTCACTTCTGCGTCGCTTGGCAAGGCGGCGGTTTCCGCGTTCGTGCGTGGCGAAACTGTCGGCGTTGGCGTTGGCGAAACGCTGACGGTGACGGTTCTTTTGCCGCCGAAAATACTGCCGCCGAAAGTGTAGGTTAAAGAAAGCAGCGCCATCGCGCCGAGCGCGATTGCCGCGATGATTTTATTGCGTTCCGCCGGACTTTTTCCTTCAAATAATTTCATTTTTCTTAATGCTATTGCTGCTGGCTGTCAACCGCAATCGGCTGAAAAGTCGGGCGACGGAAATACGCCGCCATTTCAAGACGCAAACTCACCGTTTCGCCGCGCGTCTTGCCGCGCGCGATTTTCGGCTGCTGATTCTGCGGAACGGTCTGCGTAAAAGTCGGGTCTTGCGGAAAAGCGCCGGGATTCATCGGATTGATTTGCACTTGATTGATGGATGCCTGGACGGGACGCGCCGGGTCGGGTTTTCGCTCTTCGCTTTCCGCCGGTTCTAATTCAATCGCGCTGATGACGACGAACTGCTCGCTCGTTTCGATTTCTCTGATAAAACGCCGCAAGTTTTGATACGAGCCTTCGATAGTCGTCGTCACGTAAACGCCGGGAAAAAGGCTTTGGAATTTCGCGCGCCCGCGTTCGGCTTCGTTTTCCGAACCTCGGTTGCCGTCGGAAATTTCGAGCGGCGCGTAATCGGGTCCGCTCGTATTGGTCAAACCGTAAGCGCCAATCAAACCGTTGATGCGCTGGTAGAGCGAAGTTTTATCAATCAACGGATTGCGCAGAAAACGCGTTTCAAACTCGTTGACGCTCGTGATAATTTTAGCTACTTGCGCTTCGGTCGTAGTAATATCGCCGTATTTACCTTTCGTTGCGGCTAGTTCGGTTTCCAGCCGGTCGCGTTCGGCTTTGTTCGCGGCGAGTTCTTTTTTGGCAGGCAAAACCACCAGCACAACTAAAAGAACGACCGTCAAAATCGCCAGCATTCCCAGAGCGACGGTCGCAATCTCGGTCGGTCCCCACATTCCCGCGTAAATTTTGCGCGGGCGATTCTTCGGCGCGATGTCTATGCGCGGCTCTTTTTCGATGATGATGGTTTCGTTATCGGTCAGCAAAACCGTGCGCGTTTCTTCCTCGACGACGACGGTCGAGTCTATCGTCGTTCCGTATTCGTTGACAACGATTTCCGGTTCTCGATTCGCTTCAGTCGAGTCGTTCGGTTTCAGGTTTTCGTTCATTACTGATTGCCTCCTTGCGTTTGAGCTACATCCGAAGGAACAGCAGCAGGCGCATAACCGTAACCCGGCGTATAAATAAGCCGCAGCGTGTATTCCGTATAAGTAATGCTTTCAGTTTTCTGCAAATCCTGCCCGCGTAGCTCGGCTTGAAATTTGCCGGAATTGTTCATCGTTTCAATCATCTGCATCACGCTTCCGTAATCGCGGCTCAAAACGGCGAATTCCAAATCAGCCTTTGACCGGTCGCTGTCTTTATAGATGTTCTGCACGACGATGCGCGAAACGCTGACGCCGCCCGGCAAAAGCGATTCCAAATCGGCGAACAGACGCGACCAGCCGAACGATTTGTTCGCCACGAGTTTGTGCGCGGCGACCAGAAGCGCCTGTTGTTCGGGCGTCAACTGCTGCTGGACGAGTTCGCCTTTGCCCTTTAAGGCTTGTATGTCGGTCTGCATCCGCTCGATGTCGGTCTTGGCGATTTCGTTCTGGTCGGTCGTATTTCTCAAAGAGGCGAATGACAAAACCGCGCCGGAGACGGCGCACGCCAAAAACAGCAGCGCAATCAGATACGGCAGCGTCCGATTGCGAAAAGGTCGGCTTGATAAATTGAGTTTGTTAATCACTTTTTTTAGATTGTCCTTTGTTCGTCAGTAGTTGTCCGCCGCTCGGTCGAAAGTTAAGTTGCCGAGTGCTTCTCGCGGCAAGCGAAGAATGAAAATTCTAACAATAAAAGCTGCAATGAACAACGAACCTTCGGCAAAACACAGCTTTCACGTCGGGTTTAAAGGAAAAGTTGCAAAAAGGTTTCAGGTTTAGCGCGTGGTTTAATCTGCGACCCGAAATCTTCAATCGCGGCGCGACGACAGAGTTTTGTGCGTTTCTTCCGTGTTTAAATCCTGATAAGTGCAGACGCGGTTTCTGCCCGCGCGTTTAGCGTGATAAAGAGCCGAATCAGCCCGCTCGACGAGTTCAATCGGGTCGCTCGAATCGTCCGGAAAAGACGCCACGCCGATGCTGATCGTGATGTGATGCGATTCGAACGCTTTGCCCTGCCTGATGACGCTGAACCGTTTGTTTTCGATTTCCGCGCGAATTCGCTCTGCCGCGACGAGTCCCTGCGCGAGTTCCGCGTCAAGCAGAAACGCGGCAAATTCTTCGCCGCCGAATCTGGCTGCCGCGTCGCCGCTGCGCAGGTTCTGCGTAATGCACAAACCGATTTCTTCCAGAGTTTTGCTGCCGGTCAAATGTCCGTAAGTGTCGTTCACCTTTTTGAAATGATCTATGTCCATCATCAACACGCAGAAGGGTCGTTTTTCTTGTTTGGCGCGTTCCGATTCGCGGCGCATCTCCGAGAAAAACGAACGGCTCGAAAGCAGTCCGGTCAAATCGTCGTGCGAGAGCAGACGGCGAATCTCGCGCTGGTATTCGCGGTCAATTTCGTCGAGCATCTCAAAACGCAAGATGTGTTTGCCGACCGTAATTTTATCGCCGTGCTGCAAAGTTTCGCTTTTGATTTGCTGACCGTTCAGCAGCGTTCCGTTGCTCGAAGTCAAATCGGTCAGAACATAATCGGTCGTTTCGTTTTCGCCCGCAACGGCGTTGATGCGCGCGTGCCGCCGCGAAACGCGCGTGTCGTTGATGCGAACGTCGGCTTCGAGCGCGCGCCCTAAAACAACTTCCTCGCGTTCGAGCGGAATCGGCACCGCGAGCAAATCGCCGCTCAAAAAAATCAAAGCGGGACGCAAATCACGTTTTTCACGTTTCGTCGGTTTCATAGCGGCAGGAATTCGGTAGTTGCCGGACGAATGCCCGGATTTATAGAATAAAACATTTTCGCTGGAATTTGCCAGATTTAATTTTTTCGCCCATAGTCTTATTTTTGATTATCATCTAATCTGACGAGAAATACTCAAGAAGAATTCTTAACGCAAAGACGAGAGAAGCGCAAAGGCGCAAAGAATTTTTCATAATGTAAGTCAAAGAAAATTGAGTATTTTAACCGATGAATAAAACAAACCGGATTTACCTTTGCGTCTTTGCGTTAAATTGATTTCTTTTTGAAATTCTTCTGATTTCGAATCTCCCAGGATTGACGAGCAATGAGAATTCTCATAGTCAAACTCAGCAGCATCGGCGACGTTGTTCACGCACTGCCCGCGCTCGCCGCGATTCGCCGCGCTCTGCCTGCGGCGGAAATCGCCTGGACGGTCGAGCGCAGCGCGGCGGAAATTCTGCGCGGCAACTGTCTTATTGACCATCTTATCGAGATTGACACGCGTTCCTTGCGGCGCGGCGGCGGAAAAGTCATCGAGGAGATTTTCATTGACGCGAGCCGCCAGCTTCGCCAATTGCGCCAATACGAATTCGATGTCGCGCTCGATTTTCAAGGCTTGCTCAAGTCCGCTTCAATCATCAAACTTGCCAAAGCGCAAAAAAGAATCGGTTTCTCAAAAGGTAATTTGCGCGAACCAGCGAGCCGGTTTCTTTTGACCGACACGGTTGATGTCGAAAAACAAACGCACATCATCCGCAAAAATCTGGCGCTCGCCGAGCGAGCCTTGAACATCGCCGTTCCCGAAAATGATTTTGAATTTCCGATCTTTGCCGACGAAAATCATCGGCGCGAAGCCGAAAACATTATCGAACAGGCTGGGAAAAATTACGCGATTTTGAATCCGGCAGGCGGTTGGACGACGAAACTTTGGGCGACGGAAAAATTCGGCGCGCTGGCGGACCGACTTTGGGAGGAAAATAATTTGACTTCCGTGATTACAACCGCGCCGAATGAAATCGAATTGGCGAAAGGAGTTTTGCGCTACAGTCGTTCGGGAAAAGTTACGCTCGCTCAACCGAGTCTGAAAGGCTTTTACGAATTGGCAAGACGCGCGAAAATCTATATCGGCGGCGACACCGCGCCGACGCATCTGGCGGTCGCGGCGAAAACCCCGATTGTCGGCATTTTCGGTCCGACCGAATGGTGGCGCAACGGCAGCCCGAACCGAAACGATATTTGCGTCGAGCGAAACGACATCAATTGCCGCGCCGATTGTCACCGGCGAGCCTGCGACAACTGGATTTGTCTCGACATCACGACGGAAACAGTTTTGCGCGCGGCGCAAAAAAGATTAGAATTATCCGCGCAATGAGTAGAATTAACGCCACGCCAATCCAACGCTTCAGAGTGCCGCTCGGTTTTTTATTTGCGGCAATCTTTTTGATTTTCGCCCGTCCCGAACTGCCGACCTTGGCAATTGGGGGCGCGATTGCCGTCCTCGGGCTTTTGATTCGCGCCTGGGCTTCGGGGCATATTCGCAAAAATCAAACTTTGGCGGTTTCCGGTCCTTACGCTTACACGCGCAATCCGCTTTATCTGGGAAGTTTCATTCTTGGCGTCGGTTTTACGATTGCAGCGGGCGTTTGGTGGCTCGCGCTTCTCTTCGTCATCTTGTTTTTGGGCATCTATCTGCCGGTGATGCGCGTCGAAGCCGAGGAATTGACGCAGATTTTCGGCGCGGATTATGAAAAATACGCCGAGCGAGTTCCGCTGTTTTTCCCCCGCCCGGCGGCGAACAAAAAATCCGAAACCAATTTCGATTTCGCTTTGTACCTGCGTTACCGCGAGTATCAGGCGGCGCTCGGTTTGATTTTCGCGTGGGCGGTTCTGCTCGTTAAAGCGATGTTTCTAAAGTAAAATTATGATGATGAAAAAATTAGTCGGCTCGCTTTTGATAATTTTCACCTTCGCCTACAGCAGCGCGGCGGTTTTCGCACAGAAAATCGAAGCCTACACCATTGGCGAAAACTTAATTTACGAAGGCAAATACAGCAAAGCGATTCTTCGGGGAGTTCCCGGCGCGGATTTGAGTTTCGCGGTCGAGCGCGCGCCGGACAGTCAAGATTTTTTGATAAAATCCGAAGTCAAATCCAAAGGAACGCTCGTCAAACTTTTCTTCAAATTTAATCTCAACGTCGAGTCAACCGCCGACGGCAAAAATTACTCGGTCAAAAGAACCGTCAAGCGCGATGAGCAGGGCGACCGGGTGCGCGAATCTGAAGCGCTTTTCGATTACCAGGCGAAAAAAGTTATCTACGTCGAAACCGACCCGAACAATGCGGCGCGTCCGCCGCGTCAAATCGCATCGCCGGTTGTCAGAGACACGCAGGACTTGATCACGGCGGTTTACACTTTGCGCCGTCTGCCGCTCGCCGTCGGCAAAACTTTTGAATTGTCGGTCAGCGATTCGGGATTGATTTATAAAATTCCGGTGCGCGTCGTCGCCCGCGAACAGCAGAAAACGATTCTCGGCAAAGTCTGGTGTTTTCGCCTTGAGCCGGAAGTTTTCGGCGCGAACCGCCTGGTTGACGGCAAAGGCAGTATGATTCTGTGGATAACCGACGACGCCAGGCGTTTGCCCGTCCGCTCGCAAATCAACGCCAGCATCGGCAGAGTCGAGGTCAAACTCAAGAAATTTGAAACTAAAAACTGAAAACTAAAAGGTAAAAACTGAAAGAGCCGCCGGAGATAAACGAAAATATTCATCAACGGCGGCTCTGCGCTTTTGACTTTTTAGTTTTCAGTTTTCATTTCCCGCCGGTTGTTTCTTTCCGCGAATGTCCGCATAATCTTTGTTTCGACTGACTTTTTAATACAAAATCTATGACTACGAAAGATAAAAAGAGCCGGGAATACGCGCTCGAAGAGTTTAAATTAAAGCCGGTTTCTTCGGCGGAAACCATCAAACCTAATCTAACGATCAGCGAAGATGACGAAGATATTTTTTCGCTTTATGACGCGGCGCAGCCTTCGAGGGAAACAAACTTAGCGGCGGAAACCGAATTAGCCGATGCCGCAGAAATCCGGGAAGAAAACGAACCGGCTGAAATTGCAGACCCGATTTTCAAAGAACTAGCCGAGCCGAAACTGCCCGAGCTGTCAAAGGAAAATCGAGCGCGTCTGCAAATGCAGTCGCCGAATAAAATTTACTTTTACTGGTCGTTCAAAGACAGTCCGTTTCAAACTCTGCGGCGCGTTTTCGGCAATCAGGTCAATTATCAATTGGTCGTTAAACTCGTCAACCGAACGAACGAGCGCGAGGAGATTTTTCCCGCCGAAGCCGAAGGCTCGACTTGGTTCGACGTTGACGCGGCTTCGACCTACCGCGCCGAAGTCGGTTTTTACGCCGTGAATCGCCCGTTCGTGCGCGTAATGTTTTCCAACACCGTTAAAACGCCGCGCCTGAATCCGAGTTCGCGCCGCGATTTCTCGCCGAATTTTACGGTTTCCGCCGAGCAATTCGCCGAAGTTCTGGACGTTTCGGGTTTCGAGCAGGACGCTTTTGAAGTCGCGCTCGCAGGCGACGACATCGAATCGGCGAACGAGTGGACGCAAACCGCCTTCTCGCAAATCGTCGGCGCGCCGACCAAAAGTTTTGGCGAAAATAAATCGAGCGAGATACGTTTTATTCTACTGGCGCTCGCCTCCGGTTATTCGGTAGAGAATCTTCGCGGACATATCAGTCCGAGCCTTTTCGCTGTTTTGCAAGGCAACACGAAAAAAATAAACACGGCGAAAGCGCTTGCGGCGCTGCAGGAAAATTTCGGCGTTTTGTCAGATGAAACTGTTGAAGAATCATACGCGGCGACGGTCGTCGGGGCGAGTTTGATTAACTTTCCGCGCTTTTCCAAACGCAAAATTTTGCCGAAGTTGTCGCCGTTAAGCTCACTGTCGGAAAAGTTTTTTTAACGCACAGACGCAAAAACGCCAAAGGCGCAGAGGAAAAGGTAAATGCTTTTTTCCTCTGCGCCTTTGGCGTTTTCTTAAAAATCTCAAGTCTCCTTGCGTCTTTGCGCCTTTGCGTTAAAATCCTTTTATGCCGATTGGATACTTCAGCTTAATTCTGCACGCGCATCTGCCGTTCGTGCGGCATCCCGAATACCCGGAGTTTTTAGAAGAAGACTGGCTTTATGAAGCGATTACGGAAGTTTATCTGCCGCTCGTTTTCATTCTTCAAAACCTGCACGAGAGCGGGGCGAAACCGCGTTTGGCGATGAATGTTTCGCCGCCGCTGTGCGAGATGCTCGCCGATAAACTGCTCGAAACTCGATACACAAGGCATCTCGAAAATTTGTTTGAACTGGCTAAAAAGGAATTGACGCGAGTCCAAAGAGAAGAGCCGCAATTTACCGATGTCGTCAAAATGTATGCGGATAATTTGAGCATTTCCCTGATGCTCTGGAATGATAAATACAAGAAAAATCTTATCAATGCCTTTCGCCAGTTGCAGGAAGAAGGCGTTTTGGAAATCATCACCTGCGGCGCGACGCACGGCTTTTTGCCGCTCATTTCCACCGAAGAATCGCGCCGCGCGCAAATTCAAATCGCCGTTAATAATTATCAAAAACATTTCGGCAGAAAGCCGCGCGGCATCTGGCTGCCCGAATGCGCGTATGAACCGGGCATCGAAAATTTGTTAAAAGACGCGGGCATCGAGTATTTTATCGGCGATTCGCACGCGATTCTTTACGGCGAGCCGCGCCCGCGCTACGGTGTTCACGCTCCCGTTGTCTGTCCGAACGGCGTGGCGGTTTTCGCCCGCGATATCGAAACCTCGGAACAGGTTTGGAGCGCGGAAGTCGGCTATCCGGGCAACGCCGCTTACCGCGAATTTTACCGCGACATCGGCTGGGATTTGCCGCTTGATTACCTGAAACCGCACTTGCACAAAGACGGAACGCGGCGACATTTGGGTTTGAAATATTACCGAGTTTCCGGGCGCGACGTTTCGACCGGCGACAAACAGCCGTATGTTCCCGATTGGGCGCGGCAGCAAGCGGCGACGGATGCGGCGGATTTTGTCGGCAAGCGCGTCAGGCAGGCTTATAAATTACGCGAAACTTTCGACGGACATACGCCGATTGTCGCCGCGCCTTACGACGCCGAGCTTTACGGTCACTGGTGGTTTGAAGGTCCGCAGTTTTTGGATTTTCTTTTTCAAGAGCTGCGCGACAAGAAAGATTTGATTTCGCCCATCACGCCCGGCGATTTTCTCGACGCGCGCATTCCAATTCAAATTCAGCAGCCGTCGGCATCATCTTGGGGCGCAAACGGTTATTACAAAGTCTGGCTCAACGAGGGTAATTCGTGGATGTATCCGTATCAACACGACGCGGAACGGCGAATGACTGAACTGGCAAACAAATATAATGAGCCGACGGAAATCGAGCAGCGCGCGCTGAATCAAATCGCCCGCGAACTTCTGCTTGCGCAGTCGAGCGATTGGGCATTTCAGATTTATCAAGGCACGACCGTGCAGTATTCTTCAAACCGCTTCAAAGCTCACATTCATCGCTTTAATCTTTTGGCGACGGCTTTGGATGATGGCGACATCAACGAAGAACTTTTAGCGGAAATCGAACGGCGCGACAACATCTTTCAAGAAATCGATTATCGAATTTATCGAAGTTAAAATTCCTTTCCGTGTTTGCCTTAACATTTTCGTAAAGTTATCATCTCTCTTTTACTTCTTGGGAGACAAAATCAATGGTTGAAAAAGGTGTGGACATTGCGCCCGCAAACGGGAAACTCGGAATTCTGCTCGTCGGACTCGGCGCGGTCAGCACGACATTTGTGGCTGGAGTGGAGGCGATTCGCAAAGGCGCGGCACAGCCAATCGGCTCGCTGACGCAGATGGGAACGATTCGCCTCGGCAAGCGAACCGATAATAATTGCCCGAAAATAAAAGATTTCGTGCCGCTCGCAGATTTGGACGATATCGTGTTCGGCGCGTGGGACATTTTTTCGGATTCGGCTTACGAAGCGGCACGAAATGCGGGCGTTCTGGAAAAATCGCAAGTCGAAGATTTGCGCGAACAGCTCGAATCTTTGCGACCGATGGCGGCGGTCTTCGAGCAGAATTACGTCAAGCGCATTACGGGCGAGAACGTCAAAACCGGCAAGAATAAAATGGAACTCGCCGAACAATTGATTGCCGACATCGCTCGTTTCAAAGAAGAAAAAGGCTGCGATAGATTGGTGATGGTCTGGGCGGCTTCGACCGAGATTTTCATCGAACCGTCGGACATCCACAACGATTTGGAAGCGTTTGAAAAGGCGCTGTATGACGACGACGCGCGCATCGCGCCTTCGATGATTTACGCTTATGCGGCGCTGAAATCGAAAGTCCCGTTCGCCAACGGCGCGCCGAATTTATCGTGCGACATTCCCGCATTGACCAAACTCGCCGAAGACAATAACGTGCCGATTTGCGGTAAAGATTTCAAAACCGGACAAACTTTGATGAAGACGATTCTCGCGCCCGGACTTAAATCAAGAATGTTGGGTTTGGAAGGCTGGTATTCGACAAACATTCTCGGCAACCGCGACGGCGAAGTTCTTGATGACCCGGAAAATTTCAAGACCAAAGAAGAATCGAAACTTTCGGTTCTCGAACACATTTTGCAGCCGGACGTTTACCCCGACCTTTATAAAGATTTCGCGCACGTCGTCCGCATTAATTATTATCCGCCGCGCGGCGACAACAAAGAAGGTTGGGACGCGATTGATATTTTCGGCTGGCTCGGCTACAAAATGCAGATCAAAATTGACTTTATGTGCCGCGATTCGATTCTCGCCGCGCCGCTCTGCCTTGATTTAGCGCTTTTTATGGATTTGGCGCAGCGGGCGAAAATGAAAGGCATCCAAGAATGGCTGTCGTTTTATTTCAAAGCGCCGCAAACCGCGCCCGGACTTTACCCGGAACACGATATTTTTATTCAGTTGATGAAGCTGAAAAATACTCTGCGGCATTTGAAGGGCGAAGATTTAATCACGCATCTCGGACTTGAGTATTACGATTAATTTGCGGGTCGCCGCGGATGCTTTCATAAAATAAAAAGGCAATGGTAAAAGCGGAAAGTCAATTCCAAACTTTTTACTTTTGCCTTTTTATTTTGTATTTGAAAACTACTCGGTCGCGCCGTAAGAAATCAAAATTTGTTTCACCGCTTCGTTGCGCGTCATAGACAAAGCGGTTTCGCCTTCCTTGTTTCTGAACTGTGCGTTTGCGCCCGCGCCGAGCAGTAAATTTACGTTCTCCAATTCGCCGTTTTCCGCCGCCCGCATCAAGGCGCTTTCGCCTTTTTTATTCAGCCAATTGACGTTTGCGCCCGCACGGATTAACGCTTGCACGACCTCTTCGGAAGAGTATTCGGCGGCGAACGTCAACGCCGTGTTGCCTTCCCTATCGGCGAAATTTATTTTCGCGCCGTAAATCAGCAGCAGATTGACGATTTCCGCGCTCGCGTCTTCGTCGAGCATCATCAAAGGCGTGCGTTTGTCGGCATTTTTGGAAGATGTTTTCGCGCCCGAAGATAAAAGAAATTTGACGATTTCAAGATTGCCGTTTTCGACCGCGACGTGCAGCGGCGTGTTTTTATCGTAACCTTTATCTTTGGCGTTGACGCGCGCACCCTTTGCGACGAGCATTTTCACTTCGTCGAGATCATCGTTTTCAACCGCCATCACAAGTGCGCTATACCTGATAATCGAAACCATTGCTCCGCCGACACCATAACCTACCCCGCTTCCTTCTCCCTGACCTTCGCCGCCGACGGTAACGGCTTCGTGCATCGTTTCAATCGCCAGTTGCGCATTGTAATTTTGCTCGCCGCTGCCGGCGGAAACTTGCGCGATTTCCTTTGACGCGAAACCGCCCGCGTCAACTTTTAATTTATATTCGCCAATCGGCACGTCTTTAAATTCGTAAACGCCTTCCTGATTTGAATTGACGCTTTGATAAAAGGCGGTCTGCTCGTTCGTCAATGTCACGAGCGCGAACGCGATGACCGCGCCGTTCGGGTCGGTAATCGTGCCGGAAATTGTGCCGTTCGGCGCGTCGCTTTTTTGATTCTCGACCTGGACGGCGACGACGTTTTCATTCGGACTCACTCGCAGATCGCCCTGCGTATAAGCGACTGTCGAAGCCGCCAACGAAGTTCCGAGAACGCCCGCCGCGATTCCCGTCTGGCGGGTAATCTGGTGCAGAGTATTTTTTATCGCCTGAATTCTGCCGTCGGGACGGCGTGTGTAACGAACGCAAATATTGCCGTTCGACGCGGCGACGATTTTTCTCGCCCGCTTGCGCGTCATCTCTGAAAGGTTATGCACATCTTTGGCGCAGTGCGAGCAAAAGCGAATCTGTTCGTTGCCCCGCATTTCGTTCCAACTTTTGGAACACGGCGACTGAACCGCAATCGAATCGAGAAAAGTTATTTTTGACATAGACGTATCCTCTGACGCTCTGCGATGAAAACCGGAGCGCTTGCCTTTTTGGACAAATTGTTTTTAATTTTGGCGGCGGCGAATTTTGACTTCGCGCCTGTCAGTCTGACGAGTTACCTACCTTGATGCGACGAGTTTTTGATTTGGTTGTATCGAGGGGGAAAAAGACGCAAATAAAAAAGCGCGGGGCGTTTGATTTTTATTAAACGCTGCCCGTCACAGATTCGCCCAGGTATTGACGCTCTATTTTTTGCTCGTTTTCTTTTTTGCCAAAGCGCTCGCGGCGGCTGTTTTACTTTTCTTGCCCGTGTCGCCGGACTGCAAAACTTTCGACGCTTTTTTCGCCGCCGTGTCGCCCGTAGTTTTCTTCGATTTTTTATCCGCCTGCGCGAGCGCGCTGCCGGCGGCGGTTTTACTATCCTTGGCTGTTCGCCCGTCACGAAGCACTTTTGAAGCAGCGCTCGCCGCTTTACCAGCCGTTTGTTTCTTTTCGTTTGCCATATTTGTAGTCTCCTCGGTCTGAAAATTTTTACGCTACTTTTGCACGCCAGTCAAGAAATCTTCAGTTAATAAAATCCTGTTTTTTCTCCTCGATTGTAACGGGCGCGTCAAACGGCAGCGCGTCTTCTTCCAAACTCCAAACTTCAAATAATGCGGGCGGACATTCCATTACAAAGCGCGACGGTTTTTGCAAAACGGTCTGACGGTTGTAATCAACAATCATCAGCGGGTAAGTTAAATACAATTCATTTTGCGCGCGCGTCAAAGCGACATACCAAAGGCGGCGTTCTTCTTCCTCGCTGTCAATTTCTTTTAAGCTGCGCGGACTGGGAAATTTGCCTTCCGCCGCCCAGATTAAAAAGACGGCTTTCCATTCCAAACCTTTCGCCTGATGAACCGATGTTAAAGTTAAAAGTTCGTCTTCTTCGCCGCCTGAAACCACATCTTCGCCGACAATTCCGGTCGGCTCTTTGAAGCGTTCGGTTGAGAGCAACGCGAGTTCCGACAAAAAATCTTCGGTCGCGTCGTAACGCGCGGCATACATTCCCAAACCTTTCAAATCTTCGAGACGCGCCTCGAAGTTTTCGTAATTTTCCTGTAAGTATTGCTCGTAGCCGTTCATTAAAATCAATTCGATTTGCTTGGCAGGACGATTACGGTTTTCGTCGGTCGTTATTTTCTCTAATAAATCAATGAAGTTTTGCCAGTTACCTTTGCTGCGCGGCTGGTATTTAAAGTCTTCCCGCCGGACGAGCGCGAAAGGATTTTCAGCATACGCTAAAGATTCGTAAATTTTATTCGCGGTTTGATTGCCGACGCTCGGAATCATTTTTAAGATTCGTTTCCACGCCAGTTCGTCGCGCGGGTTGCAGATGATTCTCAGATATGAAATCACGTCTTTGATATGTGCCTGCTCGAAAAATCTGACGCCCGATTGAACGCGATACGGAATGTTGCGGCGCGTGAGTTCCAATTGCAATTCGATGGAATGATAATGCGAGCGGTAAAGGACGGCGATTTCTTCTAAACTCGTTCCTTCATCGCGCAATTCCAAAATTCTTGAGGCGACGAATGCCGATTGTTGTTCGACATCCGAACACGGCACGAGCGCGGGTTTGAGGTCTTTGGATTTTTTTATCGCTTCCAGAGTTTTCGGAAACTGTTTGCGGTTGTTCGCAATCGAAACGTTTGCCAAACCTAAGATTTCCGGCGTGCTGCGGTAATTCAATTCGAGTTTGTAAATTTCTGCCTGCGGATACCTTTTGGGAAATTCGTAAATGTTTGTGAACTCCGCGCCGCGCCACGCGAAAATTGATTGCGCGTCGTCGCCGACGACCATCACGTTTTTATGTCGGACGGCGAGAAGATCAATCAATTCGGCTTGAAGTTTATTTGTATCCTGATATTCGTCAACCAGAATGTGCTGAAACTGCTCGGCGTAAACATTTGAAATGTCGGGTTTTTCGATTAGAAGACGTTTCCAGTTCAGCAGCAAATCGTCGTAGTCCATCACGTTGCGTTCCTTCTTTCGTTCCATATAAACCGAGTCAACGCGCTTGATTTGTGCGGAAAGCATTTCAAAATACGGATATTTTTTGATGATGACTTCCTCAATCGGCTGGTCGGTGTTGTTGGCGAAAGAGATGATATTTTGGACGACTTCGGGCTTCGGAAATCGTTTCGCTTTTGTGTCAATTGCCGCTTCTTCGATGCAGACGTTAATAAAATCGCGCGCGTCTTCTGCGTCTAAAATCGAATAGTTAGAATCGAAACCGATAGAGGCGGCGTGTCTTCTTAAAATTAAGTTCGCAATGCGGTGAAACGTTCCGCCCCAAATTCGGTGGACGTTTTGCGAGCCGGTCAGCATTTCGACGCGCTTGAGCATTTCGCGCGCGGCGCGGTTGGTGAACGTGGCGAGCAGTATTCTCTGCGGCGAAACGCCCTGCTCGATTAAATAAGCGACTCGATAAGTTATCGTGCGCGTCTTGCCGGTTCCCGCGCCGGCGACGACTAAAGCCGCGCCGGGTTTCGCCGTGACGACGCGAAACTGCTGTTCGTTTAATTCGCTGCGATAGCGCGTTAAACGTTCGGGCAGCGCGTTTTCATCTCGTTTGATAACGTATTTCTTCATCCGAATTAATCAAAGATTAACACGAGATGAAACGGGATAAAAACTGCTCCCCAATTGACGAATTCAGCGGGAAAACTTAACTGCCTTCACTCGCCGAAATTTCTTCTTCTTTCTTTGTCCAAAGCGCGTAAAGTCGTTTGCGGTTTTCGATTTTAGTTTCGATGTTCGGAACTTTCAGAGCGAGCGTTTCTAGATGAATCAGGTATTCCGGTTCATTAAAAAGCTTGCGGATTTCCGCCAGGAAAGGCGCGATTTTGGCGTAAACGAAAATATGTTCGGTGCCTGAGTCGAAAAACATTTTCTCGTCTAACGCGCCGTTCAGGACGAACGACGAAGCCATATCCCAATACGATGTTACCGTGCGGAAATACGCGCTCGCCTGCTCGCCGTCGCGGTAGAGTTTGATAATATCCATCGCCGAACGCGGCGCGAAATCGGAAAAATACCAGGCGCGCGCTGCCCGCATTTTTTCGTCGCGGCGCAATTCGTAAAGTTTTAAAATCGCCATCACGTCCTGCTGTTTGTCCATTTCATTTTCCTTAATTTTTGCGATTGAATTTTAACCGCGCCAGCAAATTTTGATTGAAATTTCGCTTGCGTAATTTACAGAATTCCAGATTGCTTTGCGCCTCGATTGATTTGCCGTTTGATTTTATCAAAGCCGTTTTAAATTCGATTTCGGCTGCCGAAAAATTTGCTTTGAGCGCAGAGATCACGCCGATATTATTGTGCGCGTCCGCCGCGCCCGTGCTCTCAAACTTGATTGCTTTTTGAAACGCGGTTTCCGCCCGGTCGTAATCTTCCCTTTCGAGCAACGCCAATCCTAAATCGAACCACGCTTCGCCGTCGTCTTTTTTCAATTTTACGGCTTCTCGAAAAGCCGCTTCCGCCGCCCGCCAATTTTTCAATTCGCCGTGCGCCATTCCGAGCGCGTAAAAGGCTTTTTGGTAATTTCTTCGACTGAGCTTAATCGCTTCGGTAAATTCTGCGGCGGCTTGAGTCGTGTGCCGCAGATTAAAAAGGCAGACGCCGATGTTGAAATGAATTCGGGCGAGAAAATCATCGCTCTCGTTTTCCGCGCCGGAAAACAAAATCGCCTGACGGTATTTTTTAATCGCTGATTCAAATTGTCCGGCTCGCGCCGCCTGCGTTCCGTTTTCAAAATGGCGCTCGCTTAAAGGCGTCTGCGCCGCAACTGAAAGTGTAACGGTCAGGACGGCGGCGAAAACAAAAAATGATAATCGCATAATCTTAAATCTCCTTAGACTTCTTCGAGTCTGAAGAGAGTTTAGAAAATGCGGCGGTTAATAATCTTCTCGTAGTTTGCGGTTTATGTTCTGAAATTGCTGAGAAGAATTCCAGCCGCGAATCAGACGAGCATCACGAATGCAAGACAAGAAAATTATTCGTGTTAATTTGCGCAGTTCGCGGTTAAAATTTCTTCTTTAAGCGAGTTTGAGTTCGCGCCACGTTTTCGGCGTGTGTTTGGTAAATTTGCGAAACAGCGTGGTAAAGTGACTTTGATTTTTAAAGCCCGTGCGAAGGCTGATCTCGACAATCGGCAAATCGTTCGTCGCCAGTAATTCTTTGGCGCGTTCGATGCGCCGCCGCATCAGGTATTGCTGCGGCGTGTGTCCGGTTGACGCGCGAAAGGCGCGAGCGAAATGATACTGACTTAAATCGGCGACCGCGGCGATTTCCGCCAGACTCAAATCAGCTTCCAGATTCGCGCTGATGAATTCTTCGACGCGGCGCAATTTGTAGCCAGAAAGCCCGCCGTGTGCGTTTTCTTGTTTGAGATTTGCCGTCGAGTAGTTTTTCAACAAATGCAATGTCAAAGTTTGAATTAAAGATTCGACGTAAAGCCGTCCGGCGGGCGCGTCCGTTTCGGCTTCGGCGAGCAGTGCCAAGCCGATATGCTGCACGAGCGAATCTTCTTTTTTGTAAATTTCGGCAAACTCAAAACTCGAATTAAAGCGATTTTCAATCGCCGTCCGCACGACAAAATCTGGGTCGAACGAAATGCCCATATTATCGAGCGTTTTATCCCAGAACGCGCCGATGGGCTGACCGGCGGGCGTGATGCAAAGATTGCCGGTCGCGCCTTTCGTTCTGACAATCTTGCCGCCCGCCGAAATTTTTTCGGTCGTCAGATGTCCGCCGAGATTAATATTGATTTCGTGAAACGCGCCCGCGTGTTCGAGCATTCTGCCCGGCAGCACGCGTGCGCGATGAACTCGGACACCGTTCCATTTCGCTTGCTGCTTGAATAAAAACGGATTTTCGGCATTTGTTTTCCAATTGATTTCCACAAAATATGTTTTAATCCTATCGAAAACAAAAATCAACTTTAAAACGTCGAAGCCCGCACAAAGTAAGGCGCAGCCGGCTTGCGTTCTTACTTTGTGCGGGCTTCGGCATTCGCGCTTACTTTCCGATTTGTCCTAAAAGTTCTTTGACAGCCGCGTCAAGCTGCGAATCTTTTCCGGTCAATGTTTCGCCAATCGGACGGGTTACGGGAACGTCAACCGGACGCGGATTGAGTTCCATATTCACGCCGTCGTTTCCCGTAATCAATTGACGCGGCAGGCGCACCGTCGTGCCGTCGAACGTCGAGGCATTCCATGTGAAAATAATCCAGCCGGCGGTCGGTTCGCCGACGACTTTGCCGATTTTCAGCGAGCGGTAGCCTTCGGTGAAATCTTCCGCATCCGACAGCGAATGTTGATTTATCAATAAAATCGTCGGGCGTTCCAGCGCGCGTTGTCCGAGATTCGACCGCGCCGGAACCGTCCAGCCGCCGCGCTCTTTCATATTCAAATAACCGCGACGGGATAAAACGTCAATCACATACGGATTGATAAAACCGCCGTTGTTGTTGCGTATGTCAACGACTACGCCGTCTTTCTGTTGATTCTGCACGTCGAGGTCAATATACAACTGCGCCAAACTTCCCGAACCCATATCGGGAATATGAACGTAGCCGAGCCGCCCGCCGCTCGCGCGCTCGACGTAGGCGCGATTCGATTCGACCCAAGCGCGGTAAAGCAGATTTTTTTCGGCGCCGGTCGTGATGGGTTTGACAACGATTTCTCGTTTATCCGCGCCGCTCGCGTTTGACGAAATTTCAATCTCGACGCGCTTGCCGACTTTGTTTTCCAGCAGTTCGTCGAGATTTTTTCCCGCGTCAATCCGCGCGCCGTCAACGCTCAACAGATAATCGCCGACCTTTATATTCTTTACGATGTCCGCCGGGCTGAGAGAAATGATTTCCGTGATTTTCAAACGCCCGCCGGTTTCGTATTCGTTGCGGTCAAACCGCAGACCGAGTTTGCCGATCGGCGTCGGCGTAAACGCGGGCGTGCCTGAAATTCCCAAGTGAGAAGCGTTCAATTCGCCGACCATCAACGACATCAGACGACGCGCTTCGTCAATGTTTTTCGCGCCCGCAATCAGCGGCTCGTAAGTCGTCCGAACCTGATTCCAATCCGCGCCGTGAAATTTGTCGTCGTAAAAATTGTCGCGCAAATATCGCCACGCCTGACCGAAAATTTCCATTTTTTCCTGCGCGAAATTCGTGTTTAAATCAATATTGACGGCGAGCGGACGGACGGCAACGCGCTCCAAATTGACGACGTTGACGCGTCCGTTTTCAAGGTAAAAAACTTCTTTTGAATCAGGAGAAAACTGCGCGTCGGATTTGAAATTCGGAGTCGAGGTAATTTGTTTGGCTGATTGGTCGGTTGCTAATTCGTCGAGCGGCAAAGTGTAAAGATTAAATTGATTTTCGGCTGAAGCGAGAATCAAAACGGTTTTTCCGTCAGGGCTGATAATCTGTTCGTTGACGTTCAAGCCGGTTTGCAAAACGCTCAAGCGGCGACGGATATTTTCAAAAACGATTTCCGTTTTCTTCTCGTCTTTTTTCGCTTCGGGCGGGGAAGGCGAAGACTGCGGTGTCGGCGTTGGTGTCGGTATCGGCGTTGGCGACGGATTCGGAGTCGTTGTCGGCGTCGGATTGACAATCGGCGTGGGCGAAGGTTGCGGCGACGGTTGTGTTCTCGGTTGCGGTGTCTCCTGATTGAAAAGGTCGCGGAACTGGTCTTCGCGGAAGCGAGGCGTGCGGAGCTGCAAATCAATCCGCGCGAGCAGCGCGTCTTCGGTGCGCTGCGCCGAACTGTATAAAATGAACGCGCCGTCGGGACTCCACGAAATGCTTCCGGCGAATGAATTGGCGACGAAGCTAATCGGTCGGGCAGCGCCGCCTTTCGCAGACACGACCGAGACGTTCGTGTAAGAACGGTTTTCCGGCGCGCCGGTCAGAAAGGCGATCCAATTGCTGTCGGGCGACCAGGTGAAATTCTTTCCGCCAATCGGCGGCGCGTCGGTGTAGAGTTTGCAAAGCTCGCGTTCCTGTTTTGAATTAACATCATAAACCCACAGGGCGCGGGCGCTGCGAGTAAAAGCGATGAATTTTCCGTCGGGCGAATACGTCGGCGCGAAGTCGTCGCCCGCATTTGTGATTTGCGATTCGGATTCGGTGGCAAAATCGTATTGAAAAATCTGCAATTTTCCGTTTCGCTCTGACGTATAGACGACTTTGCGGCTGTCGGGCGACCAGGCGGCGAACGATTCCGCCGCCGACGTGTTAGTTAGCCGCTGCGCTTCGCCGCTGTCTTTCGACGAAGCTGCGAAAATCTCGCCGCGCGCGACGACCGCCACTTTTTTGCCGTCGGGCGAAAGAGAAAATTCGCGGATTTGCGTCGAGAGATTTATTCTTTCGGTCAGAGACGTGGCGGGCAAACCGCGCAGATTTATTTGAACTTCGGAAGCACGCCCGCCGTCGGTATCCATCGTCCAGATTTTAAAGTTTCTTTCAAAAACGATTTGCTTGCCGTCGTAGGAAATCTTCGCCCAGAGAACTCTGCCGTCTTTGAAATCGGTCAACGGTTTCGCCGAATTTTTCCCCGCTTGCGCCCAGATATTCTGCGTTCCCGTGCGGTCGGAAACGTAATACATTTGTTTGCCGTCCGCGCTCCACATCGTCCACAATTGCTTGGCGCCGCGCTCCGACATCTGCTCGTAAGCCTCGCCGCGTTTCACCCAAATTTCGCTTTCGTCAATATGGCTTCGCCCCCGGCGCCACCATTGTCCGTTGGCAAAGCCGCGCGCCGAAAATGCGAAACCGATTCCGTCCGGCGCGGGCGCGGCGAAAAATTCGCTCGTGAAGCGGTCGGCGGAAACGGTTTGCGGAGTTCCGCCCGTGGCGGCGACGCGGTAAATGTCGCTCATTCCGGCGATGTCGCGGCTCGAAGACGAGAAATAAAGAGAGCGTCCGTCGGGCGACCACGCATCGAGATTATCCGGCGCGTCGTCGAAAGTCACGCGCGATAAATCGTTCGTCTCCAAATTCAAAACGTAAATGTCGCCGCCGCCCGTGCGGTTGGAAACAAAGGCGAGGCGTTTACCGTCGGGTGAAAAAACGGGACGAGATTCGGTCGCCGGATGCGATACGAGAAGCGAAGCCGTGCCGCCCGACGCGCCGACAGTCCAAATGTCGCCGCCGGAAACAAACGCGATTTCCCGGCGGTCGGGCGACATTGCGGGTTCGGTCAAATAGGCGATTGATTTTTGAGCGTAACACGCAATCGCGGAACTTAAAACGAGAAGACAGACAGCGAAGTTTTTTTTCTGCAACATAATTTATTCTTAATTTTTAACGGCAATTTCAGATGGCAATTTTTGCTACGCGGGAAGCGCGAATTTTGTTTTGAAAGTTTTATAAAGCCTGGCGTTTTCCGACTTTGACGAGTTTGCATTTAAGCGACCGGACGGTTACGATTAAACATAACAAATTTAATTGTCGAGGAGCAAAAACTATGAAATTTCCCGGTGGATTCGATATGAATTCGATGATGAAGCAAGCCCAAAAAATGCAGGAACAGATGGGCAAGGAAATGAAGGAAATGACTGTGGACGCGACTGCGGGCGGCGGCGCGGTGACGGTTAAAATGCGCGGAGATTTTGAAGTTTTGGATTTCAAAATTTCGCCGGATTTAATCAAAGACGGCGATGTCGAAATGATTCAGGATTTGGCGGTTGCCGCCCTGAATGAAGCGCGCCGCAAAGTCGAAGAATCTTTGAAGGGCAGACTCGGCGGAATGCTGCCGCCGGGACTCATCTAATTTTGGATTTTAGATTTTGGATTGGAACTTTGGACAAAATTTTTGTTTCGTCTGAAATTACAATTTTGATTAGTCCGAAATCTAAAATCTAAAATCCAAAATCTAAAATGTTAGATTATTCAGAACCCGTCGCCAAATTAATTGACGAATTCAAACGTCTGCCCGGTGTCGGTCATAAATCGGCACAGCGGCTGGCGTTTCATATTCTTCGCCGCCCGCAGGAAGAAGTCGAAAGATTCGTTGACGCGCTGCACGAAGTTAAAGAAAAAATCGTTTTCTGTTCGGTGTGCAACAATCTGACCGATATTAATCCGTGTATGTATTGCGCTTCGACGACGCGCGACCGTTCAATCATCTGCATCGTCGAAGAACCGTATAATCTTGTCGCCGTCGAAAAAACGCGCTCGTACAAAGGCTTGTATCACATTCTCCACGGCTCGCTCTCGCCAATTCGCGGCGTTGGTCCCGACGAGCTGATGCTGGCGAATCTGATGCCGCGTCTGATGCCGAATAACAATGAAGGCGTGGAAATCAAAGAAGTAATCGTCGCCACCAACCCGACGACCGAAGGCGAAGCGACGGCGAATTATATCGCTCGGCTTCTAAAACCGCTCGGCGTGCGCGTCACCCGTATTGCGATGGGAATGCCCGTCGGTTCCGATCTGGAATTTGTGGACGAGGTAACGATGGATAAGGCTCTAGCGAACCGTCACGAAATTTAATTTTCACAAAAACTGCGAAATATCAAACAACGGCAGTTTAATTTTTTCATAAAACGAAAGGGAAAGTCCGCCTGCCCGGAGCTTTCCCTTTCGTTGTTTTTCGCCTTTTGCCCAGTGCGAAAACTTACGCGGATTTAACGCGTTTGATTTGTCTGACATCTGCCGTTTGCGCGTTGTTTGTTTTTGCCACTCGCGCCGTCATTCTTTCGTCCAAATCGGCGATTTGTTCAGCCGTCAGATGATATATGTTCGGTTGATTGTGATAAATTCTCGCGCCGGTCACGATGTCGGCTTGTTTGAAACCGTTCGCTTCCGCCTTCTTTATCAAATCCTCAATCGTCATCGTCTGCGGCGCAATCGAAACCGGAGTTTTATCTTCGATAAATTCCGGCACGTCTGATTTCTTTGGTTGCTCGAACGCCAGTTCTAACGCCTGCTCGCCTTTCATGTGTTCAAGAAAATCTTTGAAACCGGTGTTGCCCGTCATCTCGAATCCGACTTCAAACGCCGGTGAATTCGATTTTACGACTTGAAAAACTCTGGTGATTTCGCCGTCGCGTTCCTGCAGCGAGACTTCAATCATTACATCCACGAAATACTCAAGACCGCTCGCCGTCATCGGCAGCACGCGCCCGATTTCGTTATCTTCTTTTGATTCTTTGCCGCGCGCCGGAATTTGGTCGGCGATAACGACGCATTTGCCGCTTTCGATGCAAAGTTTGCGCAGAACATTCTGCAAAATCATCTGGTCGGCAGCGAGTTCTTCCGCACTCGGCTGTGCCAGCGGGTCGCCGGTTCTGTCTCGCACCGCTTCAAGCATTTCCGAATGTTTTGCACTGAAATACGCCGCCCAACTGTCGAGTCCGAAACAGCCGTAATTTTGTTCACGTCCTTCGCCGTTGATTGCCCATTCGATAAATTCCGGCAACTCGTCAGTCTGTTCGATTTCCAGAGCGTCAAATGTCTGTCCGACTCCGCGCAACAGACGGGCTTTTCTTTCGGTGTCGAAAATGCAGAGTTTCCCCAGACCCGCTTCCGCCATCGAACTGACAAAATGACTTTTTCCAACGCCCGCGCCGCCGCGAATCGCCATAATCAGCCGCTGTTGACGCGGCACGCGGCTCAATGGATTTATTTTCGGTTTATTTGTAGTTTTCATTTTTGCTTTCTCCAGGCTTTAAGTTTTTCCTAATGTTTTTCCTTATTTTACGTTTGTTAAATGCCTACCGTCAAAGGCATTTTGTATCACTGATGAAACAAATCTAGCATAAGTTGTTTTGTGTTTCAAGTGTGAAACGCGCTTTTTGAGGAAAGTATTTCCAAACTAAAATTTATTTTGAATAAATGAAATAAAAAAAGCGACGAGTGTAAATACCTGTCGCTTTTTCCGAAATGAATTTCTAATTTTGATTAGGGGGTAACGCTGAAAGTCGAATACATTTTCCCTGATGGCTGCAAAACGTCTTTCTCTTCAATCGTAACTAGCAACCCGAAATCTTTAAGTGCCGTTTCACCGCGAATTTCAGCTTCGGCACGGTTGCCGTTGTTGATAACCTGCCCAATTTTCGTATACTCCTTAGCAGCTGAAACCGCCCAGAGGACATACCTTTTTTGTTTCGGCGCCAATTTCATATCGTCGAAACGCATTTTTATTTTCGTTAACCCCGCTTTACTATTATCGAGATATGCCTTTCCCTTTAATCCTTCCAACTCGCCCGAAAAATTTACTCTGATTTCCGTCTCGCCTTTTTCAAAACCGGTAACGCCGAGCAATGGAACGTCATAAGTGGAAGAAACCATTTGCGTCCCTGCAACTTGTTTATCGTCGCCACTGATCGGACTCGAGGTTCTATTATTAACAACGGCGTAACCTTTCGGCACGGCACTGCGAAAAACCACCGGCGTATCATTGGCAATACTCGTCAAGCCTTCGTTCGGCGACAGAACCAGCATAAACTGATTAAGCGGTGTTTTGAATGCCGCTTTCGCCATTCCTTTTTCCGAGTTAATTGGTCCGAGATATGTAACCGCGCCAGATGGGTCAACCGCGTAGGCATGGTAACTAGTCGTGTCGTTTCCAACTCCGCTCAAATCAAAATCAACCATTGTTTCGTTGTTCATGCGCATCACGCGAGCCGAGCCTTTCGCGCCGCTCATACTCGTCATTGGCGTCAAATCAACGACAACTTCCTTATTAACCGGATATTCGATAACGCTGTATGTGCCGTCGGAGTTCTGTACCACTTCGCTTTTCGTTGTTGTGGTCGTCGTTTTGGTAGCCGTTACAGGCGTTGGCGACGGCGATGGCATATCCATCGGACTCGGCGATGGAAACGGTGTTGGCGATTCGCTCGGCGTGGGGAAAGGAGTCGGCGATCCGCTCGGTGATGGAAACGGTGTTGGACTAGGCGTTTGCGCCAGAGATGTTCCAGCCAAACAAACCGAAAAAATCAATCCCGTTCCAAATTTGAATAATCTGTTCTTAAACATAAATACTTGTAGCCTCCCTAGAATTTTAATGAGTGTGTTCCGAATCGAAACATAAAGATACTCAAGTCAA
>CADCUR010000086.1:35394-38592 GCA_902805935.1 uncultured Pyrinomonadaceae bacterium
CAGTAAGGTAGGGCGCAACCGGCATACCAAAGCGAAAAACTGTTTTTGTTTGCAGACACTTAACAGAACGCTCAATGCTTTTCAGTCGGATCTTGAGCGGCAAGAAATGTATTGATGCTTGACACAATTGTTCTTCGTTAATACGAAAGGCGACGAGTTTTTCAATAACACGTCGCCCTTCCATCTAAACCAAGCCGTTGAAACTTATTTTATTTGCAATTCAAACGGCAGCATCAACATCGCTTCGCCATTTTTCATTCGATCGAACATTTCCGCAAAACGCAAAGTGCGGCGAACGTCCTGCGGCAAAGATTCGATCAGAGCTTTTTTGGTTTCCAACTGTTTCGCATCGGCGAAAGCGCTGTCGTCGCCGCCGCCGAAAAACGTTTCTAAATACGGACGCGGTTCAGGAAAACCAACGCGCCGAACTTCTTTGTCAGCAGGAATGTTTGCTAAATTTTTGGCAATTTCGATGGCTTTTTCAAGTCCGCCGAATTCGTCAACCAAGCCGTTCTGTTTAGCTTGCGTTCCGGTCCAGACTCGCCCTTGTCCGAGCGCGTCAATTTCCGCGTCGGATCTATTGCGCCCTTTAGCGACCTTCGGCACGAAATCGCCGTAATAAACTTTTTTCGCTTGATTTTCCATTTTAGCGCGCTCTTCAGGCGTCCATCTTTCGGTTTCGCGGAAGATGCCCGCATTTTTCCCGCGCATCACGTATTCGTTGCTCACGCCGATCCAATCGTAAAAACCTTTTACCACGGGTTTTCCCATAAACATCCCGATTGAGCCGGTAACGGTCGAAGGCTGAGCGACGATTTTATTGGCGTTGCAGGCGATATAATAGCCGCCCGAAGCGGCAACGTCCGCCATCGAGACCACGACCGGCTTTTTCGCCTTAGCGTTTTCAAGCGCGTGCCACATCATATCTGAAGCGAGAGCCGAACCGCCCGGGCTGTCAACGCGCAGGACAATCGCTTTAATCGAAGAATCTTCCGCCGCTTGATTGACGGCTCGAACAATTGTATCCGAGCCGACCATTTCGCCGCCGAATGCGCTGCTGCTCGAACTGCCGACGTTGATTGCGCCCGCAGCGTAGATGACGGCGATTCGTTCGCCGTTGTTCAAACCCAGAGAATCAGACGGAATTTCGCGGTATTCGTTGCCGCTGATTGTACGAAGTTTATCGCCGGCTTTGTAACCGAGGCGGTTTTTCAATTCTTCATAGACCTGATCGCGGTAGAGCGCGCCGTCAATCAATTTCAACTGTTGTGCCTCGTCCGCGTGATACGGCGCGTTGTCCACCACCATTTTGACGTTTTCAAACGGTAACTTTCGTTCTTCGGCAATCGCGCCCGTAAAACGCCCGTAGTATTCGTCTAAAATTGCGTTGACGACTTCGCGCTGACCTTCGCCCATCTCTTTTCGGGTGTATTGGTCAGGCGCATTTTTGTATTTCGGTCCGATTTGGATAACATCGGTTTCGATGCCGAGTTTGTCGAGCGAGCCTTTATAAAACATCGCTTCCGCTGCAAAACCGTTGACGTATAAATCTCCGGCGGGCGGCAGAAAAATTTTCTCCGTCGCCGTAGCGATGTAATACTCTTTATTCATTCCGAGTTCCATATACGAATAAATCGGTTTACCGGAGGCGCGAAAATCTTTAATCGCGTCGCGCAGTTCGTCCGCTTTAGCCCAGCCGATGCTCGAAAACTCAATGTCGAGCAAAACCGCTCCGACGCGCGAATCAACTTTTGCCTTTCTGAGATGCGTCACCAGATCGGTCAAAGATTGCTGTTGAACGATTCCGAAAAGTTTCGCCGTCGAGTCTAAGGGCGCATAATCGGGCAACTCTCCCGAAACCTTTAAAACCAAAACGCTGTTGTTGGAAACGCTCGGTTTGCCGAGCGATTCCGCCATTAGCGCGATTCCGATAATTGCGACGAGAACGACGGCGAGCGTCACTCCGCCGGTGATGAGAAGTGCCTTTGCTGTTTTTGACATTGCCATTTTTTATAATTATTACTTCAAAACTTTCTTTGCGGTTTTATAAAAACCTGTTTACTTTTACGTTGAAAATATGAAAAGGTTTGAAAGACATTTTTGCCGCAGATAAGGCGCGGAAAAGCAGAGCAAAATAAATCACAAAAAACCGCGAAAAATTTATTTTAATTTCCTTCATTAGATTTCCTCTGCTTTTCTGCGTGGCAAAAATGTCTTCAAAAAAGCGATTTTTGCTTTTCCAAACTGCTTGCTTCAACAGTTTTTTGCCCGAACAGTTTTTTTAATTTAGACGCGCTCGCGGGCGCATATCCTTCGTAAAAATTGCTGAAATAGATGAAAACGTCTTTCGCTTGCGCTGGCTCGATTTCTGTTTTCCACATTTGCAGATTCGCGTCCTGTGCCCGCTGAACCCGGTCGAAACTCGTCAAATCTCTTTCACCCATAAAACGAACGTATGCGAAATCCGCCGTCCGCCTGCCAATCGCCTCAAACATTGTTTCGCGCGGAATCCAATTTCCTTCAACGAGACAGAGCGCCGTATTATTTTTCTCTAATTCCTCAAACGTCCAATCAATCAGCCATTCCCGGTTTCTAAACTCGACCGCAAAACGAATTTCTTCGGGCAGACGCGCCAGAAAATCCCGCAAGCTCTGCGCGTTTTCTCTGCCCGCTTCAAACTGCGGCGGAAGCTGAACCAAAACGACGGCGAGTTTTTCTTTGAGCAGTAAAACGCGCTCGCAAAATTCCTCCAAAACGTGGAACGCGGTTGATTGCAGAAGATGTTCGTGCGTGATTTCGCGCGGCAGCTTTAAGGAAAACGTAAAATCCTCCGGCGTTTTCCGGTACCAGTTCTCGACCGCCGAACTCGCCGGAATCGCATAAAAAGTCGAATCAACCTCAACCGTGTCAAAGACTTTCGAGTAATTTTCAAGCATCTGATTCGACCTTGTACCGCGCGGATAAAAAATCGTTTCGCCGTCGGCTTTTGTCGTCCAATCGTCGTAATTCCAGCCCTGACAGCCGACGTGCATTTTGAATTTGAGACTTTGAATTGCCGTGTTTTTGCTTGTTTTACTATACTTGGTCATCTTGTCTATTATTACAGTTTAATCTTTTTGGCGATTTTCGTCTCTACGTTGCCGGTCGCACGCAACCAAATTTATTAGACCGAAAAGATATAATTTATTATTGCAATAA
>CADCUR010000087.1 GCA_902805935.1 uncultured Pyrinomonadaceae bacterium
CGTGGGACGGAACGAAATGGGTTTCCAAAAAAGTTTGGCATCCGACCAAAAACGCCGCTACCAAAACTGTAAAAGTGGTAAACTAAACGGCATTTTCTAAATTTATAAAGGCATAGGAGAAATGATGAAAAAGTTATTCAATTTAATTTTAGTATTGGCGATGATATTTTCGGTGGTGTTTATCAGCGAAGCGATTTCACCGAACAGTCCGTTTTCGGCGCAGGCGCAGGTTAAAGTCAAACGCGGCAACAACAGTATCGCGTCAAGAACTTATCGCGGCGGAAAATACGTCGGTCGTAAAACCGTCCAGGGCGCAAAATACGTTGGCAAAAAAACGTATCAAGGCGCGAAATACGTTGGCAAAAAAGGTTATCAGGGCGGCAAATATGTTGGCACGAAAACCGTCAAAGGCACAAAATACGTTGGCAAAAAAACGGTCGGCGGAACCAAGAAAGTTTTCAGCAAAACTAAAAAAGTTGTCGTCGGAAATTAAATTTCAACCAGAAATTTGAAGCGGCGTTTGCAATCGGTCATACTAATTGCAAACGCTTTTTTTTACTTTAAACACTAAACGAAAATACCGATGAAAGATAAAGTTCGAGTTGCCGGAGGGCAAGGTTTCTGGGGCGATTTGCTGACTGCGCCGATTGACCAGGTGCGCGGCGGGCAGATTGATTACCTAATGCTGGATTACCTGGCGGAAGTTACGATGTCTATCGTGCAGAAACAAAAACAGCGCGACCCGAAAGCCGGTTACGCGCGCGATTTCGTTTCGTTGATGCGCGAGATTCTGCCGGATTGCGTCGAGAAGAACATCAAAGTTCTGTCGAACGCAGGCGGGGTAAACGTCAAAGGATGTGCCGAAGCAATCAAAGACGTTGCCGTAGAATTAGGATTAAACGGGCGAGTTAAAATCGGCGTCGTCACCGGCGACGACGTTTTAGGGCGGCTGACAGAATTTCTCGACGGCGGCGTGGCGATTGATAATATGGACACGGGCGAATCTTTGTCGGAAATTTTAGACAAAGTGCAGTCGGCGAATGTCTATCTCGGCGCGCAGCCGCTCGTTGAAGCGTTAGACAAAGGCGCGCAAATCATCGTCGGCGGTCGCTTGACCGATACGGGTTTGACGCTTGCGCCGCTGATGCACGAATTCGGCTGGCGGTTTGATGATTGGGACAAAGTGGCGGCGGGAACGATTGGCGGACATATCATCGAATGCGGCGGGCAATGTTCGGGCGGCAATTGCCAATTCGATTGGGAGGCAATTCCCGATTTGGCGAATATCGGCTTCCCTATCGTCGAAGCGTATCCGAATGGCGAATTCGTCATCACCAAACACGAAAATACCGGCGGACTTGTCAATATTCCTTCGATCAAAGAACAATTGCTTTACGAAATGGGCGACCCGAAAAGCTACATCACGCCTGATGTCATTGCCGATTTTACGACTATTCAACTCGCGGGCGAAGGCGAAAATCGCGTCCGCGTCTCCGGTATCAAAGGCAATAAAAACACCGATTTTTACAAAGTCTCCGTCGCTTATACGGGCGGCTGGAAAGCCGTCGGCACTTTGGTTTACGCATACCCGCAGGCGTTTGAAAAGGCGAAAGCCGCCGACGCGATTTTGCGCGCGCGGCTCGATAAGCTGGGTTTGCGGTTCGATACGATTTTAACCGAGTTTGTCGGCGTCAACGCCACGCACGGACATCTCTCCGGCGAGCCGAGAGCGGATATTCCCGAAGTTCAACTGCGTTTCGGCGTGCGCGGGCAAAGCAAAGCGGATGTCGAAAGATTTACCAAAGAACTCGCGCCGCTGATTTTGACCGGTCCGCCGGCGGTCACCGGCTTTGCCGGCGGGCGTCCGAAAGTCGAGGAAATTATGGCTTACTTCCCCGCATTGATTCCGAAAAGTTTGATCGAAACGAAAGTCGAAATCATCGAGGCTTAACGCGAACGAAAGGATAAAGCCGCGATTGATACGCGGCTTTATCTTTTTCAAATTTAAGGCTCGTCAATGATCTGCACGTCCACGTTGGTTTTTCTGAATTTAGAGTAGTCGAAAACAACCCGCGCGTTTTTCGCCGCTGCGAATTCGTCGGTCTTGGAAATTTTCTTAACGCTGTTGTCTATAAACGTTATTTTCTTCGGCACGAGAATTCCGAACTCGCTCGGCGCGTACTCAAAAACGGTTTCCTGGGCGACAATCGGCTGTGCGGTTCGCACCGTTAGCTGGCGGTCTTCGCGCCAAATCTGAAACGTTTCCCGGTCAATCCAGAGTTTGCCGCGCAGGAATTTGTCGGCTTTTTTCAACGCCCCCGGCAAATCGGCGTCAATATCGGTTTTTAATCCCTTTTCTTTTGATTCCTTTTCGTTGACGGTGATGAACGGACTTTTTCTCGTTTGCTGATAGCTGACGAGATAAACTTCTCTGCCCTGATAATTTTCCGAACCCATTAACTTAAAGTCGAAAAACGGACGCAGATTGCTCGCTAAAGCGATGGCTTCAAAAAGCGTAAAGCCGGAGATTTTCAAAGTTTTGTCGTAGCGCAAACCTTCGTCCTGAATTTCTTCCAATTCTTTTTCGACGGTTCTTGTTTTTTGCAGTTCCGCCAGAAAACGGTCGGCTCGCGCCTGGCTGTCGGGAACTAATTTCCCGTCGGCTTTGATGACGTTGCGCAGTTCCGCCGACGTTTTTTCGTCTTTTGAAGATTGATAAACGAAAAAGTTCGATTCGATAACGGTTTCGTCTTTCAACTCGCCGTTTTTATCGTATCTTTCAAAAGTTTTCGTCTCGACCGCCAATAAATCCTTAAAGGTTTCCTGATAAAGAGCGACTTGTTTTTCGGCTCCGGTCAAGATCGTTTCCAAATTGGCGACCACCGTCGGCGACGGCGAAACCGCAGGCGGCGCGATCGTCGGCGACGGCGTTTGCGCGAACGCGCCGCAGGCGGCGAATGCGATTAACATTACGGCGCAGATGTTTTTTTTAATCATAATTTCCCTCCCGAATTTCAATACTTGATTTATAATTGAATCACATTTCTAATAATAAAGTCATCAGTCATTATGAAAGAGCGAGTTGAAATCTGGAAACGCCGAACATCGAAGCAAATCGCCGACTGCCGCGTTTTCCGCGTGCGCGAAGACGCGTGCGAGCGCGATTCGGACGGCGCAGCGCATAATTTTTTCGTCGTCGAAGCGCCCGATTGGGTCAACGTCATCGCTCTGACGAAAGAAAAGCGAATCGTTTTAATCGAACAATACCGGCAAGGAACCGAAGAAATCACGCTGGAGATTCCGGGCGGAATGATTGACGCGGGCGAGGAACCCGAAGCGGCGGCGCGGCGCGAACTCGCCGAAGAAACCGGCTACGAAGCGGGAGAATTCGTTCTTCTCGGAAAATCGCGCCCGAATCCGGCGATTCAAACGAATTGGATGTATCATTATCTCGCGCTCGACTGTGAGAAAACTTTGGAAACGGCTTTTGACGAACACGAAAGTCTGCTGACGAAAACCGCTTCGCAGGCTGAGGTCGAGAATCTGATTGCGAGCGGAGCGATTACTCATTCGCTTGCCGTCACCGGATTTTATTATTTACATTTGCACGACAAATTATGAAAATTGAACTTCTTAAACTCGCCCACGCCCGTTCGGGCGACAAGGGCGATACGGCAAACGTCGGCGTTATCGCCCTTCGAGACGAATTTTATCCGCTTCTCGTGCGCGAGGTAACTACCGAACGAGTCAAAGCGCATTTCGGCGCGATGGTCAAAGGCGCGGTCGAGCGTTTTGAACTGCCGAACTTAAAGGCGCTGAACTTTCTGCTGCACGAGAGTTTGGGCGGCGGCGGAACTTTGTCTTTGATGACCGACGCGCAGGGCAAGACTTTTTCGACTGCGCTGCTTAGAATGCACATTGAAATCGCTGACGACGAAGCGAAAAACTTAGGATTGATATGAGTGAAATTGAATTCGACTACGCCCAAATCGGGGGCGTGAAACTTCATTACGCGGCGGCGGGCGACCGCGAGAAACTGGTAATTTTGCTGCACGGCTTTCCCGAATTCTGGTATTCGTGGCGGCATCAAATCCACGCCTTGAGCGACGAATACACGGTCGTCGCGCCGGATATGCGCGGCTATAATCTATCGGACAAACCTCCGAGAATCGCAGATTATTCGATTGACAAACTGGTTGACGACACGACCGGCTTGATTCGTCATCTCGGATTTGAAAAGGCGGCAATCGTCGGACACGACTGGGGCGCAGTCGTCGCCTGGGCAATCGCGCGAAATCAGCCGGAATACGTCTCGAAACTGTGCGCGATGCAGGTTCCGCCGACAGATGTTTGGCGCAAAAATCAAACGGTCAAACAATTTCTGGCAAGCTGGTATATGTTTTTCTTTCAAATTCCCGCACTTCCCGAATGGTTATTGAGCCGCGATGATTTCGCGCTGCTGGCGGACGGTTTGAAAACTTCGACTGCCGAACCCGACGTTTTCACCGATGAAGACATTGCTCAATACAAAAAGTCCTGGCGCGAAGACCGCGCTTTGTCGTCGGCGCTGAATTATTATCGCGCCAATGTTTTCCAGCGAATTTTCGCGGGCGGCGCGGCGGCGGACGCGAAAATAAAAGTTCCGACGCTTTTCATTTACGGCGAACGAGACCAGGCGGTTTTGCCGTCGAGCGTCGAAGGCATCGGCGACGTGATAGACGCGCCGTATTCGGAGATTCGCATTCCCGACGCGGGGCATTGGGTTCAGCAGGAAGCCTCTGAAGTCGTTACCGACAGCCTGCGCGAGTTTTTGGCTGAAAATTAAATGTCTGAAATCATCGTTAATCTCGAAAACCGCGTCTGCGCGATTACCTTAAACCGTCCCGAAAAGCGCAACGCTTTGAACGACGCGCTGATAAATGATTTGAAAACGGCTTTGCGCGAAACGGACAACGACAACACGCTTGGCTCGGTCGTCATTCGAGGCGCGGGCAAGGATTTTTGTTCGGGCGCGGACTTATCCGCCCTGCAAAAGATTTCCGAATCCGACGTTTTGGAGAATTACGACGACGCGGACAGCTTACGCGAATTGTTCGCCCTCATTCGCCAAGTAAAAGTTCCGGTCATCGCCGCCGTTCACGGCAGAGCGCTCGCGGGCGGCTGCGGTTTGGCGACGGCGTGCGACCTTGTTTTGGCGACCGACACAGCCAGATTCGGCTACCCGGAAGTCAAAATCGGTTTCGTCCCCGCGATGGTGATGGCGATTCTTCGCCGCAACACGTCGGAGAAACGCGCCTTCGCCCTCGCCACGCAGGGCTTTGAGTTCGACGCCGCGACCGCGAAAGATTTCGGCTTAATCAACGAAGTTTTCGCCGCCGACGAGTTTGAAGAGAAAGTTAAAGATTACGTTTCCGTTTATCAAAACGTCTCGCGCTCGGCGGTCGTTCTGTCGAAACGCCTTTTATACCAAATGGACGGAATGACGTTTGAATCGGCGCTTCGTTCGGGCGTGGACGTTAACACGATTGCCCGCCTCACCGATGATTGCCAAACGGGAATCCGGCGTTTTCTCGACAAATAGTTTCGTTACGAGAAAATAATAAAGCGCTCGCGTCCGCGTAATTCTGTTAAAATAAATTTCAAGTTCGCCCGACGGACGTTTTTACGCATCACGGAAATCTCAACCGAAACGAACGCCCGTCGCGGCGGCTCGTCACAAACCGATTACAAAGGAAAATCTTTTATGAAAAAATCAATCGTTGTTCTCGTCGTCATATTTCTTGGGGCTTTCGCGGCTTCGGCTCAGGCGGAGCGCATCGTTTGGGAGACGGATTTCAAGAGCGCGCAGGCTTTGGCGCGCGAAACGAATCGTCCGATGCTGCTCGATTTCACCGCCGATTGGTGTAAACCGTGCAAGGCGATGGACGCGGAATTTTGGGTGCTGCCCGAAGTCGTCCGCGCGACCAAAGCGTTCGTCGCCGTCAAGATTGATTACGACGAGGAAAAATCTCTGGTCGGCAGATACAACGTCGGCGCGATTCCCTTCGTCGCCTTCACCGACCCGCTCGGCAATACGGTGACTTTTCGGCGCGGATTCAGTTCAAAAAACTCGAAGGAAATCAATCTGATTTTCAACGAGATGCCGAAAGACTTTTCGCCCGTCAAAGACGCCTACGGCGCGCTCGACCAGAACAAAAACGACGGCGACGCGCTCACACAGATCGCCGATTTTTACACGGGCGCGAAGATGCTCGCCCTGAGCTGCGACTTTTACAAACGGGCGCTGAAGACCGACCGGGTAAAAGCCGACGCCGAAAAGCGCGAGCGAATCCACGCTGCGCTCGGCGCGAATTATTTCTCAGCCCGCGCCGACGCGCAGGCGGTCGAATACCTGGGCGATTACCTGAAAGATTACCCGGCGGGCAAAAAAAGAGAACTCGCGCTGGCGATGATCGCCATCAGCAGCGCCCGTCTCGGAAAACAAAAAGAAGCCGTCAAACATCTCGAAGCCCTGAAAGCCGAATTTCCCCAGTCGAAAAACATCGAAGCCGTCGGCAGAGCGCTCGAAGACGCGAAGAACAAGCCGGACAAAAAGTAATCGGTTTTATAAGTTTTTTGTTTTGAAAATTACGAGTCAGGTCAAACGGTTGCATCGTTTGA
>CADCUR010000088.1 GCA_902805935.1 uncultured Pyrinomonadaceae bacterium
AACAAATATCTTCCCACGCCTTATATCGAAAACGACGATAGGTTGATCCGAATTACCGCGCGCCGGGTGTTGAGTCACACGACCGGCTTTCCAAATTGGCGACCGAACGGAAAACCTTTGCAGATTTATTTTTCTCCGGGAGAAAGATTCAGTTACTCGGGTGAGGGCTTTGTTTACCTGCAAAAAGTCGTCGAGCATTTATCGGGCGAACCGCTTGAAGATTTTATGCGGAAAACGGTTTTCGAGCCGCTTGAGATGACCAGCAGCAGTTACGTCTGGCAGCCGAAATACGATTCGCTAAAAGCCTACGCGCACGATTCGGCGGGCAATTTAGCCGGCAGAAGCAAGCCTGCCGAAGCCAATGCCGCCGCCAGTCTGCACACGACCGCCTCCGATTACGCAAAGTTCGTCGCGGCAATTTTGCGGCGGAAAGGAATTAAAGAAGCGAGCGTTCGAGAGATGCTCCGCCCGCAAATCAAAACGGACGACGCGTGTGCCGTCTGTTTTGACCGCGCCGCAATCGGCAAACTTTCGACTTCAATCGCTTGGGGGCTGGGTTGGGGGCTTGAAAGCACTCCGAACGGAGATTCTTTCTGGCATTGGGGCGACAACGGAAACGTCAAATCATACGTCGTCGCCAGCGACCAATCGAAAAGCGGCGTCGTCATTTTCAGCAACAGTGCCAATGGTCTTTCAATCGCCGATGAAATCATCGGCAGCATAATTGGCGGCAAACAAACAGCTCTCGCCTGGCTGGACTACGAACCTTACAACTCACCCACCAAAACACTGCTGAGGGAAATCTTAGCCGGAGGCGAAAAAACCGTCGATGACCACCGGCGGCGCGAGAAAACCCGACCCCGAAGAACGCCGAACGAATCGCAATACAACTGGATCGGTTATCAATTGCTCGGCAGAAAAAGATATGCCGCGGCGATCAAAGTTTTTGAGTCGAACGCCGCCGATTTTCCAAAATCGTCCAATGTTTACGACAGTTTGGGCGAAGCGTATTTAAAAGCCGGTAACACAGGATCAGCCGTTAAGAATTACCAAAAAGCCGTCGAATTAAGTCCGCAGAAGACCGATGCAGCTTACATTCTCAAACGACTTCAAAATCAGATAAAAGTCGACCCGAATCTTCTGGATACTTACGCGGGAGATTATCAAGCTCCTTTTGGAATTCTCACTATCATTAAAGATAAAGAAAGGTTAATCGGGCGAGTTTCGGGAGAGCCGGAGACGATTTTTCTTCCGCATTCGGAAAATCGATTTGTCGAAGCCATCAAAGGCACGCAGTTGACCTTTATCAAAGACGGGAACGGTTCGGTTGCTCAAATGGTTATTCTCCTAAACGGTCGAGAAATAGAAGCGAAGAGAATTCGATGACCGCTAATACTCATAACTGAACATTAAATCGAATTAGTTGAATCATAAAAGATTGAATATTTTGAGCGTATATTCCGAATCGGTTTGGATTTTTCTTTCAGTAATACGAGCGAGATTCAGCGGGGACAAAAATTTTTCGGCGAGCGGGCTTTTAAATCGGTGAACGGACGGAAGACCCGTCAGAATAGCGTTAGAATTAAACGACATCGGCGAAACCCTTCGGTAATGCGCGGATGTCGTTTCGGAAATATGAATCGCTATGAAAAGGAATTTGCAGTTTTGGCTGATTTACGCTTTGGCGTGGGTGCCGTATGCCCTTGGATATGCGGCGGTTTTCGCCTCTCAATCAAACGCCGGATTGGGGCGGGCGGCGCTTAATTCCGCTCACAACATTCTGCCCGCCGCTTTTCTCGGCGTCGCGGCGGTTTGGATTTGCGGCCGGTTTTCGCCTACGCGCCGTCATCCGGTCGTTTTCGGGTTGGCTCAGCTCGGACTGGCTTGCGCTTACACGATTTTGTGGAATTTACTCGCGCCGCTCTCTTTCTCGCTGCGCTGGCTGCTCGAAGGGCGCGGCTGGTCTTACGCGCTTTTCGAAGGCTACGCGCTGCAATGGGAACTCTTCGCCGGGTTGATGATTTACGCGACGATTGCGAGCATCGTTTACACGCTCGAATTTTCCCGGCAGGCGCGCGAGGAACAAGCCCGCGCGATTCGCGCCGAACACTTACGCGCCGAAGCCGAATTGAGCGCCTTGCGGGCGCAGCTTAATCCGCACTTTTTGTTCAACACGCTTCACACGTTAATGACTTTAGTCCGCACTGATTCCGGCGCCGCCGAAAACGCGATAGAGCGTCTCGCCGCGCTTTTGCGCTATTCGCTAAAAGCGAAAAACAACGGCGGCAACGACGACGTGACGCTTTCCGCCGAGTGGAAATTTGTCGAGAATTATTTGGCGCTCGAACGGCTCCGGCTGGGCGAGCGCTTAAAAGTTCAAGCCGATTTGCCGCCCGCCGCGCTCGGTTGCTTTCTACCGGCATTCACGCTCCAGCCGCTCGTCGAAAATGCTATCAAACACGCCGTCGCGCCGAGTCCGCAGGGCGCGCGGATGAGCGTTACCGCCGGAATTGAAAACGATTGTCTGAGACTCGTAGTGCGAGACGATGGCGCGGGCGGCTCGCCCGAAAAAGTTTTCGGCAACGGCGGAACCGGATTAAGCGTGGTTAGTCAACGGCTCGAAACACGTTACCGCGGCGGCTCCGACTTCCACATTGAAACAGCGCCGGGCGCCGGTTTTTGTGTGGCGCTGCTGATTCCGCAGGAAGATAAATGCGGGGGCGATGAAAAGAAATGAGAGTTCGCGCTCTTATCGTCGAAGATGAATTACCCGCCCGAGCGGCTTTGCGCGAGTTCGCCGCCTCGGTCAATTGGCTGGAAGTGGTCGGCGAAGCGGCAGACGGCACCAGCGGCGTCCGAATGATTGACGAGCTGCACCCTGATCTGGTTTTCCTCGACGTGCAAATGCCGGTTCTCTCCGGCTTGAAGGTCTTAGAACTGATTCGGCACCAGCCGTTCGTTGTTTTTACCACCGCATTTGACGATTACGCTCTGACCGCATTTGAGTTCGGAGCGCTCGACTATTTGCTCAAACCGTTCGGCATCGACCGTTTCTTAAAATCGCTCGACCGCGTAAAGCGTCATTTGGACGCCGTTAAAAATGCGGAAGACGTTCCGGCTCTGAAAACACGAGCGGCTTCGGCAATCGAATCGATGCGTTCGGAACCGCTCGCTCGGTTTTTCGTGCGCGACGCACGCGGGCGGGCAGTTCCGATTGAGGTCGAAAACATCGTGCACCTGACGGCGGCGGACGATTACGTCGAGATACACGCGAACGGCAAATCTTACTTGATGAATATCACGCTCAACGATTTCGAACGGCGCCTCGATCCGGCTCGCTTCCGGCGCGTCCACCGCTCGCACATCGTCAATCTCGACCACGCAGAATCAATCGAGCCTTACGACCGCCGCCTGCTCGTTCGTCTTTCGGACGGCTCCGAGGTCGTCACGAGCCGCGATGGAGCCAGAGTCTTGAAAGATTCGCTTTTTTGATTTTCGCTTTTTCGCTTTATTGAAGATTCACAAAATGTCCTTGTTTAAAACGCATTCGGATATTTTTTACCTGCTTGAAATCTTCAATCGGATTGCCGCTCGTCACCAGAAAGCTCGCTTCATAGCCTTCGCGAAGCCGTCCGATTCGGCGATTCGGGAAAATCGTCTGCGGCGTCGCTTCAGTCCAGATTTTCAGCATTTCCAGATTCGAGAAAACGCCGAGCTTCGATAAATAAAGAACATCGTCGAGCGGCGTGCTGCCGTATCTGTCCGAGCCGAAAGCGATGCGCGCCTTTGCCGCTCTCAGCAAACTTAAATTGTGCTTTAAAACTTCGTCCGTTTTTTTGCGAGCGTCTTCTTTTATCCAACTGCCGTGAGCGATTGGCGCCGGCACTACCCAAATCTTGCGGCGCGAGGTTTCCCGCGCATCTTTTTCGGTTAACTGATATTTTTTCGCGTCGTCTTCGAGTCCGACGTAGTAACCGGGTAAGTGCGCCATTTCATCGACTCCGGCGGCGAGCGCGACTCGGTAATCCGTCACGGTATCGACGTGCGCGCTGACGCGCAAACCGGCGGCGCGCGCCTTTTTGACAATCGTCGGCACGAGTGCCGGGTCGAGACCGCGATCTCCGACCGTATCGGTGCGGTCACGCCGCCGCTCGAATTCTTCGGTCGTCAGCAAATAGATTTTGAGAAAATCTGGCTTGCCGTCGAGAATTTTACGCCATTTAAGCTCAAGTTCTGCGGCGGTGTCGATAATGTAATAAGCGCCGTTTTCGCGCGTTTTGCTGGCTCTGATTTTTTGCACCTCTTCCGGCGTGCTCGCGCCCGGTTTGCGTAAGATCGCCAATCCTTCATAAATCTCGACGCCGTGCCCGAACGAGGCGGTCAAAGCTCCGTGGGCATAAGAAACATCGACGCTCGCCGGCGTGTTGACGTTGGCTGCCACTTCGAGCGCTCCGCGCCGCGAGTTTGTTTGCACCTTGGCGTAGAAAATTCCGTCCGCCAGATATTTTTTGGTCTGCTCGGCGATGTTCCATTTTCCGTCGAAATTATGACAATGGGCATCGGCGAACGGCGGAATGACGAAACCGTTTTTGAGATCGATGATTTCGTCGATTTTCCCCGGTTTCCTTTTCGTCAAAATGCCGCCGACCGAATAAAAAACTTGGCGCTTAAATTTTTCGCCGTCAAACCATTGCCCGTTATCGAATTGAAATGATTTGAGTTGTAAAACAGGCGTTTGTCCTTTCGCTGCGAAATGGAAATTGTGCAGACAAAAAAGCAATGCCGCCGAGCAGCAGAATATCAACAATCCGTTTCGGAATATTTTCATACAATCGTAAATCTGAAAGTCAGCGGCTCGATACCGCGTTAATATTTTAATTTCGTTTGCCGTTAAATCACCGCGCCTTAAAAATCATCAGCGTTTTTAATTGCCGTTTCCAGCTCGTCGCTCGCGCCTAAGTAACCCTGAAAGCTGGCGACGATTTTGCCGTTCGGAGAAATAACGTATTGCAGTGGCAGATTGGGAACCTGAAAAAGAGCAATCGAGCTTTTGTCCCCCGCCCCTTCGGTATCGGTCACGAAAACGAACGAACCGAATTGAGGATTTTTCGCGACCCAATCGGTCGCGTTAATCTTGTTGTCCCAAATGTTGACCGCCAGGACTACTATTTCCTTGCCGGGAAAGCTCTTAGCAATTCGGGCAGTGTGCGGAAATGATTTTATGCAGGGCAAACACCACGTCGCCCAGAAATCCAGAATCACGGTTTTGCCGCGAAAGTCGGACAGCTTGACCGGCTTTCCGCTGCCGTCGACGAACGCCGGATCAGGCGCTTGCGTGCCGCCGGCGAGCGGCGCAGGCGGCGGAACGTAGGCTTTGGCTCCGGGCGGGAGCGCGTAGCTGAAATCCGCCGGACGAAGTTTGGTTTTCGAGCGGACGTTTCTCAGAATCGTTTCCGTCTCGCTCGTCAAATCACCGAATTTCTCGGTGGAAATCAAGCGGCGGATAATTTTGTCGTTGCCGATGTATAATTGAGTAACCGTGTGCTGCGAAACGCCCCTTTTGATCTCGTCGGTGACGAATTCCAAAACTTTATATTTCGCGTTTTCCCATTCCTTTTCACCCGCATAGCGGAGCGACGTGAGAATTTTCCGGCTGCGCGCTGCCGCTATCTGATTGACGAAAGAGTTGTTTCGGTTAAAGAAATCGGCTATCGGAGACAAGTTGACGGCAATGTTTCCGCCGTCGGCGTTCGCTTTGACATCTTTGTAAGAAACGGTTTCTTTGCCCGGAAAGATCGTGTAAAAAATGCTGCCGTTCGAGATATAACCGGTCGCTTCCGCCACTTTCCGCCATTGCCCAGCAGTTTTTGACGGCAGAAAACTCGCTCCGCGGACGCTCAGATAGTTGGGTCGCATCAGACTGAATTGTCCCCGCTCTCGAATCTCCTCGTATGGATCGAGATGACGACGGATTATTTCGTAATCGCCGGACAGCGATTCGGTTTCTTTTAATGCTACGGCAACGCTCGCGAGCAGTTTTTCCGCCTTGTCGTCGGCATGCGCGGCGACCGGAAAAAGGATAAACACGAAACAGAATAAAACCGTATGTATTTTCGTTAACATCAAGCACGCACCTCGGTTGTAAAAATAAAAAAGAGTAACGAATCGAACATTTCGATTTTACAAACGGTGCGGCAGAGAACAAACAACTTTTCGGCGAACTGGCTTTTAAATCGGTGAACAAGCAGAAAGATTGGCGCCTGCCACGTAACAAAACAATTGTCGTTTTTCTTTAGAAATTTCTTTATAAACTTCTTGATAAACAAGCATCTCTTAAAATTTTTTTGAAAATTTGAAACCTTTACGCAAAATAGGGAACTAATCGTTTGTAAGATAATTACGGCAATCAAAAACGTATGGATTTTCCGATGCTTTTTCAGTCGAATGCTGAAATAAAAAATCTGACCGGCGACGCGGATGATTTGATCGTTTCCGCGCAGAGCGGCAGCGACGAAGCGTTCGACTTGATTTTCGTGCATCACTCGCGTTTTATTTACAAATTCATCTATGCGATGCTCGGCGACGGAAGCGCGGCGGAAGAGTTGACGCAGGAAACTTTTTTAGCGGCGTATAAAA
>CADCUR010000089.1:0-4959 GCA_902805935.1 uncultured Pyrinomonadaceae bacterium
AAGTGAACTCCTTCGGCTCATCCTCGTCAATTCTCCAACTTATCGGTTCGCCCGTTCCGTTCTCTTCCGGCACTTCTCTGATATAAACGTCGTTAATCTCCTCGCGAATTTTTTCATCGGTAATTTCGAGAATGTCGTTCGACACCGAGGAAGCAGATCCACTCTGTTTACCGTCGTCCTGCGAAGAAGACGGCGCGCAACCGAACGAGCAGGCGATCAGTAAGGCTAATCCTAAAAATGTTGAAAGTAAGAATGTGGCGCGCGGCACACTCGGAACTTTCCGAATCGCTTCGATCGTTAGCGGTAAAAACTTATCCGTATGCATATCTCTCCGGTTAGTCTCCCGCATAGCTAATCTCCATACGGCGGATGTGCCGACTGGCGAGAAACAGCACGACGCCCGTAAATAGAAGAAGACTCGGCACGGAAATCCACGCGGGCGTCGGTTCGACGAGAACTGCGAACGGACCTTCGGACATTGGCACCGGCACGAGCGAATGCAAATAATGAATCACGCTTATCTTTTTCAAGAACGGCGGCAGCAGAAAATTGATCCATTCCCAGCCGTAAAGCAGCCCGGCGGGAATAATCGGATTGCGGAAAAACAGTCCGACGAGCAGAAAAACCGCTCCGTAACCGATGCACGCCAGGATTGTAACCCCAAGATAAGCCAGCATCTGACTTGTGCCCGCGCCGTCGAAAAAGAATCTCGCGGACTCCGACGGAAAGAGCCAGAAGTAGTATATGAACATCGAGCCGACGGTCGTGATGCTGAACAACACGATTGTGGCGAGCAGCCCTGACAGATATTTGCCGACGACGAGGACTTCGCGGCGGACGGGCGCGAGAAAATAATAGTGCAGGCTTCTGTCAACCACCTCGCCGCGAAATAAATTCATAAAAACCCACGCGCAGCCGAAAAAGATAAGCGTGCGCAAAATCAGCCCGCCGTAGATCGCCGCATAAACCATACTCATCTCGCCGAAGGTTCCGAGTTCGTCGGTCGGCGGCGGAAAAAGCGCGAGTAATGAGAGCAGAACGAGCGGCAAGCCCGCTATCAAATAAAGCAGAAAAGCGCGGCGGCTCAAAAAGTTTTTCTTGATTTCAAGACGCATAACCGCCAAGGCTTGCCGCGTCCGCAGCGACCACGAAGCTGCCGGTCTTGTGTTCACATTCACCGAATTTACATTAGCAGCAACGGATTGTTCTCTGATTTCAGATGTTGAACTCATCTAGGCTTGTCCTCCGTCGGATGTAATTAAATATTGATAGACGGCGTTCAAATCGTCGTCGGCGGGCGCGACAGATTCGATTTGCAGATTCTGCTCGGTAATCACGCGGTTAAGCAGCAGATAAAAATCGTCCGGTCGGCGCGTTTTGACAAACAAGCCCTGACGGTCGTCGTGGATGCGCGCTTCGACCGTATGCTCGTGTTCGAACAGACGCGCGGCTAATGTTTGCGGGCGGTCGCAGCGAATCAGAATCTGAATCGGATGTTCTTCGATCTCGTCGCGGACGCCGCGCACTTCGCCTTCGGCGACGACATAACCGTTATGAATAAGCACGACGCTGTCGGACATCATATCCACTTCGTGCAGAATGTGGCTTGAGATAACGAGGTACATTCCTGCGTCGGCGAGTTGGCGAAACAGGCGAATCGTTTCGGCGCGCGCCATCGGATCAAGCCCGTTTAAAGGCTCGTCCAACACCAAAACCGACGGATTGTGCGCGATAGATTGGGCGAGCCGGACGCGCTGCCGCATTCCCTTGCTGAACGCTGAAACTTTGCGGTCTGCCGCATCCGTCAGCGATACTCGTTCGAGCGCGGCGTCGGTCAATTCGGCGGTTTCCCGTTTCGTGTAGCCGTGAACGCGCAGGTAAAATTCGATAAACTCGCGGGCGGTCGCGCCGCGCGGAAACGAATCGAACTGCGAGCAATATCCGAGCTTTTGAAACATCGCTTCCGGCTCGTCGGGCGACGTGCCGAGAACGCTGACGCGCCCGCTCGTCGGTTTGAGCAGCCCGCACATCAGATTCATCAAAGTCGTTTTTCCCGAACCGTTCGGTCCGACGAGACTCGTAATTCCCGGCGCAATCTGCAAATTAACCCGATTGACGCCGAGAATCTCGCCGTAGAATTTCGATACGTCTTGAAACACGATCATCTTCTCGGAAGTAAGAGACGCGGCGGGCAAAGTCGCTGCCGTCGCCGTCTGAGGCGATGCGGGCGTCGTTGACGATTCGGTTGTCGTTGATGTTGTTATCGTCGGTGTCATTTTATCACCTCGTAAGCGCGAACCTTTCGCGCGAGCAGCCAAACACAAACGGCGCAAATTCCCGCGATGACCAGCCAAGAAACCCAAAGCGGCGGCTCAAGCAGCGCGATGTCGAAAAACTGTTCGTCGTAAATCGGATTGGTGACTTTTCCGCGAATGCTTCCGGTCTGCCGCTCAAAAAGTCCGAACAGCCCGCGCCAGATGCTTTTTATCGTCGCCCACAAACTGATTAAATGTCCCCAACGCGTCAGAAAAAGATTATTGACGATCTCGCCAAACGCCGTCGGCACGAAAAACATTCCCAACAACGCGCCGCTCGCCACCACGCGCCATTTGAGAAACGACGAGACGGCGAGAGACAGCAGAGCCAGTAAGATAATCCAGACCATACTGCTTGAAAAAATCGCTTGAATCATCCACAGATTCGCCCACAACCACGCTAAACCGGCGAGCGACGCTTGAAAAAAGAATATCAGCAAGCCCGGAATCCAAGTTACCAGCGACAGCAAAAACATGACGACCGCCATTTTGCCTAAAACGTATTCGGCGCGCGAAAGCGGTCGGCACAAATAAAGCGGCAAAGCGTTGTTCGACAAATCGCGCGAGATGAGCGGCGGCGCGACGAGCACTGTCAGGATAAAAGCAAACGCGCATTGAACCTGCACGAATGTTAAAAAGAACGAAGCATCAATCGGCAGCAGCTCGCGCACGTTTATTTGCAGCAGCGCGAGCGCGTTCGCGTTGTGATGCAGATAAACCAGAATCGTCGCCACCAGCGGATAAATAAAGCACAAAATGAAAATCGTCACGAGCAGCTTCGACTTGAAAACCTCGCGCAGAGCGTAGCGCGGTATTACCAGAAAGCGCGACCACGCCGAGTGCGAATCGCCTTCATACGCTCCGTATAAATGCTCATAAACCGCCATCGCTTATCCTCCCATTACCGTTTTCAATCCGGCTTTCGTTATTGACTGACGCGCTCGCGCCGTCGCCCGCGTTTCCGTTTTCCATCGCCTTCAAAAAAATGTCTTCGAGTGAATCACGCTTGAAATTCAGGCGACGAATCTGCACCGCGTTTTCGAGCGCGAGACGATACAAATCGCTGATTTCGACCGTCTCGTTCATAATCAATTTTATGCGCCGCTCGCCCGACAGCGCGTATTCGCAGCCCAAACCGCCAATCGCTTCGACAAATCCTTTGCGATTGCCGCCGCGCGTCTCAAGCTCGATAAATTTACGGTTTAATTTGCGCTCTTCTTCGAGATTGCAGTTGGCGGCGATGCGCCCGTCTTTTAAGACGAGAATTTCGTCGCAGCATTCCTCGACATCACGAAGCAGATGCGACGACAAAAGTATGCGCGCCCGCCCGCCGTCACGAATCTGACGAATCAGCGCGATCATCCGATTGCGCGTCGGCGGATCGAGCCCGTTCGTCGGCTCGTCCAAAATAATCAATTTCGGTCCGTGAACAATCGCCTGCGCGAGCTTGGCGAGCTGCTTCATACCGAGCGAATAACTATCTACGGGGCGATAACGCGCTTCGCCCAAGCCGACGAAAAACAGCGCTTCGTGCGCCCGTTCGAGCGCGTGTTTCGCGGGAATGCCGGACAATTCCGCCATCAGACGCACAAAATGAACGCACGACATCTTGGCGATAAACGAATCGCTCTCCGGCATATAACCGACGGTCGCCCGCACCTGCTTGGCGTCCGTCGTAATGTCCTGCCCGAAAATGCGCGCCGTGCCGGAAGTCGGCGGGTGAAAGCCGAGCAGCGTGTGAATCAGCGAAGTTTTCCCCGCGCCGTTCGGTCCGAGCAAGCCGATGGCGCGCCCGCCGAGCGCGCCGCTTAAAGATTTCAGAATCGGACGCTTTCCGAACGTCACGCTCAGTTGTTCAAGTTCGATGACATTTGTCATGCCGTTATCACCATATTGTAATTGTTAGCCCGCTCGTCATTATAGCAGACGCTTTTTCTAATTAACCTTTAGATTTACCTGACAAATTAAACTTTTGGAACCGTAACCACCACCTTTTAATAAATAAAAGGCTCTATGGTATCTGAATAATATCCTTCGGAGCGCTGTTGTATTCATCGAGACATTTGCTGAGCGGCTCGCCGGAGATATGAATGCAGTTGCAGAAATCTTCGCCAGATTTGATGCGCGGGCTGTCGTTAAATTGCCTTAAACACTGCTGCAAAGTGTTGCGCGGTTTGATGCTGTACAGTCGCGGAACGACAAACATAAAAAAGACGACGGCGGCAAAAACTCCGGCAAAGAAAAGCGTCGGGAATTTATTGCTCGTTTTTTTCTTCTCCGCCGATTGGTCGAAAACATTCAAACGATTAAACGGCAGAATATATTTCCATTTCTCATAATTCCAGCCGAGAACATACAAATTAGCCAGCGTCATCAAAGGCGCGGTAAACATCGAGCCGTCAAAACGCGTGGCGAATGTCAGAATAGTGATATTCAGAATGATCGGAAAATAGAGAAAGGCGCCGAGCGTCGTCGTGCGCGGAATCAGCAGCATAATCGCCGCCGCCACCTGCACGACGCCAATAAATGTGTAGTAATAACCCGTCAGATGCAGCGCTTCCAGATAATGACCCATCGGGTGATTAGCCGACAAACCGCTGGCAAATCGCTCGTCCATCAGTTTGACGATTCCCGAAGGGATAAA
>CADCUR010000089.1:4969-6564 GCA_902805935.1 uncultured Pyrinomonadaceae bacterium
AAAACCAAAGCCATCTGTTACCCTTTGCCCCGGAATGAAGGCGGTCTAGTGTCGAAGAAATACTCATCAATTTTTAGAACGTAACCACGCAAAAAAAAGTTTTCAAATAAAACAGGCAGCAAAAGCGTCTTACCGTAATTACTGGAAGCTATCTCAAAAATACATTTTCTTTCTTAGCACGTCTTTGCGCCTTCGCGCGATATTTTACTGTTTCCCGCGAAGGCGCAAAGCACGCCAGGGAAAAATGGAAGCATTTTTGCCAAACACTTTTTTTTAATGGCTTGTAAATAAAAGCCCGCCTGATTCAAAGGAAAAAAGACGGCTAACTTGTCATTGTCTCTATTCATTACTTCTTCTGTACGTTCTTATCGCCCAAGCGTTCATTAAAATATACTGCATCTCGAATGAATGCGGCAGACCGATCACACTCGCCAGGCTTAAGCCGAACGCGCCGCCTTCGGTGTTCGCCGCCAGCGTAATGCGGTGGCGATATTCGCATTCGCCGAAGTAAAGTCTAATGCGCCCATCGAACCTGGTTCGGCAAGCCATAACGCGATGCCGCGATCCGGTTCGTTAAACGTTAACGCAGCACGGCTCAAAGTTTTGCCGTTTACTTCCTTTTGCTCAATTACGAAGCGGCGCAAGTTCATTACACCAAGCTGTCTGAAACCTTCGAGCTGACGATCTGCGCCCGGCTTGTTATTTTTATTACTGGCTTTGAACGGTTAAGATTTTTTCGATTTCAGCCACCAAAACATTTGTCTTGAACTTTCCCTGTTTGGAATAAATCGTTTCGCCCTGCGCGTTAAAAAGAACCGTAAACGGCAAAGCGCCTTGCCAGTCTTTCGAAACGAACTCGATTGCTGCGCCTTCGTCCGGCGTTTTTAGTAGATAAGCAGGGAATTCGGATTTCATCTGCGCCAAAAACTTCGGAACCTCGCCGTTAATTTCAGACAATTCATCGAGAGATACGGTAATCAAATCGATTTTACCTTTGTAATCCGTGCCCATTTTAACCAGATCGGGAAATTCCTCGCGGCACGGGGCGCACCACGTTGCCCAAAAATTTATCAGCAGCGGTTTGCCATTCGGTTTGAGTAGATTTTTCAAACCCGGCACGTCAATCTGCGTCACTTTCGGCAAATTTGAAACAGTTTCAGTTCTCGCGGCGGGAGTTTCTGTATTCGACTTTTGCGTCTGACTTTGACAGGCGAATAAAAAAAACAAGGAAAGACAAAATATGGAGATTGTTAGAGAAAAAAACGACGAGCGGGGAAAAAGAAAATTGTTTCTTCGATTTCGCTCGTCACTGTAGATTTTTTTCGTATTCATTTGCAGCTTTTAATTTTTTGCCGCTACACGCTTGATAGAACAGCCGAAAGCGTTCGCGGTTTTTCTTCGTTCTTATCTATTTAAGGTATTAAATAGATGAGAATATTTCATGGTTTTGGTTGCTCTATCTGCTCAGTTTTCGGCTTTGAGAAAACTGAAGCGTGCAGGTGAGCGATAAGCCATTTGCCTTCCTTTTTCTTAAATACCAACGTGCGACGATTGAAAGATTCATCGCCGGGTAAATGGAAGGTGAAAATCGCCGC
>CADCUR010000090.1 GCA_902805935.1 uncultured Pyrinomonadaceae bacterium
TCACGATAGACGGCAACCTCCGTTTTACCGTCGCCATCAAAATCGGCTGGCGTAGGTTTATCAGTGCCTAAACCAAAAGCGATGCCGGTAAATCCTAACTGGCTTCTCTGGAGGTACCACGTTCCATTTGATGGTCTGAAGACCGCTACATCAGCCCTGCCGTCGCCATCGTAATCAGCCTGAACTGGTTTATCCGTCGCCTCGCCGAAAGCAATTCCTGTAAATCCCAATTGACTTCTCTGGATATACCAAGTGCCGCTTCGATACACGGCAATATCAGCTTTGCCGTCGCCGTCGTAATCTGCTGCGACAGGTTTGTCGCCCGTTTGCCCGAACGTGATTCCGATAAATCCAAGATTCGAGCGCTGCAGATACCACACGCCCGTTGACTGACGAAACACGGCAATATCAGCTCGCCCGTCGCCGTCGTAATCCGCCGGAACGGGAATGTCGTCCGCCGCACCGAACGCGACGCCGGTGAAACCAAGTTGGCTTCTTTGCAGATACCAAGTGCCGTTTCTAAACACAGCGACATCGGTTTTACCGTCGCCGTCGTAATCCGCCGGAACGATTTGATCGCCCGCCGCACCGAAGGCAACGCCCATAAAACCAGCCGTGCTTTGATTTAAATACCAGGTGCCGTTTGAGGGACGGAACACGGAAACGTCCGCGCGTCCGTCGCCGTCAAAATCAAACAGCGGCAAACTGGAAGCATCATTCGGCTGGCGTTCATACGCGCCGATGTCCGAGCCGTTGCCGTTCGAGGAATTCGGCACAAGCGGAAAATCAAACGGGCGAATTCGCCCGCGCTGGTCGGTGGAGGTCGTGCCGAAAAACGAGCCTTTATCAATTGCCGGGCTGTTTAATCGAAGCGCGTGCGTCTGCGTCGTACCGCCGTAATTGCCGAGCGGCAGCAGTCGCGGGTCTTGATTGGTGATGTTTCCGCCGTTTGAATTTGTGATTATGAAGCCGTTCGGGTCTTCGATTAAAGTGTAAGAACTTTGGCTCAATACGCCGTAAAAATCCGAAGAATTCGGAGCGGTATTGTCGCCGATTAGCGAATTTCGGGTGGTAACCGTTCCGGCGTTGCGGTAGATGCCGCCGCCCCGCACATTTGAGCGGTTATTGGCGACGGTCGAAGAGAAAAGATTTAATAGGGCATCGTTGAAAATTCCGCCGCCGTTGCTGCCGCTGACATTGCCGCTGATCGTTGAGTCGTTGACGTTCGCCGTGCCGCCGTTGTAAATGCCGCAGCCGGAATTTCCGCTGACGGTTGATTTGTTCATTGTCAGCGTTCCGCCGTTGTTCGAGATGCCGCCGCCGAAATTGCTCGTCGCGGTATTGGCGCTGACGGTCGAGTTCAAGATGGTCAAGTTACTATTGGTAAATGCGAACAATCCGCCGCCGACGTTCGCCGTGTTGCTGCCGACAACCGAATTGCTTAAAGAAAGCATACCGTTTTCATTATTAAAAATGCCGCCGCCGAAATTCGCCGAATTGTTGCCGCTAATTACCGAAGTGGTGACCGACAATTTGCCGCTGTTAGAAATACCGCCGCCATTGCCCTGCATGTTGCCGCCAGTAATTTTTACGCCGGTAATGCCCGCCGCTGCTCCGGCGCTGATTGAAAAAACGCGGCTTTGATTGTTTGCTGAAATCGTCAAAAAATCGGCTCCCCTGCCGATAATGCCGAAAGCTGCGTTACTGATTTGTAATTCTCCGCCGGTCAGCGTGATGACTTGCGGTGAGGCGAACAACGCGCCGTCGAAAACGATAACGTTGTCGAGCGTCGCCGCGTTGGCCGCCGCAATCGCTTCTCTCAAAGAACAATCCGCGTTGCACGCGCCGTCGTTCGTGTCTGCGGTTTTCGTCACCCTAAAACCGATAGCCTCTCTTTCATAGGCGCCGATGTCGGGCAAAAACACGCCGTTGAGGTCGCCGTCCTGCGAGCGCGGAACGCCGCGCTGGTCGGCGGCGGGAGCGTTATCGGGATTTCCCGCGTCAACCGCCGGACTCGTTCCGAGCAACGGAATGGTTTTCGTCGCGCCGCCGTAACTGCCGAGCGGCAGAAGCTGCGCGTCCTGTCCGAGTATGTTGCCGGTCATCGTGCCGGTGATAACCGTGTTGGCGGGATTCTCAATTAAGTTATTACCCTGTGAATTAACAGTACCGCCGAAATCCGGCGCGCCGTTACCCGCCGTATTGTCGGCGAAGATGCTGTTGCGGGCGATGACCGTGCCGCCGCTGGCGGAGACGCCGCCGCCGCTGCTCGCCGTATTATTGGCGACGGTCGAGTAGATAATAGTCAGCGTGCCGCCGGAGTTAGAAATGCCGCCGCCAGTGCCGCCACCGAACATATTGCCTAACGAGTTGTTCCCGCTAATGGTTGTATTTGTCAAAGTCAATGCGCCGCCGTTGGCGATTGCGCCGCCTTCGCCGCCGTTCGACGCGTTGTTCCCGTTGAAAGTCGAGTTGTTAATAATCAAAGTGCCGCCGGAATTATTCAAAATGCCTCCGCCGCTTCTCGCCGAATTATTGGTGAAAGTCGAAGCGGCAATAGTTACAGTGCCGCCGTTGATGCGGATGGCGCCGCCGGTGCTGGGACCGGAATTAGCAGGCACTTGATTGCCGCTAAAATTCGAGCCGGTAATGTTCAACACTCCGGAAATATGGGTGACGGCACCGCCGCCGTTCGAGGACGCCACGTTGCCGCTAAAAGTTGAGTTTACGACGTTGACGGTGACATTGGCGGCGTTGAAGATGCCGGCTCCGCCATCGCTGCTGTTGGAGGTGTTGGTGCTGAAAGTCGAATTGGTAACAGTCAGCGTCGTGCCCGGATAATTATAAATGCCGCCGCTGCCCCCGCCGGAAAAATTACCTGTAATGACTGTGTTGTTGACAAACATCGTGCCTCCGTTTCCGATGCCGCCGCCGTCGGTGTTGCCGGTGATGACGGCATTGTTGAGCGTGACCGTTCCGGCTTGATTCAAGATTCCGCCGCCGCCGAAGCCGCCGTAGGAAAGGGTGCTGAAGCCGCGCCCGTGCGTCATCGTAACTCCGCTGATAGTCACGTTGGCGGTCGCGTCGAAAATGGTAAACACTCGAGTTTGATAAAACCCATCGAGCGTCAGCAAATTGGCGCCGGGACCGTTGATTGTTAAACTCCCGTTGCCGTTGATATGTAAATCTCCGAATCCTAACGCGGAAGTTTGCGGCGTGGCGAACACCGCCGGGTCGAAGTTAATCACGTCGTCGCCCGCCGTGGCGTTTGCCGTCATAATCGCCTCGCGCAAAGAACAATCGCTGTTGCACTGGGTATCGTTCGAGTCGGCGACTTTGGTGACCGTGAAGGTCGCCCCGAACGCAGCGCCACCGAATCCGGTGATGAGGAGTAACGACCAGGTAAATTTAATTAACTGAAAGCTAAGGCTGATTGATTTGTTCATAAAATTGTATACCGAGGGGTTTTTGTGATCCGGCAAGCGTAAATTCGTCTCAGTCTGACTTTTGCTAAAGCCCGAGTATTATGATTTAGAAGGCTTCGATCGAGTCTGAATGAAGACTTGTGTATTAAGATATTCTTTGAAAAGACTAGAAAATAAAAGCATTGGGAACTGGTTTATCTGCTGCGGCGCCGAAGGCGACTCCGGTGAAACCTGCCGTGCTTCTCTGCAAATACCAAGTTCCGCTGCGAAACACGGCGACATCGGTTTTCCCGTCGCCGTCGTAATCGGCGGGAACAGGCAAATCGCCTGTCGCGCCGAATGCGACTCCAACGAATCCCTGCGCGCTTTGCTGCAAATACCAACCCCCGTTGCTTGGTCTGAAAACCGCGACATCAGCCTTGCCGTCGCCGTCGTAATCTGCTGGAACCGGCTTATCTTCACCAGTGCCAAAAGCGATGCCGGTGAATCCAAGCTGACTTCTTTGCAGATACCAGGTGCCGTTCCGGAAAACCGCCACGTCCGTCTTGCCGTCGCCGTCGTAGTCCGCTGCGACAGGTTTATCGCCTATTTGTCCGAACGTGATTCCGGTGAATCCGGCAGTTGATTGCAGCAAATACCAAGTGCCATTTGACGGACGAAACACCGCTATATCGGCTCTGCCATCGCCATCGTAATCCGCTGGAACCGGAACATCGTCCGCCGCGCCGAACGCGATGCCGGTAAATCCAAGATTGCTTCTCTGTAAATACCAAACGCCTGAGCGAAACACGGCGACATCCGTTTTGCCGTCGCCGTCATAATCGGCGGGAACGATTCGGTCGGTCGAAATGCCGAACGACACGCCCATAAATCCATTAGTTGACTGATTCAAATACCAAGCGCCGTTTGACGGTCGAAAAACCGACAAATCAGATTTGCCGTCGCCGTCAAAATCGTAAACCGCCGCCGGCGCCGTTCTTATTCTCGCTATTCCGATATGATCTTGCCCGTCGAATTTTCGGAAAGAACCTCCCGCAATGATGCTGCCGTCAGGAGCTTGAGCCATAACATACGGTATATTGTCCGCGCCCGAACCCGTATTAAAGCTGTAATCTAAAGTTCCGTCGGCGTAAAGTCTGCCAATATACCTGTGCGGAACGCCGTTCAGCGTCTGCACGTTCCCGCTCACCACGATTCTGCCGTTCGGTTGAATTTGCAAGGCATAGACGTTTTGAGTTGACGGCGTAAAAGCCGGGTCGAGATTGCCGTTCCTATCTATTCTTGCCAGATTGTTTCGGGCAGCGCCATTGTAAGCTGAAAAAGTGCCGCCGATGACGATTTTGCCGTCGGGCTGAACGGCGAAAGCGCCGACGATGCCTTGCGCTCCGGTGCCGACGTTGAAACTCAAATCAACGCTGCCGTCCGTGTTCAAGCGGGCGATGCCGCGTCTGGGATAGGCGTCAACGGTAAAGAACTGACCGCCGAGCAGAAGTTTTCCGTCAGGCTGGAGCATCATCGAGGCGTTGCCGATGCTCGGACCTAAACCCGCATTGAAGCTCGGATCCAAACTGCCATCGCTGTTGAGCCGAGCCAGGTTTCTGCGTTCCACGCCGCCGTAAAAATTAAACGAGCCGCCGATAATAATTTTTCCGTCCGGTTGGGCGAGACATTTAGAGGCCTGCCCGCCGATTTCCACGCCGCTCACGAACGACGAATCTACACTTCCGTCGGCGTTCAGGCGAATCAGATTGTATTGCGTAACGCCGTTAAATAAACCGAATCTGCCGCAGAGAACGATTTTCCCGTCGGGCTGCAGGGCAATGCCTTGAATCGAATCGTTAGCGCCTTGCCCCGGATTGAAAGTTGTATCGAGCGTGCCGTCAGGATTCAGCCGCGCGACGCGCCTTCGCTCTTTGCCGTTGACCTCGACAAAATCGCCGCCCACGAGGATTTTTCCGTCGGGCTGCGTCACCAATGCCTCGACCGTTCCGTAAGTTCCGACCGAACCGTAAAAATTTGAGTTGTAACTTCCGTCGCTGTTTATTCCCGCGAAAAACACCCGGCTGCTGAGATTTTCGCCGCTGCGAAAACCGCCGGTGACGATTTGCCCGTTCGGTTGATAAATGACTCCGAAAGCAGCGACCGCATCGAGCGGCGTAAATTGATTGTCAATGCTGCCGTCGGGATTTAGCCTATACAAACCTTTGAAACCTGAGCCGAAAGATTGGCTGAACAATCCGGCGAGAAGAATTTTCCCGTCGGGCTGAACTTCGAACGCCCTCGGATTGCCGACGTATTGCTCGTTGACGTAGTTAAAAGTCAAATCCAGCGTGCCGTCGCCGTTAAGCCGCGCCGCCGATTTGCGGTTTTGTCCAGCGATGGTAGTAAAACTTCCGCCGAGCAGCGCTTTGCCGTCCGGCAAAAGTTTGATAACCGTCACTTGGTAATCAACCGTCGTCGTGAACGTCGAATCCAGACTGCCGTCACTATTCAAGCGGACGAGACATCTTTTAGGCTGATTATTAAAGGTGACAAATCCGCCGCCAACGAGGATTTTTCCGTCTGGGGAGACGACAATCGAATTAACCGCGTCGCTCGCCGCCGCGTTAAAACTTGTGTCGAGGCTGCCATCGAGATTCAAGCGGGCGATGCGACTGACGTTGACATTGTTGAAGCTAGCGAAAGTACCGCCGATGAGAACTTTTCCGTCGGCTTGCCGGGCAATTGTATTTACACCATACCCACCGATGCCGTTAAAAAAACTCGTGTCCAAACTGCCGTTGCTGTTTAGGCGGAGGATGCCGTTACGAAAGGTACCATTAGCATTGGCGCCCATATTGCCACCGATGAGAATTTTTCCGTCTTCCTGAACTAGGAGAGTCAAAACCGCGCCGCCGACTGCCGAAACAAAACTGCTGTCTATGGTTCCGTCGCCGTTAAAACGTGCAACTCCGCTACGCGCTCTCCCATTGACGACTTCAAAATTCCCGCCGATTAAAAACTTTCCGTCCGGCTGCTTGACGATGACGCTGATGCTTGAGGAATTCGTCTTGGTAACAAAAGCATTGAAACTTTGGTCAACCGCGGAGCCAAAAATGGGAAGTGA